>JAJYUI010000006.1 GCA_021792595.1 Thermoplasmata archaeon | reverse complement strand
GGACCCGTGCCTGGGCTTCCCGGCAGCCATGATAACTGTAAACGCAGATTGGATATAAACATTATTATAGAATACTAGTCATTATAGGCATTAATCATTCCAAAGAGCAGTAATACCAAATCCACATTTTTATGGGATACACATGTCGAGGATAGTTTTGCACGAGAGAAACAGGCCATATTCGATCAAGGTCGGAGAGGAGGAGAAGCACATCTGTGCCTGCGGTCTTTCCGAGGACAAGCCATACTGCGATGGGCATCACAAGCAGACCCTTGATGAGAAGGACGGGATATTCATCTATGACTCAGAGGGCAATAGGGTGAAAGTCCAGTCCATGTACCAGAATCCGTGAGGTTGCTCACGGTTCTTATCTTCATCTTCTATGAAAAAATTATAACTTCAGGCACGATCCGATTCACTTGTTAGAGGACCTTTTCAATCCGGGAAGCGTAGCTATAGTTGGGGCCAGTTCAAACCAGATGAAGATTGGGTATGCCGTTCTGAAGAATCTTGTGGAATCCGGCTACAGGGGGAAGATTTACCCTGTTAACCCTAGGTCTGGAGACATACTCGGAATTCCCGCAAAGGGGAGCCTTGACCAGATCGGAGAACAGATAGACCTTGTCGTTGTTTCACTCCCGGCTGCATCGGTGATTCAAGAGATCGAAGCATGTGTGAAGCTTCAAGTTCCTTATGTTGTCATAATACCTGGAGGATTTTCGGAGACCGGGAGTGAAGGCAGGGAACTGGAGAAGAGGATCGGTAAAATCATATCGGGAACCAGAACAAGGGTTATCGGGCCCAACACAGTCGGTGTATATTTTCCCCACAGCAGGGTAAACATGGCATTGACCCCGCCTGACAGGGTCTCCTTTCCCCCTGCAGGGGAAATCGCCTTCATATCTCAGAGCGGTGCCCTTGGGCTGCTCACAATGGACTCCATTTCTGAATACGGGATTGGGATCTCGGCCTTCATCAATCTTGGAAACAGGCTTGATCTGGAGGAAACGGAACTCTTGCAGTACCTTTCGACAGACGATAGGACCAGGAGCATTGCAGTGTATGTCGAGAGCCTTAGGGACGGACGAGAATTTTACAGGACGCTGAAAGAAGTGAATGCCATAAAGCCAGTGGTGGTCCTGAAATCAGGAAGGAGCTCTGCCTCAGCCAAAGCAGCTTCCCTCCACACAGGGGCCATGGCATCAGACGACAGAATAGTCAACGGCATGCTCAGGCAGGCAGGAGCGATCAGGGCATACAACGAGATAGAACTTCTTGACTATGCACGCACTCTTGCACATGGGATGCCTTTCACCGGCACTGGCGTTGCCATCCTCACCACTGCCGGCGGAGTGGGCGTCATAACCGCGGATTACGTTTCCTCAGAGGCAAGGGGAATAGGCATGAGGCTGGCGAAACTTTCAGAGACCACCAAGGACAGGATCAGGAAGGAGATAGTTTCGTTCGGATCGGTTGAGAACCCGATCGATCTCACTGCCGACGGGTCAGTGGCAAGCTATGACAGCGTCCTGGGGATACTCAGCGAGGACGAAGCCGTGGATGCCATCATAACATATGCACTTCCACAGACCCCAAAGATGGATACCGGAATAGTCGACATCATTTCCAAGCATTCGAGAACCAAGCCTATAGTCGTTGGGGTGATCGGTTCGAAACTCGGGAAGAAACTGCTCATCGAATTCGAGAAGATGAAAATCCCGGCCTTCCCTTCAATAGAGAGAACGGTGAAGGCAGTGAAGGTGCTTCATGATTACGGATGCTACAGGAGGCGATAGTTAGTTGTTCAGGGAAATCGCGGAATCCTTACGAGAGAGACCGGTGACTGAGTTTGCGCTGAAGACAGCTCTCAGGAGCATAGGTATCACCGTGCCGGAAGGTGTAGTCTGTACAGAACTGCCCGGTAATCTGGGTCTGTCCTACCCACTGGTTCTTAAAGTGTCATCAGCGGAAATACTGCACAAGACCGAAGCGGGCGGCGTGATGGTTGGAATCCAGGGCAGAGGGGAACTGGAGGATAAATTCAGAATCATGAAGGAAAGATTCCCCGACTCGGAGATAATGATCGAGGAAATGATCAACGGAGGAATTGAAGGCATCGTTGGGGTATCAAGGGACCGCAACTTCGGGCTTTCGATCATGCTTGGCTCCGGAGGGATTTACACGGAACTGTTTCAGGACGTTACATTCAGGCTCATACCTATTGACGAAACTGATGCACTGGAAATGATTGGAGAGGTATCCCTCTCGAAGTTTGTCAATGGATTCAGGGGCCTTGGCATTGACAAGGCAGCACTCGCCAAGTTCCTCCTGAGGGTTTCTGGCCTTGCCGGTGCGATGGGCGACTACCTTTCCCAACTTGACCTCAACCCAATCAGGATTGACGGGCACAGGATCACGGTGCTGGACGCAAAGCTGATCAAGAGGCAGAGCCGATAATCCGGAAAACTGTTTTTATCAGGTAGTACTGCATGAGGCAATGAGCGCGAACGAGAAGCAGCCGGAAAGGAAGACAGATTATCCAGGTTTTTCAGTTTACCACATGGACAAAACCATTGATCCGATGACTGACTTTTACCATTATGCAGCAGGAACATGGCTGAAGAGCAACCCCATACCTGAGGACAAGACCTCCTGGGGTTCATTCACGTTGCTGCTTGAGAGGAACCAGGAGATACTGAAGGGAATCCTGGAGAAATGCAGGAAAGAGCCATCGGACCCACTGAGGAGTTTCCTCGGGGCATTCTACGGTTCCGCACTGAATACAGAACGGCTTGAGGAACTCAGGCTGGATCCAATACAGCCACTTCTGGACGAAGTGGATAGGGTCAACGATGCCGAGAGCCTCGGCAGATTGATCGTGAGATTTCATTCCCTTGGGATTTTCCCTTTCTTCAGCACGTACTCAAGCAATGACGAGAAAGAGAGCAGCATCTATGCCCTTTACCTATGGCAGGGCGGCCTGACCCTTCCGGACAGGGACTATTACCTTTCCGATAGATTCTCGGAAATCAGGGGTCACTACAGGAAGCACCTGGAAACCATGTCACGCCTGACTGGTATCTCTGCAGAAGGCAACGTTGAGGAAACAGTTTATTCCATGGAGCTTGAGTTCGCGAGGGCAAGCAGGTCAAGAGCTGAACTCAGGGACGCGGAAAAGAACTACAACAGGGTTACGGTGAAAGAACTTGAAGAGAAATATCCGGGACTAAGGCTTGTCGCATACCTCGCTGGGATGGGAGTTCCGGAGACAGATTATGTTGTTGTCGGGCAACCCGAATTCTTCAGCTTTCTATCAAGTTTCATCTCTGAAAGGCCACTGGCTGACCTGAAGACCTATCTCAAGTGGCAACTGGTGAACATGGCCTCACCATTCCTCCATGAGGAGGTGGAAATGGAACATTTCGACATGTTCAACAGGAAGATCCGCGGGCAGAAGCAGCCGGAACCAAGATGGAAGAGGGCAGTGAGGGTGATAGACTCATCCGTGGGTGAGGCACTGGGCAAGATCTACGTAGAGGAGAACTTCGGTCCGGAAGCCAGGCGGAGAATGGCAACAATGGTCGACGACATAAGGGAAGTGTTCGTGGAGAGACTGAAGAAACTCCCATGGATGTCAGAAGCAACAAGGGAACTTGCCCTTGCCAAGTTCGGGAGATTCAGGACCAAGATCGGGCATCCGGACAGGTTCCGCGACTACTCCTCCATACGGATATCGGAGGAGGATTACTTTGGAAACGTGCTCAGGTCGTCTGCATTCGAGGTCAACAGGCAGATGAAGAGGGTAGGCGGGCAGGTTGACAGGAATGAGTGGTACATGTCTCCGCCGACAGTCAACGCATACTTCAATCCCACAGAGAATGAGATAGTGTTCCCTGCGGGGATCCTGCAGCCCCCGTTCTTCGACGTTGCCATGGACGACGCCGTGAACTACGGGGCCATCGGCGGCGTTATATCTCATGAGATTACACACGGGTACGACGACCAGGGAAGGAGGTATGACCAGAACGGAAACCTGCAGAACTGGTGGAGCGAGGAAGACGAGAAGAACTTCATGGAACGGGCAGACAAGGTAGTGAAACTCTACAGTTCCCTTGAGGCTCTCCCCGGCCTTAATGTGAACGGCGAACTTACGCTGGGGGAGAACATAGCAGACTTTGGTGGCGTCAGTATTGCATTCGAAGCCCTGCAGAGACGTCTTCAGCGTCATCCCGACCTGAGAAAGAACATTGATGGGCTCACACCGGAGCAGCGCTTCTTCATTTCTTGGGCACAGTGCTGGAAGGAGAACGTGAGGGAAGAGCAGATCAGGATGCTGGTTACAGTCGATCCACACTCGCCGAGCAATTTCAGGGGGGCTGTCCCTGTTTACAACCATCCTGATTTCGAGAAGGCGTTTAACGCTGCAGGAAAAGAGGGACACCAGAAGATCGACATCTGGTGATCGATCTTCCGCCTGCTCATCAACTACAGGGTGAAGTTGAGCCTCTACTGACTTTCAGATTTGGGGAAGCCTGGAAGCGCAGTTTACCGGTGCCGGTAGGAATGGAGATTCCATGTTATCGGTGGTCGTTGACACGGTTCCAGCATGCATGTCAACGTTCTTTACGGGAATTCAATAGCTCATTCGAAATCCTCAAAAATAAAAGCGTTGCAATATGTTAAAAACCTACTATTTTGTGAACTAAGCCACTGGAGGGTTTCGATCCCCCGACCTGCTGATTACGAATCAGCCGCTCCTCCATCTGAGCTACAGTGGCATCATGGTAAGTTTATGGCAATGCCGGAAGGAATCTTCGGATAAAAATAAGTCGACTTGGGAGGAAGCGTGTCGCCATTGATAACGAACTGTATGAACGAATTCTTGTTCCAGTATGGCATCAGAACAGCAAACGAAGCCTCTCCATTTTCGACGCTTTTCACAGCATGGTAAAGGTCATGCTGATACTCAACCAGATCCGAGATATCCAAGTCATTGAAACCAAGACATTCCCTGAAAAGAAGTTCATTCAGCACATAGGTGAGCGGCACTATGGAGGACCTGAATTTCTCAGGATATTCTTCCGGTATGGACTTCGGTGAAATTTTAAGGTATCTCTGTGACCCGTCATACAGCACCATTGATTCCTGGCCATTGAACGAAGTGATCTCCTCAACATTGAAACGATCCGAAATCTTTCCAAGGTAATCCTGCAGGTTCAGCTTCTTCTTCACGACCCTGTGTATTCCGGCAATCAGGAGACCTGAATCGTGGACGGAACTTATGTAAGACATGCAGGAACTCCAGAACGGATTGTTCGGATTCAGTGCAGCAAGTCTTCTCGTTGCTCCCAGCCTGTGGTGCCCATCTGCAACAATGGCAGATTCCCCTTCCAGCGATTTTGAAATTTCCGCCACGGTTTCCGGGGAACTGATCTGGATGACCCGGTTGACAACACCTATTGGTTCCTCAAAATCGAAAATTTCCTCGCCTTCGGCAAGGGCCCTTGCAAGGACCCTCTCGAACTTATTTGACGATACCAGCATGAATATGGGCTCAGGTTGCCCATTGATCTCCTTCATGAGTTCAAACCTTCCCTGGAGAGGTTTCTCGAAGGTTTCCTCATGCGGGCGCACATTGCCGTCATCTGGAAAAATCTCGACAAGTCCAATGAGTCCCAGTCTCCTTAAGGGGGTTTCGTTGTACTTGAATTCCTGGATTATGCCGATGTACGAATCCTTGTCAATTCGCTTCAGCGTTCCATCCTCAAGCCATTTCTTAAGTATTGCTGATGGAGGAATTCCGTTCTCCAGGGGAATTGTTATGTTGACAATGTTGGTCGGTTCCTTCCTCAACTCTTCCGCAAGTTCTTCGTTGATGGTGTCAAACGGCGGTGAAGCAGACCTGGATATGGAATCCCTGAATGTGTAGGGCCTGAAAGGGATGAGCTTCATTTTCCGTCCTCTCCAAGATTCTTCCTGATTACATTGAGGTCCTTTTCATATCCCTCCTCACCAAGCGGAGTCTCAAGCACCATGGGCTTTCCCCTAAGTCTGTTGTCCCTGATGAAATTCATGATACCGTCGGCACCCAGCATGCCGTCACCTATCTGTTCATGGCGATCAACCCTGCTTCCAAGACCCTTCTTGGAATCGTTGAGGTGAAACCCCTTGAGCTTCTTCAGCCCGATCAGCGAATCGAACTTCTCCATCACGCTTTCATACCCATCAGGTGACTTGATGTCATAGCCTGAAGCATACACGTGGCATGTATCGAAGCATACTCCCGATCTGTCCTTGTTTCCGACACCGTCAAGAATGGAGGCGAGTTCCTCAAAAGTATGCCCGACAGTACTGCCCTGGCCCGCTGCAGTCTCGATGAGAACAGAGGCCCGTTCTGTCTGGTCAATGGCTGATCCAATCCCGGAAGCGATTGATTCTATGGCAAGTTTCAGGGTGGTACCGGAGGAAGAACCCGGATGAAGCACCAGGTACTCTATCCCAAGCGTATCGCATCTCCTGAGCTCGTCGGCTAAACCGTTCAGGGATTTTTCCCTGAGGTCTTCCTTAGGCGATCCAAGGTTCAGCAAATAAGATGCATGAACCATAATCCCTCCAAGCCTGTTCTTCCTGACTTCAGACTTGAACCTGTCCACGTCGCTTTCAACGAGGGGCCTGGCACTCCATTGCATCTGGTTCTTGGAAAATATCTGGAAGGACCTGAAATTGAATTTGGCCGAGTTTACCGGGGCATTCCAGATGCCGCCAGCACTGGACATATGTCCTCCCATGGTCAGTTCTTCGAATTTCATGGGTTCGGATTAATTGTTCTTCTGTTTATAAATTAAGTGCATCCCCGGATTTGGTATGGTCTGGAATGCTCTGCTTTTGATGAATATGTTATTAGATAATGACGAAACCATATGGGACGGCTTTCTTTCCGCTTGACACTGTTTATGCGCTTCTCTTCTCTATCAGCATCTGGATGAACTGGTACACGTGCATCGCAAGTGCCGGGTTGTCAGTGTATCCGCAGGCTTCCATCTCTGGCCCGGCCAGCAGGGCTCTGGCGCCATCGCTGACCACGTCCGTGGCAATAAGCCCATCGACAATAAACGATTCCGTGTGTTCCGGCACCCTCTTGTTTGGAGGAGTTACAAACACCACCCTCACCCCGCGTTTGACGGCATTCTCTATGCTCTTCTTCAACTCGGTCCTGATCTCCCTGACTCTTGGGGTGCAGATGTACAGGTCGTGCTCTGTCAGGTTGATCATCTCCTGTAGCTTCATGAACACCTTCTCATTTCCGTAGATGGTGTATACGAGCTGCGGTTCGCCCTTTGAGGTTATGACTTCCTGCAGGAACCTCAGGTCCTCAAACAGCGTCTTGATTCTTGCCTCAGTCTGGTTCTTGACCACATTGAGATCCTCAGGCTTGAACATCTTGGGTCTCCCCTCAGTCTCCCTGGCAAGCCCCTTCTCGACAAGAGATTCCATCACCTTGTAGGCAGAGGTCCTGGGGATCTTTGCACTCTCCGCTATGGTATCGGCATTTGCCACCCCGTGGTACACAAGAGCTGCAAATCCCTGAGCTTCATAGGAAGAGAGCCCTAGAAGCTTGAGAGAATTCATGATCCTTGACATCTGGTCAGAATTGATTTCCACAGGAATGCATAATCTCAATTCATTTATATTTTGCCTGTAGGAAGGTTGAAACAGGCAAGGAAAAAGTTCCAGGTGCGATAAAGATTCAATAGTGAAATAACAATTGATGCGGGTGAACATAACCGCTGAAGAACTTACAACAGCCGTCAGGAACGATCCTTTCCTGAAATCCTTCAATCTCAGGGTCCTGAAGGCGGAGGATGGCGAGGTCATCATAGAATGTGATCTTCAGGAGCACCTGAAAAGGGTCGGTGACATAATGAACGGAGGAGCCGTGATGTCCCTCGTTGACACAGCAGGGGGGCTCTGCATCATCACAAGCGAGAACCTTCTCAACCAGGTGACTTCCAGCCTCACGGTCAATTTCCTTCGCCCAATATCCAAAGGGCCTGTCACGGCGAAAGGGAAACTGGTCAAGGCTGGCAAGAACCTTGCCTACGTGGAAGTGGAAGTGACAGACGGTGAAGGGAAACTTTCGGCAAGAGCTATAGGTACATGGTTCGTATTCCGGTGAGTGACCAGATGAATGATATAGAACTGAAGAGTTATCTCCCTCTCCTCGGGAAGGAAATAGTGATCGCAACCAGTGGAAGCCTATCCGTTTACAGGGTTCCGGATCTCGTCAGGGATCTCAGGAGGGAAGGGGCTAACGTGAGAGTGGCGATGAGCCCAGATTCTGCCAAGCTGGTATCTCCTGAACTCATGAAATGGGCTTCAGGGAATGATGTTGCGACCGGGATTACTGGAAACGTGGAGCACATCTCGCTGCTCGAGGGTGGAAACAAGACTCTGCTCATAGTACCGGCTACATACAATACCATTGGGAAGATGGCATCGGGAATCACCGATTCTGTTACAACTGCGCTCTTCAGTCATGCGATAGGCAACGGAAACCCGGTCATCGCGGTTCCAGTGATGCACCTGAGCATGTTCACGAACCCGGTAATGACCAGGAACATGGAGTTCCTCAGGGAAATCGGCGTTCGCTTCGTGAACCCAGTGGAACTGCAGGGTAAGGCCAAGATTCCGGCAAATGATTCAGTGATCGACGAGACAATCAGGTCGTTCGCAGGGGTGCAGGCAGGGAAGAAAGTCCTGGTAATCACGGGAAACGGCTACTCTGAGATAGACCCGGTCAGGGTTATAACAAACAGGTCTTCCGGTGAGACAGGATACTGGCTCTCCAGGGCGCTTTACAGGATGGGCAATCACGTGACAGTGCTGGGAAACGTTCCAAGGGAGCTTCCACAGCAGATCAAGATCAGCGAGGCGTTCAGCGTGAAGGAATATTTCGACGGGATTAAGTTCCTGCTGAAGGAGGCCTACGACATGGTCGTGGTGCCTGCAGCAATACCCGACTTTACGGTTGAGAAGTCTTCGAAGAAGTTAAGCAGCTCGACCAAGCAGGAGATACAGCTTGTTCCCCAGGCAAAACTCCTGGAGGCGATCAGGAAGCTACACCGGGGAGTGATCGTTCCATTCAGGCTGACCTCGAAGGACGACAGGGACCACCTGGAACATTTCAGGGACATTGGGGCAGAGGCAGTCGTTGCAAACCACTACGATACTGGTACTACACCCTTTGGAAGCGGCAGAGGCAGGTATCTCTTTGTTTCTCTAGGATCCGAAGAGGAGATCATTGCAGAGACAAAGGAGGAGTCGTGCTCAAAGATTGCATCGCTCCTGGCCGGGTTGGTTAGCTAGTCACTGGTGAACGCTTTGAAGGTTGTGGGAATAGAGACAAAGAGGATGAAGCTTGAAAATGCCTGGCATTACGTGGATTCAGAAGTGGTGGGCATGGTTGAGTCACGGAATCCACAATTGCTTGTCCTGCCTGAAAAGTGGGTATCTGACACCCTTTCGTGGAGTGAATATGAAGAGGTCGTCAGGCAGTTTGAGTCAGTATCGGCATCGCACGGAAGCCTGGTTGTGCCGGGAAGCTTTGCAGTCAAGATGAAGGACGGATCAGCAAGGAACATTTCCCCGGTGATCCATAACGGAAAGCTGGTTGGGATCCAGCCTAAGATCAGCCTTTTCCGCAACGAGGCAAACGAACTCCTGGGGGGCGAGAGGATGGAGGTCTTCAGTGCGGGGGACATCAGGCTTGCAGTGGAGGTCTGCTACGATCTGGACTTTCCATATTTCACGAAGAACGTCGCAAGAAGGGGGGCAAGGGTTATTGTCAACCCATCTCTCATACCATTAGACTTTCAGGATATGTGGCACATTTATGTTTCTGCCAGGGCCCTTGAAAACAGGGTAGCCGTGATTTCGGTGAATTCAGCATCCCCGGAATTCGGGGGAAATTCGGTGATAGCGGTTCCATACAGGTACCAGTTTGGAGTGAAGTTACGATATTTCCACTCCATGAATGGAATCGTGGAAGCCCAGGTTGATCACAGCGATTTCTCAGAACTGGCAGAGATCAGGTCAAGGGAAGACCCCGGATGTTATTCCCTCAGCAGGAACGAGGAGACCAGTTCCTGAACTACTCCCGGGTTAGTCACGTGCGGCATATGGCCGGCCCCCCTGATTATCTCAAGCCTGGAACCAGGTATGTATCGTTGGAGACGCTTTCCGTATTCCAGCGGAATCATGGTGTCATTGTCTCCCCAGATGAGCAGGTATGAACCCGGAACGCCCGATAGCCTGGATTCTGTCATCTTCTCCTCCGGCCTTCCGTTGTTGAGGAGTATTTTCCTGATGGTATCCCTGTCATTGAAGCTGCTCACCTTGTAGACCCGATCAAGGAAAGGTTCGAACATTCCGTTCATTTCCACTACAGTGGGGTTGATCCCTGCAGAGGCAACCAGGATTACTTTCCTGTTTCCTCCGTAGAGCTCCTGGTATCTCATGGAAATCCATCCTCCGTACGAGTGGCCCATGAGTGAAAAGTCACTGATTTCCAGTTCCCTGATGAGATCATTGATGGCCTCGCACTGCTGGGAAACCTCATACTTTATGTCGGGCCTGTCGGATCTTCCATGACCAAGCAGATCGGGAAGCACGAGCCCCCAATCTTCAGGAAGGCCGGAAACAATCTTCATCCAGTTATTTCCCGAACCCCCCATTCCATGCAGTGTCACGAGGTACTTTTCACCCCTGCGGAAGAGAAGCGACACATCTCCATACCTTGTTGCAATCGCGAGGCGTTCCATCCGGACATGAATGCCATGACCGTATATGTATGGGATAGTTCCTGCGGAGGCACAGGCTTGGGTGGCATTCCAGCGGCCGGTTCTGATATGGAGTCAGTGAACCCGGTTCAAGATGAAACCTGCAGGACCTGGAAAAGAAGTTTGGCAAAAATTAGATAAAAAGCAAACAATCATGAAGCGTGAACGACAAAAGATACGTCTACCTTTTTGAGGATGGTTCAAGGGACATGGTCGACCTTCTTGGGGGAAAGGGGGCTGGCCTTTCGGAGATGAAGAAGGTTGGTCTTGAAGTTCCACCCGGATTCACCATAACAACCGAAGCCTGCCTGGATTTCCTCAAGACTGGTAACTTCCCGGAGGGCATGCTGGAACAGTCTCTGGAGGCACTGTCAGTGATCGAGAAGCAGTCCGGGAAGTATTTCGGAAACACATCGAACCCCCTGCTGGTTTCCGTCAGATCCGGCGCCAGGATAAGCATGCCTGGCATGATGGACACCATACTGAACGTTGGGTTGAACGAGGATACGGTGAAGGGCCTGGCATCTCTCACCTCAAACCCTAGGTTTGCATGGGATTCATACAGGAGGCTTATCCAGATGTTCGGTACAGTGGTTCTTGGACTCAGGAGGGAGGACTTTGAGGAGGTGCTCGATTCCGCCAAGAAGTCAAGAGGGTACAGGTACGACACTGAACTGACTGCGGACGATCTCATGGAAGTCGTGGAAAACTTCAAGGGAATATACAGGAAATCAAACCTTGAATTCCCATCTGAACCCAGGAAGCAGCTCACCCTTGCAATGGAGGCAGTCTTCAGGTCATGGAATTCCGAGAGGGCAAAGGCTTACAGGGAGATCAACAGGCTCCCAGATGACATGGGAACCGCGGTGAACGTGGTCACGATGATTTTCGGAAACATGGGGAATGACTCCGCAACCGGAGTTGCATTCACCAGGGACCCCAACACCGGGGAGAAGAGGCTCTTCGCTGAATATCTTGTTAATGCTCAGGGAGAGGACGTTGTCTCCGGGGTAAGAACCCCAAAATCAATCGATGACATGAGGACGGAGCTTCCAGCTGCATACAATTCACTCATCGAGGCGATGAAGAAGCTCGAGGGTCACTACAGGGACATGATGGATATTGAGTTCACCGTTGAGAGAGGCAAGCTCTACATGCTTCAGACCAGGGTCGGGAAGAGAACCGCTAGGGCGGCAATCAAGATTGCCGTTGATCTGGTGAACGAGGGCCTGATCACGAAGGAAGAAGCCATCCTGAGGGTATCCCCGGAAACCCTGAATGTAACGCTGTATCCTCAGGTGAAGAAGGATCCTTCAAGGACTCCACTTGGAAAGGGACTTGCGGCCTCTCCTGGGGCGGCCATAGGGAAGCTGGTTTTCTCATCGGAGAGAGCAATTGAACTCGCAAAGGAAAAGATTGACCTCGTACTCGTCCGGCCGGAAACCACGGCTGAGGATGTTAGAGGAATGTCGGTGTCAAGGGGGTTCCTCACGCAGAAAGGGGGGATGACCAGCCATGCAGCAGTGGTTGCAAGGGCAATGGGTAAGCCTGCAATAGTTGGGGCAGAGGCCATATCAGTCGACCCGATCAGGGGGACACTCTCCATCGATGGAAGGGTATTCTCTGAGGGTGAAACGGTAACAGTGGACGGCACAACAGGTGAATTCTTCGAGGGAGAAATGGAACTGGAATCATCCCAGGCGTCGGCGGAAACGGAGATCCTGCTTTCATGGGCCGACGGTGTGAGGAAGCTCGGAATACGCGCGAACGCAAATACGCCGGAAGAGGCGATCATGGCAAGGAAGAATGGTGCCATGGGAATAGGGCTGGCCAGGACAGAGAGGATGTTTCTGGGGACAGAGCGAATCAAGATCATGCGTTCCATGATCATGAGCGATTCCCCGGAAAAGAGGAAGGCCGAACTGGAAAAACTGGAGCCGATGCAGAAGAATGACTTCATTGAATTCTTCAGGACAATGGAAGGTTTCCCCGTGATCATACGGTTGCTGGATCCGCCTCTCCATGAATTCCTGCCTGACAAGGAGGAGATCCTCACTGAGATTCATGCGCTTGAGCTGAAGGAAGCCTCCGGACAGAAACTTTCCCAGGATGATTCTGCCAGGAAGTCAGAGTTGCGGAACCTGCTTGGAGTGGTCAGGGACATGCAGGAATTCAATCCCATGCTTGGCTTCAGGGGATGCAGGGTGGGAATAGTCTACCCGGAGATATACGAAATGCAGGTTAGGGCAATACTGGAGGCAGCCCTCTCTGCGAAGAAGGAGGGAAAGGAGATCATTCCCGAGATAATGATACCGCTTGTGGGGCACAGCAATGAATTCAGGATCATCCGGGAGAGGCTTGAACCTGTAGCTGAGGCAGTCCTGTCCGGCGAAGACCTGAAGTATGAGTTCGGAACCATGATCGAGATACCCAGGGCATGCCTTACGGCAGACAGCATCGCCAGGGATGCGGACTTCTTCTCATTCGGAACCAACGACCTGACCCAGATGACATTCGGGTACAGCAGGGATGATGCTGAGGGAAAGTTTCTATCAAGCTACATAGAGAACAAGGTTCTCAAGGAGGATCCGTTTGCATCCGTGGACCAGGAAGGGGTCGGGGCACTCATGAAGATGGCGGTGGAGAAGGGAAGATCTGCAAGAAAAAACCTGAGCGTGGGGATTTGCGGTGAGCAGGGAGGCGATCCTGAAACCATAAAGTTCTGTCACAGGATCGGTCTTGACTACGTTTCCGCTTCGCCGTTCAGGATACCGGTGGCAAGACTGTCAGCAGCCCATGCCGCACTCGAGGACAGGAACTGAGAATCATCTCATATTGTCATCCTCAGGCAAAAGCGACTCCCAGAAGGAAGATCAGCCCGATGAAGGAATTTGCCCCGAGGAATGATGCCTTCACGCTTTTCGGGTTGCCTGGGTCAAGGATCACGTGCTGGAGCGCCATCAGGCTAAGGATCAGTGCGAGCGCCACAAGATATGCCGTGGACATTATGTAGAAATAGATGAAGACGAACAGGACTCCCGTTATGACATGGGTCATCGAGGAGAGGAACAGCCCCTTCCTGAGGCTGAACTTGCTCATGACGGTCTTGAGCCCGTTGGCCCTGTCGTACTCAGTGTCCGGTATGACGTATATCATGTCAAAGCCGGCGATCCAGAGGGAGGAAGCGAGAAACACAAGGTAGATTACCGGGGAAGTTGGAAATGAGGGAACAACAGCAAGATAGCCGCCAAGGGTTCCCACGCCAATTGTGAGTCCCATGTAGACATGCCTCCATGAAGTGACCCTCTTCAGGAGAGGATCGGTGAGGAACAGGAAGAGAACTATTGGCGACAGCAGGAATACGAGCCAGTTGAGCAAGTATGCAGAAACCTCGAAGATCACGGCAGAAATGACCGTGAATAAAATGGCATTCTTCATGGTGATTTCCCCTGTGACCAGGGGCCAGTCCTTCTTCCTTGGGTTCTTGAGGTCATACTTCAGGCCCTGGATCCTGTTTATCGACATGGCGGCAGTTCTTGCAGAAATTGCCGCAACGGTGATGAGAAGGAACTTGATCACGGGATAGAGGCCATGCGCCGCTATGACTGCGCCGCTCCACACGAACGGCAGATCGAAGACCGTGTGCTCCATCTTCACATACTCGATCATTCTCCTTACAGTGCTCATGACCATAGCTTCTTCCACCTCTGGTCCATTGCCTTCCTGAGATCCTCGGGTATGTCCAGGACTTCAGGCCACACCCTGTTATAGCCCTCTGGTTTTCCCTTTCTGGTGGCGTCAATGCCCATCTTGGACCCGTAGTTGAGTATTGCGGAAGGGTGATCAAGTGTATCGGTTACAGTGCCAGGGATCGTGAAAACATCCCTCTGGGGGTCTATCCTGGTGGTCATCGCCCATATGACCTGTTTCCTGTCGTGTATGTCGATGTCATTGTCGACAACAACGATTATCTTGGAGAACATGAGCTGTCCCATGCCCCATAGGGCGAACATAACCTTTTTCGCGTGGCCGGGAAACCTCTTCCGGATCGAGACTATGACCATGTTGTGGAAGACCGCCTCTTCCATCGTGTTTATGTCTACGATTTCCGGAACCTGTGTCTGGATGAGGGGGAGGAATATCCTCTCAATCGCCTTTCCGAGGATTACGTCCTCCTGCCAAAGCTTGCCGACAATCGTGGTGGGATATATCCTGTTCTTCCTCTCAATAATCCTGGTTATGTGAAACACCGGGAATTCCTCCTGAAGCGAATAATAGCCTGTGTGATCGCCAAATGGGCCTTCCATTCTGGTTTCAGACGGATCCACATATCCCTCGAGCACGATCTCAAAGTTCCTCGGATACTCCAGGTTCACTGTCTGCCCCTTGACCAGTTCCATCCTCTTCCTCGATATCAGCCCGGAAAAGGAAAACTCGTCAAGGCCGTTGGGCAGTGGTGCGACGGCGGAAAACATTGTAAGGGGATCGGATCCTATCACTACGGCTACATCCATCCGCGGGGCATTCCTGCTGTCCGACATGTGCTCCGCCCCACCCTTGTGGATGTGCCAGTGCATGCCTGTCGTCTCGGAATCATACACCTGCATCCTGTACATCCCTGCGTTCTTCTCGCCAGTCACGGGATCTCGTGTAACCACCAGGGGAAGCGTGATGAACCTTCCGGCATCATCAGGCCAGGTCCTGCATATGGGATATCTCCCAAGATCCACCTCCTGGAGGATTTCGGTTGAAGAGGGAAGCGAGCCGGTAACCTTTGGCCTGATCCCGCTCAGTTCCCGCAGCAGTTCAAAACCTCTCGAAATCAGGGAGTCCGTGCCCTGTGCAACCTTCACGAGGTTCTGGAGCCTGCTGCCTAATTCATCCGGGGTACCTCCCAGGATGGCCTCAACCTTGGACTTCGTGGAAAACAGGTTTCCCACGGCCGGAACAAACGAACCCCTGGCGTTGTTGAAGAGAACCGCCCTTCCTTTGCCGATCCTCTGCTCCTCGCTCAGTATGTAAGTCAGTTCAAGTTCAGGATCAACGGAGTCATCAATCTGCACAAGATCCTTCTTCTTGGAGAGGTAGTCAAGGTATTCATGGAGATCGTCAAACGGCATTTGATACAGGATACATAACACGATTATGACATTTTTCCAGATTAACGGATTCCGGGCAGGAAAAATATCATTATTCCCTTAGGACTCACCACAAACGAGGGCAATAAAGCAATGTGGGTTCTTGATTCATACGCTCCGTTCAGGATAAGTTTTGCGGGAGGAGGCACGGATGTCTCTCCGTACGTTGAGAAGAACGGAGGGGTGGTGGTGAATTCAACCATAGACCGCGGGGTGATAACACGTTATTCCCCGGATGGCCTTCCACTCGAGGTCTCTTCAAGAGACCTCCTTGAGAGCCACACCTTCGGAATGAAGGTGAGCGACCAGTCAGGGGTGATGGAAAGACTGTTAACGCTCATGCAAGGCCATGGAGTCACGGACGGGAAACTTTCGATCAGCAGCGATGTCCCCCCCGGTTCAGGGCTGGGATCTTCCAGCGCGCTCACCATATCAATCCTCCAGATCCTGGACGCAATAAGGAATGTCGAGGAGAAAGGAAATGAAGACACTGCGGCAAGGGCGCTTGGCATTGAGCGGGACTTTTTCCACATAGCTCTTGGAAAGCAGGATCCATACGCCATAGCCAATGCGGGTTTCAAGAAAGTGGAATTCCTGCCGGGCGGGGAAGTCAGGTACACATTCCTGAAGAACGATTCATTCAGGAACGAGCTTGAGAAACGGTGCCTGCTTGTGTACACCGGCATGACAAGGGAAAGCTCCAAGCTCCTGCGGAGGCAGATGGAACTTTCAGAACGCGGGGAGGGAAAAGTCATAGACTCCCTGAACGCAATCAGGAAGACGGCTGAAAGCATTTTCAGGTCTGCCGAGAATGGCGACATTGATGACTTCTGCGACTTGATCAATCAAGGATGGAAACTCAAGAGAAACCTGGGAGAGGGCGTAACAAACGAGAGGGTTGAATCTATAATATCGACTGCAATGA
This sequence comes from Thermoplasmata archaeon, assembly GCA_021792595.1. Lineage (GTDB taxonomy): Archaea > Thermoplasmatota > Thermoplasmata > Thermoplasmatales > Thermoplasmataceae > JAMDBT01. Next base: position 17,020 of record JAJYUI010000006.1, on the reverse strand, counting down.
ACAACGGGGCCCAGGCGGCAAGATTGCTGGGCGGTGGTTCTCAGGGATTCATACTCCTGGTTTCAAGGGAGTCAGGCATAAATGAACTCCAGAGAAAGATGATGGAGGCATCAAAATTTGTGATCAGGACATCGTTTCAGGACGCGGGGCGAGCAGTGCATCGCAAAGGATCTTCCTGAGGCGTGCATCCCGTGGGATAAGGCAATATCATATTGCTGTCGGTTACAGCGTTGAATCCCGGTCAGCCCTGATGGCAACAGTCACGGTTCCTGTCATTGATATCAAGGAAATTGGCAATTTTCATTCAAGGATAGCGCATGCAACGGTTCACGGAAAGAAACAGAAATAGAAAAAAGGATCTGGAACCGTTCAGGAATCCAGATCAGAGGAAATAACTTATGACGCCTGCGAGAGCGTAGTTGCTCAGCATAAGCGAGACAAAGAGGATTGATACTGTGTTGACAACCTTCACAAGAGGGTTGATTGCAGGGCCGGCTGTATCCTTCGTTGCATCCCCTACGGTGTCTCCCACCACTGCCGCCTTGTGAGCTTCGGAACCCTTGCCGCCATACTCTCCCTGCTCGATATACTTCTTGGCGTTGTCCCATGCTCCTCCACCTACGGTCATCATGATTGCGAGCGGGAATCCTCCCAGTATAACACCCAGCAGAAGTCCACCCACAGCCAGCGGTCCGAGAATGAAACCAACAACAAGAGGCGTTGCAATCCCAATCAGTGCGGGTACCACGAGCTGGCGAAGCGCTTCCTTTGTAACAATGTCAACTGCCTTGCCATAGTCCGGCTTGGACGTGCCCGCCAGTATGCCCTTGTCTGCGGAGAACTGTCTCCTGACTTCCTCCACGATCTTGGACGCCGCCTTTCCTACAGAATCCATGAGGTAGGAGGTGAAGAAGAAGGGGAGTATCGCTCCAATCAGAAGTCCGCTCAGAACCAGCGGGTTGTCGATGTTCACTGCCGTGAACTTGGATGAAATGTCGATCTTGAAAGCAGCAAACAGGGTAAGGGCTGCTAGAAGGGCACTGCCGATCGCATACCCTTTCGTGACTGCCTTCGTTGTGTTTCCCACAGCGTCCAGAGGATCTGTGACTTCGCTCCTGGTTTTTTCGTCGAACCCTGACATCTCGGCTATGCCGCCTGCGTTGTCAGTGATCGGTCCGTAGGAGTCTATGGAGATGATTATGCCGGTTGCGGAAAGCATGCTTGCCGCCGCTATGGATATTCCATACAGCCCAAGGCTGGAGCCAAAAGCGAGGGAAGTTATCCCGTATGATATTATCACGCCGCCAATTATCACTACACCCGGGATCATTACGGCATTCAATCCGTATCCCAGTCCAGTGATGATGTTGGTTCCAACTCCGGTCGTTGACGCCTTGGCTATCTTCGCCACAGGCTTGAAACGTTCAGAGGTGTAGTACTCCGTGACATACACCATAACGAGCATGATTATTGTCCCGATCACTGTGTCCACGTAGGTGGCTACGTTATTGTTCATGAGGTAGTAGTTTGCAACGAAGAAACCGGCCTGAGAGATCAGGACCGTTGCGATAAGTCCCTTGTATAGGGCAACCATTATTCTCTGGTTGTCTCCCTTCCTGACGAAGAACGTTCCGGCAATGGTTGCGAGCAGGGCTATTGATCCGATCACCAGGGGGAAGATCACGCCGTCAGTTCCTATTGCGATTCCAAGTCCCTTCGGTGCACTCTGTGCAATTAGGTATGCCAGAAGCATGGAGGCCATGGCCGTGACCACATAGGTCTCAAAGAGATCAGCACCCATTCCAGCACAGTCTCCAACATTGTCCCCAACGTTATCCGCAATTACCGCCGGGTTCCTCGGATCATCCTCCGGAATTCCTGCCTCAATCTTTCCCACAAGGTCTGCACCGACATCGGCACCCTTGGTGAAAATTCCTCCTCCAACCCTTGCGAACAGGCTCACAAGTGAAGCACCGAAAATGTAACCGACCATCAGGTTAGGGGTCTTGAACCACATGTAGAAACTGACAAGGCCAAGCAGGGCCAGTGAGATGACCATTATGCCCGTAACAGAGCCTCCCCTGAAAGCTATCCTCAGAGCAGGGTTCAGTCCCTGCTTGGAGGCAATCGCACACCTGACGTTTGACCTGATCGATATATTCATGCCAACAAGGCCAGCAACGGCAGACCCGAGCGAGCCTACCAGGAATCCCACGGAATACGTCCATGCCTCTTGAAACTGGCCAGCAGCATCAAACGCAATGAATATGATTATGGCCAGTATCACGGCCATTATGAAGACTGCAGTATACTGCCTCCTCATGAATGCGTTTGAAGCATCCTTTATGTAGCTTGAAATTTCAAGCGGTCTCTGCTCTTCCACCTTGATCTTCAGGAGGAAGTAGCTCTGAAGAATTGCGTACAGTATCCCTATGATGGATACGGCTAGTACGAAATACTCCCATCCTAGAATGGAATTTACCATGGCCGGTGATAGACTTATTTATATTATCTTTTTTGCTGGAGGTCTCCTCAACTCAACAAATCAGGGAATCTCCGTCATATCTGATCTTTCGATTCCTCTCAGAGAAACCTTAGAATTTCCCTCACCTTCATGCCAGTTTCAACTCCCGCGGAACTTGCAATGGAAGTGCACTGTGCCACTTCTGCATCAAGCAGTGTGTCAAGGTCCCTTACCCCCGGGGCTCTCACGGCAAAGTCCCCAAGCTTCTCAGCCGCGTCGATGTTGAGGTAACCACACATCACGAACCCTTTCTTCCCTTTCAGTATCAATATCGGCGCAGCAGGCATCTCCAGATGTATGAATTCAAAACTCTTCGATTCAATCTCGACATTCTCAACCTTGAGCATCGATTCAGAATTGGTGCCTCTATATAGATTTGTTTCAGGTTGGGGTGGGAAAACAGATGTGGGAAAATTCAGGGCTCCCTGAGAAACGGGTTTGTTCTCCTTTCCATGTAGATTGTTGACTCCGGTCCATGGCCGGGAAGTACTCTCGTCTCATCAGGATACGACTTCAGCTTGCCAAGGCTGGTCATGATCTCGGCATAGTTTCCCCCAAAGTCTGTCCTGCCAATGGAACCCCTGAAGAGTGTGTCTCCGGAAAGAAGGGTCCCTTCCACAAGTAGCGACACGCTTCCTGGCGTATGTCCAGGAGTTTCAAGCAGGGATACCGTGCTGTCCCCCAACTTCACTTCCACCTGATTCCCAATCCACTCAATGTCCGGGAGCTGCACATCCTCATAGCCGAGGCCAATGATGGAAGGTTTCAGGGAAGACTGGAGAATCTGGCCTTCCCTCCGGTGCATCGTCAGTTTTAACCCTGAATTTTCACAGATTGCCTTTGCGGATAGCACGTGATCAAAATGGGAATGGGTTGCCACAACTTTCACAGGGTTGAGCTTTCTGCTTGCAATGTAACCCTGAATGACATATGGATCACCTCCGGGATCAACAACAATTGCGTCGTTTCCGGATTGAATGATGTAACAGTTCGTGAATAGTGGGCCAACGACTAGTTTCTCTATTTCCACCGATAGATCCATGCGGATAATTGCTGGAAGGAGTAAAAGCTTGTCTTTCCAGGCCATCAGACTCATTACATTTATACGTGAAGTGCGGTTGGAGTAGGGAATGGAGGCAAGATTCTACAGGTTTCTTCTTTCCAGGGTTTTATCATCTGTCTCTTGGCAGGTATTCATCATCTATTATCTCTGGTATGTTGTAGTAACTTACAATTCTGTGTTTCTGGCCGGAATGATCGCTACAACCTACCTGGTTGCCGATCTTGCGCTTGCATATCCCATCGGCCACCTGATTGACCGTTCTAATTCGATGGCGGTGAACTTTGTCGCCTCAATTCTCTTTGGGATCGGGTTCATCGTGCCATTCCTGGGACTCGGTCTTGGCGGAATATACCTTGGGGTTGCGGTATGTACGGCTGGACTTACGTCCAAGGGGGACAGTTTTTCGACCATCATAAAGAGGAATGTGCCAACAGAGCAATACAACACCGCAACCTCATTCAACCAGGGTGCCACGGGCGTTTCAACGCTTGCTGGAGTAATCATTGGTGGCGTTTCCATAATACTCCTCAAGAATTATTTTCTCGTGATTCTTCTTTCTCTTGCCATTCTTTCAGCGATTCTCGCCGCTCCTGCAAGGGAGAAGCGGATAGATCGCGAAGGAAATCTCGCGAAAGAGACTGGCCAGGTATTGAGATTTCTTGGAAAGATAGCAGGTTTTGTCGTGTTTGGTTTCGTGATCAACGGGCTGTTCATATCCTTGGAGGTCTACTCCTCAGGCCTGTTCCACGTGGTTATGGATGCAGGACCAGCATATTACACGGCATTTTCGGCTGCTTTCCCACTTGGCATGATAATTGGATCTGTCATAGTCGGACAGAAGATCAGGAGTCTCAACAAGAGTCGCTCGATAGCCCTTATGGTAACCGCCTTCTCTCCACTCCTCATAATAATAGGGCTCAGCAGGATTCCTTTGATTGACATATTCTGCGCATTCTGGATTGGATTGCTGCTTCCGACTATCAACGCACCATTGACTGTAAAGCTAACAAAGATCGTACCGCAGGAAATCTACGGAAAAGCCATGGCCCTGCTGAGGATATTTGTGGCAGGTTCCACCCCGGTTATGGCCGCGGTCTTTTCAGTGCTGGCAGCATTCTTCCCAATAGATATGGTGCTCCTTGCGATCGGCATTATTGTGCTGCCATTCTCCATGTTCGCACTTCGAGTCATAAGGCAGCTCATGGAGATGGAGGAGCCAAAGCCAGACACGCCCGCAGCTGCTTCATAGAAGTCTCATGGTAGATTCCTGATGCCATGGTGGAACGGTGTCAGAGGACCTTCTTCTCCTTCACCATTGCCCCCTTCTCCTCCTTTATGGTCTTCCCCTCAGCATATTCTATCTTGCAGCCTTCAGAGAACACAAGATCCTCCCCGACAACCGACTTTGATCTGAGCCCCTCGAAATAGCCTCTTGTGCACTTCACTTCATCAATTGTTATGACATCGGATCGGGATCTCCACCCACCCCTCCTTATATCGGACACGTCTGTTTCAAGGGTGCCAATTTCGCTCTTTCCTCCAACCACCTCTATTTCGATTCTCCGGCATTTCACATGGTCACTCTTTACCATTCCTGAGATGTAGATCTCAGATCCTTCAACAAGACCGGCTCTGATGGATCCCGAAGACCTTATCTCCTTTCCAGTTATGGATCTGGAAGCAAGCGATCCCGATGAATCAACCGTGTCCGAAACAAGACCTTCGGTCACTTTGAGGGATCCGGAACTCTCAAGGTTCATGCAAACAATGGATTTCCCAACCAACGATCCGGAAGAGGCGACCGATTTCGCACTGATATCCCCGTTAACGTTTGCAACACCGGAAACTTCCATTGACTCCCCTGATTTCACGTCTCCTTCAAAGTGGCCGCTACCGGAAATGCGGATGACACTTGAATCAACGTTTCCATCCACATGCACTGAACCAGATACGTGCAATTCATCTGCAAAGACATCGGAGAGGTGACTTGATCCGGAGACCCTAATCGATCTTGACCTCTTTTCCCCTCTCTTTCCAGAATCATCTGGGGCTGAAACTTTCTCAGAATTCCATCTCTCCAGAATTTCATCAAATGTATTCTGATCGATGGATCCGTTCTTCACCATTTCTGACAACTTGTCCTTCATTTCACTATCCATGTTTATCAGGAGGCAATCGGGATACGGTTAATAAATTTATTTTACACTTATTATTTTAATAAATTAAATTTAAGTTTGACTTTTGCTACTTTCAGGTTGATGCCTACAACCTGAAAGTTTATCTGCATTCATTTCATTTGAAAACATGCTCTCTGCATTCAACGTTCTCACCTCCCGCTCAAAACTCGAACTCGTTGAAATTCTCAGGAATCCCAGGGCTCCCAACGATCTTGCGGGTATGCTTGGCATAACGAGGCAGGCGGTTGACAAACATGTGAAGGAACTCGTGAAGTTCGGTGTCGTGGAAAAGAGGTGGTTCATTGGCTACAGCAGGCCAAGGGTTGAATTCTGCCTTACGGAACTGGGAAAGAAACTCTACTCGGAGATCGGGGTTATGATGAGGAACTTTGTGAAGGATGGCCTGGAAACCATGGAGGAGAAGAAGAAAGCCCTTGATATCAGGCTTGTATCCGGAAATGTATCTCCTGAAGATTACAGCCGCCAGATGAAAGAGGTGGAAGCGTCATTTGAGTGGTTTACAAAGATGGGCTTTCCTGAGCACTGATTTCTGGAAACTACACTGCAGATCAACAGAATAATGCCCTGGCGGTAAAACTTATTAAAGCAGCCCATTTATTTGTACATCTATGGCTGGCTATACTTCAGGTGTTGGAATCATTGATATTGCACCTGGCCTTTGGATATGGAGGGCGCGTCATCCATTCTGGCAGGAAGGGGATGACTGGCCAGAGATCGTCACCTCAACATTTGTCTCTGCAGGAAAGGAAAGGTATGTGATAGACGCACTCGTCCCCACACTTGACAACATAGGGTTATGGGAAAGACTCGATTCTGCTCCTCCCACGAGTATACTTGTTACGATGCCTGATCATGTGAGGGACGTTGACCTTTTTTCCAGAAGGTACAAGGCTAGACCAATGGGTCCGTTGCTATTCTTTCCGGAAGACGTTCCAAAGATTAAACTCGATCCGATCCTACCTGGAATGGAACTGGCCGGTGGGCTGGTTCCTCTGTATGACGGGAGGGGAAGGATGGAAACCCCAATCTGGATCCCGGAACACAGGACCATTGTTTTTGGGGATGCACTTACGGAAAGGAAGGGAAAGTTGCTAGTCTGGTATTCTTATGCACACAATGAAAGGGAACTGCCCGCCCTCAGGGCAATGCTCCGACTTCCTTTCGAGAGGGTGATAATTTCTCATTGCGACAATCATCCGGTACTAGGAAGGAGTGATTTCGAGAAGGCGCTTGAATTGCCTCCTTACAAGTTTTAGCAGATCACATTAAGATATGCTGCGGGCACTCTATGGTTTGACTTGGGGCTGGTATGGCGTGTCAGGGAAGAATCCGTTCTCTCTCAAAAGCAAGAAGGCGGTGGTGACCGGGGATCAATGGACAGAGACTATGAGAATTGTGAAAAGATACCTGTATGCCGGTGCAATGGTGCTAACAGCGAAAGAGTGCTGGAACCTGCCGAGTGTTTCACAACGTCGCTTCCTGATGTAACGGTTCCTTTACCCGGGCTCACTGCAGATTACCTGTTATGGCATGGATCAAGCTCTTAGCAGGTGCGAACTTTAGCTGCGGACGAGAATCATCAGGCAAGTCGTGATGAAGTCTTCGATTGATTGATGGTAATCTCCCTCCGCATCCGGAACTGAGTTCAAACCTTCTCTTCTGTATCCCTTAAAATTCATCATCTCTGGAGTAGAGAGTGCAGAATTTCTGGGTTGTACCCAAATTCGAATAACCCGCAATACTAATATAGAAGTTTATTTTTACGTAAAACGATCAACATGATAGGTGGTCAACCAGTTTTCATATTAAAGGAGGGTACCAAGAGGGAGTCAGGCAGGGATGCAATGCAGAACAACATTGAGGCTGCCAAGGCAATATCGTCATCTGTGAGATCCACGCTCGGTCCCAGAGGAATGGACAAGATGCTCGTGGATTCACTGGGAGACATCGTGATCACGAACGATGGAGTAACAATACTGAAGGAAATGGACGTTGAACATCCTGCAGCCAAGATGTTGGTGGAAGTTTCCAAGACACAGGACAGTTTTGTGGGGGACGGAACCACAACTGCAGTGATCATCGCCGGTTCTCTTCTCTCAGAAGCAGAGAGCCTGATAAAGCAGAATGTGCACCCAACCGTGATCGCAGAGGGATACAGGATGGCATCTGCCCAGGCGAAGAAAGTGCTTCATGACATGGCCAAGCCGGTCAAGATCGAGAACAAGGACCTGCTTGCCAAAATGGCCGCAACTTCCCTGAGCAGCAAGAGCGCCTCAGGCAACAAGGAAAAGCTATCGGAGATCTCCTACGAGGCAATCAAGAACATTGCAGAGAAGGTGGACGGCAAGTATGTCGTTGACTTTGATAACCTCCAGATGGTGAAGAAGAAAGGGGGCGACATAGATGACACAGAACTCATTTATGGTATAATCGTGGACAAGGAGAAAGTGCACCCCGGAATGAGCGATTATGTGAAGGACGCCAAGATCGCACTTCTTAACGCTGCCCTGGAGATCAAGAAGCCCGAATTTGACACAAACATAAGGATCGACGACCCAGCCATGATCCAGAAATTCCTTTCGCAGGAAGAGGAAATGCTTAAGGGGATGGTCAAGAGCATCAAGAAGATCGGCGCAAATGTCCTGATCACTCAGAAGGGGATAGACGACCTTGCCCAGCATTACCTCTCCAAGGAAGGAATATATGCGGTAAGAAGGGTAAAGAAGAGCGATATAGAGAAACTGGCCAAGGCGACAGGAGCCTCAATCGTATCATCCATTGACGAACTCACACCAGGAGACCTCGGATTCGCTGCAACAGTTGAGCAGAAGAAGATCGACGACGACTTCCTGACATTTGTCACTGGATGCAAGAACCCCAAGGCACTCAGCATCCTGATCCGTGGAGGAACAGAACACGTAGTGGACGAAATCGAGAGGTCAATTACAGACTCCATCCACGTGGTGGCTGCTGCCATCGAGGACGGAAAGTTTACTACGGGCGGCGGATCATCTGCAATCGAGATTTCTACCAAGCTCAAGGAGTATGCAGCAAAGATCGGCGGCAGGCAACAGCTTGCAATCGAGAAGTTCGCAAACTCCATCGAGGAGATCCCGAGGGCACTTTCCGAGAATGCAGGACTTGATCCGATAGACGTTCTGATCAAGATCAGGCAGAGACACGCCGACGGAGACAAGTATGCCGGAATCAACCTGTATACGGGAGAGGTTGAGGACATGCAGAAAATCGGAGTTATAGAGCCGATAAGGGTGGGAGAACAGGCAATTGAGTCTGCTACTGAGGCTGCAGTGATGATCCTGAGGATCGACGATGTCATAGCCACCAAAGCCTCAAAGGGCCCGTCAGGGCCCAGCGGCGGTATGCCAGGCGGAGAAGGCGGAGAGGAGTGATCCTCTTCACCATTATTTTTTGATAAACTTCTGGATTTCCTGGAAAGGCAATATTAATCTGCTCGACCAGTTTATACACAGATGGACTCCTACGAGGTCATAGGACACATAGTAAGGAAAATAGACGGCAAGAAATCTTACGAAACCATAGCAATAAGTTTTCCAGACCCGAAATTTATCAAGTTCTTTTCTGAAACAGAGGTGACAAAGGGAACCAGGCTAGAGTCTGACGGGTCCAGTATATCCATCAACAACCTCCGCATAGAAGTTGAAGAAGCGAGAAATGCACAGGAAGTAGTCCTGAGCCATGATTATGACATAAAATACACGGGGGGATATTCCATAGACGGAAAGACGATTTATCTTGACGAGCACTTCCCCTCTATGCTGGAAGTCGAGGGGAAACAGGTGGATGCAAGGAAATCCATCGGTTTTCACCATGAACTTCCGGAGAAATGGATGTCGGATAATGGGTATGAGTATCCCTACGCACATGAGGTGGCAACCCATATCGAGAAGGAATACGTGATTTCACAGGGTGTTACATGGAAGGGGTACTGTGAGGAAGTTGACAAGAACCTGAGGAATGTTTACCGTCACAAGCTTGGAAAATCGCCTGTATCTCTCGATCTTGCCCCTTACCTGTACTGCAGGGACAGGGAAGCCCTGAAGGAAATCAGGGAGAGCGGTGGAAATTAGACCGTGCTGGGCCATCCATGAGTCAGGCTTCGCAACAACAAGGTAATATACCATCCATATCTGGAGAACCGTGGAAAACAAGTACAGGGCGATATACACCAAGCAGCACTACGGCCTTGTTGGAAAACACTCTGCTGTAAAGGTCTGCCACTGGACAAAGAGCGAGATGACTGGCGGCGAAGGCTGCTACAAGGGAACATTCTACGGAATAAACTCCCACCAGTGCATCCAGATGACTCCCGTTGTCAACGCCTGTACCGAGAACTGCGCATTCTGCTGGAGATTCAACGGGTTTGAGTCAATGCACATTTCGGACGAGGATGACCCTGAGTTCATTCTCGACGAATCCATCAGGGCACACAAGAAACTTCTTTCCGGGTTCAAGGGAAACCCAAAGGTTTCCAGGGAGAAGTGGGAGGAATCCCAGAACCCGAAACATATTGCAATATCGCTTACCGGTGAACCCACGCTTTACACCAGGCTTGGGGAATTTATAGAGATAGCCACGAGGAGGGGATTCTCCACATTCCTGGTTACCAATGGCACACTTCCCTCTGTGCTGGAGAGACTTGATCCGCTTCCCACCCAGCTTTACGTCACCGTGGCAGGACCAAACAAGAAGGTCTTCAATGACCTGCTTAACCCTACAGTGGGGAATGCCTGGGAGAACTTCAACAGGACACTGGAACTACTTCCGTCCCTGGATACAAGGAAGGTGATCAGGCACACGCTTGTGAAGGATGTCAACATGCCTTTCATTGATGAATATGCAGAGATGGACAGGATCGCATCTCCTGATTTCATTGAATGCAAGGGATACGTCCATGTGGGACAGTCAATAAGCAGGCTTACGATCAATAACATGCCTTCGCACGATGACATAGTGGATTTCTCGACCAGGATTGGAGAGAGGCTGGGATATGTTTTCACCGCGGACAGGAGGGAGAGCAGGGTCGCACTGGTCTCAAGAGACCCGACCCGAGCAAGACTGGACTTCCAGTCCCTAAACATGCCGATTGTTCAGAACGCCTCCATCTAGTCCGTGAACAATGATCTGCACCAGAAAACTTGGCACACTTTTTGACCCGTCTCATGCATATTCCGATTTCACCTCCGATTCAGTTTTCTCTTTATGGACCCTTAACCCTATTCCCAATTTCATACTGTCCTCTCTTTTCCTCAGCTTATCCATATAGCTTTTCCTGAATGCTGGATCACTCAGGAAGCGCTCCCTGAACACAGATGGCGGAAGGTAATCCACCGATGAGTGCGGTCTGACATTGTTGTAATCATTGAATGCCTTCCCAATCTTCTTCTCTGCATCATTGAAATCCATGAATTCATCGGTCCAGACATAGTCAGCCTTGAGTGAACCATGGAATGATTCCACATCACCATTCTGCTGGGGTGTGCTCTTCTCTATGAATTCCATGGTAAAGCCAAGCAGCCTGGCATTATCCTTGAAATAGTGGCTTGTGTACTGGTCGCCATTGTCGCATCGAAGGACCGTGTCATTGACTCTCCCTTCACTGTACCTCTCAGGATGCCTCAGGATTGCATTTTCAATGGACATGAGGGCATCGAACCCGTTGCATGTCCTGGAATAGAAGTATCCATCCCACTCCTTTGTGAATGTGTCCTTCACGTTGAAGAGATGTGTCATGCCCTCTTTCTCCGTCCATATATATGTCAGGTCAGTCTCCCAGACCTCATCAGGATGGCTGGATCTGGTCAGTACTGTGGATGTTTTCTTTCTCCTTGCATGCGGCTTCAGCAGGAGTCCATGTGATCTCATAATTCCCATTACGGTCTTCTGGTTCAGCATTATGCCGGCATTCCTGAGGAGTGCCCATATCCTCCTGTAACCGTAGGTTGTGCGTTCCATGGAGAGATTAATGATCCTGGAGGTTCTCGCCGGATGATGTTCATTCGGTTCTGAAACCCATCTGTAGTATGACCTCCTTGGAATGCCAAGGAGACTGCACGATCTTGATATTCCCATTCCCGTAACAAGCATCTCAGATGCCATCATCTTCTCCTCCCGGCTTGAATTTTTTTTAATGCATCGTTTGCCATGGTGAGATCCGCTATGACTGCCTTCATCTCCTCTATCTGATTTTCATAGGGACTTTTCTTTGACTTGCCCTCAAGGCCGTTCTTAGCACCCTGAAGGAACTGTTCCTTCCATCTCTGGTATGTGTTCACGTTGATTGAATATTTCCTGCACAACTGGGCAATGCTCTGATCCGTCTTCAGGCTCTCCATGACAATGTTGTACTTCTCCTCCACTGTATAGGTTTTACCGGACATCTGATCGCCTCCGGAGTTCACGGGGGATCAAAAATCCCCTCCCCCTTGACCCTCTCCCCTTATATATTATTATAAATATATATACACATGCTATATTGTGCCATCTTAAACTGGTACGAACCAAACAACAAGTTAAATGTTTCCAACCGATATGGTAGGGATCAGATGCTTGATTTCACGTTTTCAGAGGAGCAGAACCTCATAAGAGAGTCAGCCAGGCAGTTTTGCCAGAAGGAAATAGCCCCCAAGGTGAGGGATATGATTTCTGCGAGGAAGATTCCAGATTCTGTTGTATCAGGTCTCGCAAGGATGAACTTCCTTGGGATGACTGTCCCACAGAGGTACGGTGGGATGGGGGCAGATGCCGTCACCACAGGCATTGTAGCAGAAGAAATTGCCCGGGCAGATCCGACTGCCTCCATACCGGTCATGTTTCTCGTTGACAACGCATGGTCATATCTGCTGAGCAAATACGGAACTGACGAGTTGAAAGAAAGTCTTCTGCCAGACGTGGCAAGGGGAAGGAAACTGGTGGGAATCGCTTCCACCGAGCCTGACTTCGGGTCCGACATAGGCTCAATGAAGTCCTATGCAAACGTGACTGAAGATGGATTTGAGGTGCATGCGGATAAATCCTTCATAAGTCTTGTACGGGATATCAAGCAGATGGGTGGAGGATATGTGACGGTCGTCAAGACAGACAGGTCGGCGGGCACAAGAGGCACGTCTCTGCTGTATCTTCCGCATTCCGACAATTTAGAGGTTTCGTACCTTGAGGAGATGGGAAGGGAAGGATCTTCGTGGGGTGCTTTCAAGACATCCGGAGAGAAGGTACCCAAGGCAAACCTCATAGGCGAGCTCAACAAAGGGTTCCATATCATCCATGAAGGTTTTGAATTTGCAAGGGGCCTGATCGCGGTGATTGCAGCAGCCACTGCCCAGAACTCCATAGAGAATGCCATTGCTTACATGAAGAACAGGAAGGCCTTCGGAACTGAGATAGCAAAGTTCCAGGGACTTCAGTTTGATCTTGCAGGTAACGTCGCAAGAATGGAAGCTGCAATGACCATGGGGTACAAGTCCCTCTGGATCTACGACAGGGAACAGAAGGGAGAGGGCTACACAAGATTTGACGTCAGCAAGAACATGGCCATCGCGAAACTCATCTCAACAACCTGGGCATTCGACGCGATCAACGATGCCCTCCAGTGGCAGGGTGCTTACGGCTATTCCAAGGATTGTCCTGAAGAGTGGGCACTGCGTGGTGTAAGGTCTTTCCTTCTTGCAGAGGGTTCCAGAGAAATCATGAAGGTAATAATCGCCAGGGAGACTCTTGGAAAAGAGTACATGAAGTGATCAGTGACTGATAATTTCTGAATAAACCCTGAGGGCATCCCTGTTTGCGCTTACGTCATGTACACGCAGTATGTCGATGCCCTCCTTCATAAGGTATACTGAAGTTGCTATTGTGCCTCCAAGTCTGTTATCCACGATGCTCCCTGTCGCAGTCCCAAGGAAACTCTTTCTCGAGGTTCCGAACAGCGTCCTGAATCCAAGGTTGAAGCAGTGTGCGTTCCTGATTATCTTGAGGTTTCCATCGTAGTTCTTCCCAAATCCTATCCCCGGGTCGAGTATGATCCTGCCAGGCTTCACGCCAGCCTCCACCATTTCCGACACTCTCCTGAAGAAGAACTCTATGATTTCTGAAATGACATCCACGTACTCGGTATCCTTCTGCATAGTGTCAGGCATACCCCGCATGTGCATAACAACGCATTCAAGGTCATGCTCCACTGCAATCCTGGTCATGCCATGGTCTGAGAATCCACTCACATCGTTAAGGAACGCATACCTGTAGGCAAGCATTCTCTCCGCTGTTTCCGGGTTCCTTGTGTCAATGGAAATTGGAATGCTGCTGGATTCTGAAATGTACTCCACGACAGGCTTTATCCTCCTTATTTCCTCCTCGGGCGCGATTCTCGTACTGCCAGGCCTGGTGCTTTCACCTCCCACATCGATGATGTCAGGTCTCTGGTCGAGGATAAGGTCGACATCCCTTGTGAGGTTGGAACCTATCCTGGAACCTGGAAAGAACGAATCTGGAGTTGCATTCACCACGGCCATAAGGGACGGTGCGGAATGTCCCGGCCCAGCTCCGGCGAAAATGTGGTCTGCTATCTCTCCCTCATATCCTGCCAGGATGCCCATTTCCTCAAGGAATACTTTCACATCGCTTCTTCCCAGGGGCGAGGTGGTGGTTCCTCCCTCTCCTGCAACCCCGATCTCGAATAAGATCTTCTCTCCTTCCCCCCTCGCGAAACCGCTTGAATATCTCGCAGGAAAAAGTACATTCATTTCTCATGATACATGGCCATTGGGCTAATTTCAATTGCTGTCCGTTCCGGACGCAGAGAATAAGAAAGGGGAGACATGAGTCTCCCTTCCATCGCTTTCACTCTGGCAGGAACATTTCTATTGAGGCTTCGAACCTGACCTTGGACCCGACCATCACTCCACCCGTTTCCAGAATGGAGTTCCACTTGAGACCAAAATCCTCCCTCATTATCTCTCCGGTGACTGTTACGCCGAATCTTGTATTCCCGAGGGGGTCCTTCATTATGCCTCCCAGCTCAGCCTTCATCTGTACTTCCCTGGAAATTCCCCTTATGGACAGAGCCCCGTTAAGGTTGAACTCATCTTCACCGGTCTTCTCGATGCTGCTGGTCTCGAAAGTTATGTACTTGAATTCCCCGGCAGAGAAGAAGTCTGGAGATTTCAGGTGTGCATCCCTCTTCTCTTCACCCGTGTCTATGCTGAGTGGATCGATCTTAACCGCTACGTGGGTGAGATCAAGGTGGTCAGGGTCACCGACCGCCTCTACCGTGAAATCCCTGAATTTTCCCTTCACCGTTGAGATCATCATGTGCCTGACCGAGAATTCAATCGCAGAGTGGGCGCGATCCAGTGTCCATTTTCTCAAACTCTTATTTTCCTCATCAATTCCTGTTGCTTTCATATTTCACCTTACTTTTTATCAGTTACTAAACAAGTGTTATCCGATATCATAATTACATTAAAATACCGTAAGATACTTTCCTGTTACCAGGTGGCATGCTTGATAGCTGGAGATACTTCCGAAAATGTAGATCACAGGGAAAAATGCCCTATTGTCCAATCCATCCGGACCATCGGCGGAGAGTGGAACACGATCATCATAAGATACCTCCTAGACAGGCCGATGGGATTCAACGAGTTGCTCAGGACCAATGACAGGATGAATTCCAAGACACTTTCAAGGTCCCTGAAGAACCTCCAGGAAGCGGGAATTGTTGAGCGAAAGGTGCTGAGCACTCAACCGTTTTCTGTGCAGTATTCACTATCAGAGAAGGGCCTTGCACTGAGGCCCGTCTTCTCCGCACTTGGTGAATGGGCGGAGAAATGGGCTCAGGGGGAAGTTCCGGCATAAACGCAAGGAATAGCGGAACATTATTGCATACGCTGGTGATGGAACACTCCACTCGAACATGGTGACACTCCGGTGACTTATTTCAGGATCGGATGCTCTGGCTGGAGTTACAGGGCCTGGGTTGGCCCATTCTTTCCAGCAGGGACAGGCCCGGCAGATTATCTCAGGCAATATTCAAGAATCTTTGACGCAGTGGAAATTGACTCAAGCTTCTATGGTACTCCGAAAGCCTCAAGTATCGATAACTGGAAAAAAGCTACACCGGAGAACTTTCTGTTTCATGCCAAAGTTCCTGGAGATATTACGCACAGGAAAATGCTGAATGACACTGAGGAAGAACTGGAACATTTTCTTGAGTCAGTAGGCAGACTGGGAGAAAAGCTTGGAATCGTGCTGTTCCAGTTTCCTCCCTCGTTTACGTTCAACGAAGGATACGCAGACCTCATCCGCCTCATGGGCAATCTACCACGAGAGGTGAAGTTTGCCATGGAATTCAGGAACGAGTCATGGTTCAGGGAAGAGGCCTACCGGAAGTTGAGGTCTTCCGGAATAATACTTGCCTGGTCTGAACTTCCAGATCTGGTCACTCCCGAAGTCATTACCACTGACAGCGTTTATCTGAGATTGGTCGGCGACAGATCGATAAACGAGAAGGACTTTGGAAAGCCCGTAAGAGACAGAAGCAGTAAAATATCGCGGTGGGGCAGGATCATTCTCGAGAAAGAGCACGAACTGGATCATGTGTTTGTTTCCGCAAACAACCATTATCAGGGCTTCGCACCTGCCACAGTCAACCTGGTCCGTGAGGTGCTGGGGCTAGGCAGAATGGACTGGAAGAAGATCCTGAATCATAAAGGAAGAGGCAATCAGACAGGTATATTCCAGTGGGAATGATAGCTCATGCTCTATGGAGGTGAAAACCATGGCTTCAATCATCCCGCAATTCCTGTTCTTCCAGACTTCGAAAAGTGAACCAATATTGTGCGAAAGTAAGTAAATTCTGGATTCTCTAAAACCTTATAAGCCAAGTTTCGATACCGATTTTCGCTCCAAATTTGGGGATCAAGTTGGTCTCATGGCAGAAAACAACGGTAATGGCAAACGGCTTAAGCCAAGGAATTTCACTGATGTTGATGAGTTAGCCCTTGCCATAAGCGCGGGGTTGAGTCTCACGAACAGAAGAATGAGCAAGGAAGAGGCCATGGAGGCCGCAGAGCACATGATCAACTTTTTTGGTTACAACGACAGAGTTATAGACAACATGCTGGAACCAGAAGACCGGGATGCCTTCTACACCATGGAGGATATCGGAGTCCTGCAGACTGAACGTGAAGAGACTACGCTCTTTGA
>JAJYUI010000005.1 GCA_021792595.1 Thermoplasmata archaeon | reverse complement strand
GATCTCTACACTCTTGTCATAAGAGTGTATTGATAAAACCCTCTGAAATGCGGGAAAAATTGCGTTTTGTACTTTTGTTTTTGCGAGGTTAATACCTTAGGTTAAGGCATTAAAATTTAACAGGTTAATACCTTAAATGGCCTTCTTTTAAGGCCTCAAAATCTACCAGTTTAAGGTATCAAATGGCTTTCTTTAAGGGTATAGCAAGATTTCAAGGTATCAACATTGCGATCCAGTGCACTGAACAACTCGCTGTTGGGGACAGAGTTAAAGTAACAGGAACGGACACATCCTTTGCGGGAAACTCAAGGGTTATGATTCTCCTTGGCACCAAGCTCTCGCCCGACAACCCTGAATACAGCATGGCAGATCATGACGCCACGATGACGCCCATTGTGTGAACAGTCTCATTCCTTCCGAACAGATGGATATGCGATGTTGTACGAACGAGACGAGAGAGGTTAAACCAAACGGATAGTGCAATTGGAAATATCACAATAAATGAGCAAAATTGGGTATGCCGTGAGCCGTAACTATAACAATGGTCTAGTTCCCCATCATTCTCTAAATGCCATATTTGGTCCTATTACTTATGAAGCATCTAACTCTGAATGATGAAATAATCTGGTGAGAAGAGTACGAGTTCATGGGCAAACTCAAACTGAATGGAAAAAGCATTTCAAGACGGAATTCATATGACGTCAGGCTAAGAAAGATGGCAGAGATTATTCCAGATGCTTTTCTTTCTGCAATCTAATGATATACAGGTGGTAATGTGATGGCATTCATGTAATCTTCCAAAAGTATTTTCCAACTAATTGCTATACAAAAACAATAATAGAAGAAGTGACACCTGAATGGCACGCTTAAGTATTTCCATGAAAAGTGACATAATAAACGTTCTTGAAGAAGAAGCTGTGTCTAAGGGAAAAACGGTCAGTTCAATCCTGAGTGAGGCCGCAACACTTTATGCAGAAGTTGAAAAGGTTGGAATAAAGCTGGAAGACTTGCTCAAGACTCTGAAGCTTATTGAGATTATGCACGATATGAATGCGGTTCCAGTACCAAGTATTCTGCTTGACAGCATCATCAGGCAGTCCCTGAAGAATTCAGAATCCACGGTTCTCAAGAGCTGGTTTGACAGGGGAGTTGTTCTCGGTAACATATTGCGTATGTATGTGAATGATTTGGGAGAATTTACTGATTTTATACGGAATTACAGATATCTCATCCCCATAGATATGCTTGACATAAGCATAAGTGGAAAAATGGTGAAAATAGTCATGTCAGGTGTTGGTAACAGTCACCAGGCCGCTATCTGCACTTCTGAGGGATTGAAGGGTTTTCTCAGTGCGTTTGACTATAAGGTTGATCGAGTAGAGACTTCAGACGGTTTTGTTAAGGTAACCGCAGAGGAAAGCCCACCCGACGGCTCAAACATCCATCTCACCAGCACCAATGATGAGCAGCATGAATCCAATAAATGACAGTGTAACAGCTATCCAGCTTGCAATCTGATGTGGCCCGATCTGTGCATTTATGGTTGGCATATACTTATACAGCAAAAATACTGGCACAGATATTATCAGCAGGATTACGCCCGCTATAGCCTTCATGCCTCCTGCCCTCCTCTCTACGTTTTCACTCGCTGTACGTGAAATTCTCATATTCCGGACACTCCCAGCAAAGAATAGCCAAAAATGTATAAGGCAATAGGAAGGAAAACAGTCATGCCCGAGATTCTTCTTCCATCATGCTTGGTTCTGTAGACAGAAACTACGAAGAGAAGTAGCGAGAAAGTGACGAAAATAGTTGAAACAATAAAGAGGTTCCGTAGAAATAGACTGTAATTTCCAAATACGGGTGATGTCATGTCAGATACAGGTTCATTATACATATCAGCTATGGGGCGAATTATGAGTGTATAAAGAACAAGGGGTATACCTCCAATCATGTAAACGATCATTGAAGCATAATAGAGCCACAACGATTTTCTATCCATGTATCTCACCACTCCTTATGTAATATCTGAGTATTATCAGCATAACGACGGCCACAAGCATCAGGTTCACTGCCAGAAGTATGGCCCAGTACGCCTGGTAAGCATATGGGCCAGATGTTGCAAAATACCACATGAAAATGTCAATAACAAGTTGAATTCCAACCGTTGCAAAGATTGCTGTTCCGGATTTCATATTTCATCCACATCCCTTTTGGCGAATCGCATCGCATAAACTGTTACAAATGAGACAAACGTAATACCCCACCACATGTACATTGTCAGAATCCTGGTTTGCGTTAAACCTGGTTGTGCATAGCCCCAGAAAGCCATTATGGGAAGCGCGAGGAGGAAGAATACGCCAAAGCCGGTTATCATGGGGCGATCAAGTGCACCCGATCCACTGTATTTGTCTATGAAAGGTACTATGAGCAAGAATAGGAAGAAGAACGTGACAAGGGGAACACCGCCGGTTGAAAGACCATATCCTGCTAGGTCCATTAGTTTGTAAACTGGCATGATGTACCAGTCAGGAAATGGTACCTCTCCGTATTGCAAGACCCCGTATGAAGGTAATAGATGCTGCATGAACGCTGCAGAAAATATTATTACAACTCCTATGAATAGTAGAGAAACAAATCCAGTATAGAGAACATTAGCCGGGAACCATGGTATGTTCCTTTCATTCTTGGCCGGGACAGTGTCACTGGAATCACTGCTTATGCCATGCGGGCCTGATTTTTCAAACAAGAAAAAGTGCACTAAAATGAGAAGACCTATGAGTCCTCCTACAGCAGCTACGTGAAGAGCCAGGATGTGTCCAAAGGCAGAAGCAGTGGACCCGTTACCGACCAACAATCCTATAACCCAGTTTGACAGTCCCGGGGAAAGCCTACCAACAACGCTTCTCTGTACCAGTATCTCCATGACATGAGTTGCAGATATTCCTATGTAGGTTTCCTGCAACAGGTACCCAAGGACTGCTATCATGTTTACCAGTATGAACAATATGACTCCTGTGATCCATTGAAGCCATCTCCATTTTCCCCTGTATGCTCCCTTGAAGTAATTTCTGAACATGTGCACATATACAAGGGCAACCATGGCATATGCCATATAGAGGTGTGATGTGAGAATTATGCTTCCCAGAGGTACTCCGTTAATAATTGCAGCAGAGGAACCATACGGGTTTCCCTGCTGATAATATAGAAATACCAGAACGCCAGAAATAGCAAGGTAACCGAAGGCAGCCATGAGAAATGCCCCTGTCCAATAATCTATCCTCAGTTCCTTCCTTGATATGGAACGCATTGATATGGTATAAGAACCTGGAGGAGGCGTTTCCTCTTGCCATATCCTGTCCAATCTGTATTCGTTACGCTCTTTTGCTTCACTCATTCCAGTGCACCTGGCCAAGGTCCGTTACTGCTTGAAACAACGATCGTCTTGTACATGTTGAGTCCAGAGTCAAAGAGCAGTTCAGTGCCTCCCGAAAGATTTTCTTCTTCCACCTGCGGGCCATGAACTTTACCATTAGGCTGCCAGAGGTGGCCCCTTATAACAGCATTTGCCGGATTCATGCCGGTTGCGTATATATTGCCGCTCGAATCTGTCTCGAGCATGACCTGCGGAAGAGAGTGATTGGCAGGACTTGGGGCAGGTCCAGAATTATAAAGGTTATCCGCCCCCTTAGTGGGATCATACTGGCTCCCATGACACTTACAGTACAGGAGCCCGTATTCTGGCCAGTTTGACTTTGTGTATCCAATGAGTTGAGCCTCAAATGGGATTGAATTATGTGGGTGGTAGTCAAGAAGCGGCACTGTGCAGCCAAGATGCTGGCATATCCCGCTGAGTGCTAGGATACTGTCTCTTCCATCAACGATAACGCCAGAACCTGGAATCTTTACGCCATGCAGTCTAATGATAATGTTTGGTTCATTCTGGAGGGGATAATTGAATGCCATTATTGGATAACTGTCTGAAGTGGTCGTCGCAGCCGGTATCTGCGAAACTTTCACGGGATTGTTCGCACTATCTACAAGAATTGCCTTTGGATATGACTGCATCACTGCACTGTTTCTGCTTTCCGGTGTGAAAAAGCGTTCCGCGGATGCTCCGCCGAGTACAAGTGCACCGATGGACAGAGCCGCTCCCTTCAGGAAGGTTCTCCTGGTTGGATCAACTTGGGTCCCCCGGTTAGAACCATTTTTAGTGATTCCTTCCTTCATTTGCGAGAGATATATTACCTATTTATTTATACGTTATTTAATAATAATATTAACTATTAACACTTCTTATTACAAATTATTACAAATTATACCTGTAACTTCCTCAGCATTTCTTGAAGATCTTCCTGGATCTATTAACAGGAATCTATGGAAATCGATGCGTGGAAAGGTATTTTAAGCCTGGATCGAGCAGAACTGGAACAAAATTGCCTTCAGGCCCAACAATATCATTCAGTTTCAGAGCGCCTGTAACATTAGCTCCGGCCGGAAAAACCAGCGAAAATCGATCCCTCTGATGCAGGTCTTCACGCCATGTCCATAGCTTCCTCATCTGTCACGGTTAGATAATCATCGACAAGGATTCATCCCAGAATTGTTGTCCGAATGCATATCCTTCGCCCTGTATCCTGTGTCTTGCGTATTTCACTTGCCTCCCGGATAGATATGGCGCGTCAGGTGGCTCAGGTGGATGGCAAAGTATGGATGGCTTGTGTTTCTTCTGGGTTCTGGCAATACCCGTGAATGTACCGCCTGAACTGATGCATGATACAAACGAATCTATCTATCCTCCTGACTGTTCCCATATTTCGTCTCCGATTGTAAATTCGTGAGTTGCGGCATTTGCCGGATTATTGAATTGATCCGGTCTGCATGATCCCTGCCCAGATGCAATTTCCATGGTTTTTTCTCCTACAAGTCATATATCTTCTCCTGACACAAATCCAGGTTTCTCTCCTTCGGCCTGCATGCTATTGCCAGTCCATTTCCCATATTCCTACTTGTTCTCTCAACCACCGTATCTCCTGGTATCAGTTTTCCAAGTTTTTCTGCCCCCTCCGTTAGAGGCTGCAACTCTGCCCCTTATGCTGGGCCCCGGGTTCCGGAACTCTGGCTTGATCAATAAGTTCTGGACTTAGGCACTGATGTGTCCTGGCCAGACCAGTTGGAGTATTACCTATTGTTTCCAGCATGCTGTTCCTTGTTTCACTCATCTATTCCGCATGCCAGTTTTCTGCCCAGATTACTCGGTGGCAGTTACAGATAGGCCATCATGCGTTAGATTATCGTCTACCTACTTTTGCAATTCCATGATTGGCATTTCATCCATCGTCTACCGGAAGGTCTTAACTTGCGGTTATAAGAAGGCCCTTGGATTCCAGTGTTCAGATATTGATATGACGTACACAAATTAACCAAGCCAAACTTAATCATTCCCGGTACTGCAAGGAAATAGTATCGGACACTGGTTGGTCGTCACAATTGCAGCAATCTTCACATTTGCTGAAAAGATATTACATGATCTGTTAAAGAAATACTTACGGTATTGGGATGCCGTGAGCCGGGATTGAACCAGCGACCTTATGATCTTCAGTCATACGCTCTCCCAACTGAGCTACCACGGCATTCATTCGCGCGGTTACCGTTCCGCCTCGTGTGCATCCCTGCGGGTCTCCTGTTGGCTGAGTCCACAGTTACGAAACCACGCATACTGCGTTCGCATAAATTGTTTTCCTTTGTATTCCAGGCTTGTCCGGGAGTCACTTATTGCCTTTGGTCTCCGCTTCCCCCTCGCTGGGATTATCCCTTTCCTTCTCCTTCTCAGTCCTGGGATCGAACGCATTTCCCGGCTGTACCGTCGCGTTGGGATCAGAATTGGTGGGAGCAGCATATCCCCTGTTCCCCTCGTCCATAACTATCTGCCTTCTCGGGTACGCTAGATGTATCCCGTTTGCGTCGAACCTCTTCTTCACCTCATAAAGGATATCCTTTGACATCTGGAAGTTTGTCGGCTGGTCTTTTGCCCTGCTCAGCAGCCTGAGGTAAACGCCGTCCAGGGAGTGGCCGTCCGTGAAATCCATCACGTGCACAACCGGGAGGTTCCCCTGCGGGAGAAAGTCCGGGTGTTCCCTTGCTATCTCCTTCAGTATTCCGATCGCTTTGTCCAGGTCAGACTCATAGGTGATTGTGACGTAGACTATGCACAGCTTGGTGGAATCTCCATAGTCATAGTTGATCATGGTCGTGCTCAGGAACATCTGGTTCGGTACAACCAGCCTCCGGTTGTCCCAGGTGCGCAGTATCGTGAACGTCAGCTTCAGGTCTTCAACCCATGCCCACTCTCCTGCGTATGAAAGAGCGTCCCCTACCCTGAAAGGCTGGGAAGTCGAGATCACCATTCCGGCTATGAGGTTGGAAAGGCTTGATTGGGCAGCCAGTCCGATCACGATGCTGGTGAATCCTGCTGCCACGAGCAGCGATGCCACAGCACCTGAAGCACCGGGAAATGCAGCAAAGGCGGTGGCGCTCACACCGATCAGCACGAGGACCCCCATAATCACCCTTCTTCCGAAGGTGATTATTGTGTTCAGCTGGGGCTGTTTCTCCTTTATCATGGACTGGTACCTGAGGATCAGGAGATTGGCAATGTATGCAATCAGGTACGTGATTATCACTCCCGTTATGAAGGCAATAGCCGGAAATGCATCGCTCTCCACTGTCGTTTCAAGGGGTGATATCAGGACAATGTAGAACAACGTGACAAGGCCAAGTGAATAAACGCCCATCAGCAGGAGCTTCCTTGAAGCGCCCCCCTTCCTGAAGTATGACTTGAAGAGTATGCCGCTGATCTTTCTTGCGGCATTTATGGATGCAAGCAGAACCAGCAGCTCGATCACGAGGAGCAGCAGTCCCTCTGAAAGGTATGAGGGAAACAGGGAGGGATTGGAATATCCGGCAAGGCCAACCGCAAAGCCTATAATTGCGACTGCCACGGGACCGCGAACGGCTATGACCGCCGACTCCCTGATTTCACCCGAGAGCCTGGTATGCCTTAAAGAGTGTTTAACCGAGTAATGAACGACAATGGATATGGCAATGCCTATCAGGACTGGAAGCACCGTATAGCTGAAGTGGTTGATCAGGTAACTAATGAACGAAACCGGGTCCATCTCTCAGTTCCCCCAAAGGAATGCAGGTTACATTGCGTCTACATACCTTTAATTTATCCATAGGACTCTTATAAGATGAATGGAACTTGCCCGGATAACAGAGACTTCCGGAATTGGGAGCCATTCCGGGGACGGCTGGAAAATTAAATATCAGGCATTTCAAATCCGAGGCAGATGAGGGAATTCGAGTTAACAGAGGGGGACCGCAAGCTCATACAGAGTGCAAGGGACATCATAAGGAAGAGGTACCGCGAGCACTGGCACAGTGTCGGTTCCGCGCTTCGCACTGCAGACGGGGAAGTGTTTGTGTCCGTGCATATTAATGCGAACGTCGGGAGAATCGCAGTGTGTGCTGAGCCCATTGCTCTGGCCAACGCGGTTCTCGCCGGCAAGAACTCATTCGACACCATTGTTGCCGTGCAGAGGGTCAGCAGGGACATTGACGAGTACGAGATCGTATCTCCTTGCGGAATGTGCAGGGAGATAATCACCGACTATGATCCGGGTACAAAGGTCATCATAAAGGTGGATGGAAACGTCAGGAAGGTCCTTATGATGGACCTGCTTCCCTACAAGTACGGTATCTGATGGAATTTACCACTCAGATCGCCCGTCTGTCATCACAAGTCAGTCAAGGCTGAACTCATCACAGTGGCCTCCTTTGATCGCCTTGGACTATTTCTCAGTTGCTGCCGCCATACCTTTTCAGAAGTACGGGCTCCTGAATTTGGCCTTCTTCTCTATCGTCTCTTTCGACGCTTCGTATCCTGCATCCGCATGCCTTATCACGCCGAGGCCGGGGTCCGCATTGAGAACCTTCCTTATCCTCCTCTCAGCATCATCTGTCCCGTCTGCAACAAGCACAAATCCGGAGTGTATTGAATTCCCTATGCCTACGCCTCCGCCGTGATGCACTGAGACCCATGTGGCTCCCGAGATTGCATTGAGCAGTGCGTTTAGGATGGGCCAGTCGGCGATGGCGTCGCTCCCGTCCTTCATCGCCTCTGTCTCCCTGAATGGCGAGGCCACCGAACCGGTGTCATGGTGGTCCCTGCCAATGGCAACCGGGGCAGAGACCTTCCCACTCCTGACAAGATCGTTTATGAGAAGGCCCAGTTCCTCCCTCCTGCCGTACTCTGCATAGCAGATCCTGGCAGGGAGACCCTGGAATTTTATCCTTTCCTTTGCAAGTTTCAGCCAGCGGACCAGGTGCTCGTCCTCCGGAAATTTTTCCATGATCGCTTCGTCGATGGCATATATGTCGTCCGGGTTCCCGGAAAGCGCCACCCACCTGAACGGGCCGGAACCTATCGCGAACAGGTCCCTTATGTAGTTCGGAACGTATCCGGGTATGTCGAATGCCCTTCCGTAACCGCCCTCCTTTGCCCTTGTCCTGAAATTGTTCCCGTAATCAAAGGCCCTGGAGCCGTTATCCATGAACCATGTGATTGCCTCTGCCTCCTTCACGATGGATCTGTAGACCTCCTTCAGGTAGGATTCAGGATCGCGGTTCCTGAATTCAGCTGCGGACCCTGTTGTGTATCCCTCCGGGATGTATCCGATGTTGAGGTCGTGGGCGGCCGTCTGGTCCGAGACAATGTCCGGCACTATCTTCCTTTCAGCCATTTCCGTGAAGACCGTGGCAGCATTTCCAAGCAGCCCTATCGAAAGCGGTTTTCCTGACTCGATTGCTTCATCCTTCAGCTTTAGCGCCCTGTCGAGCGAGTCAGTCCATGTGTCAAGATACCTGGTTCCGAGCCTTCGATCGATCTTGCTCCTGTCCACCTCCACGATGATTGACGTGCATCCGTTCATTGTTGCAGCGAGAGGCTGCGCACCCCCCATTTCACCAAGCCCCGAAGAGAGGAGCCACTTTCCCCTTAGATCGTCCCTGCCGAACTCCTTCTTTGCGATTGCCCAGAGTGTTTCATATGTACCCTGGACAATCCCCTGTGTCCCGATGTAGATCCAGCTCCCTGCCGTCATCTGGCCAAACATTGTCAGGCCCCGTTTCTCCATGTCCCAGAAGATTTCATCCGTGGCCCACCTGGGGACCATGTTGGCGTTGGCAATGATCACCCTGGGAGCCTCTGGGCCTGTCCTGAATATTCCCACAGGCTTTCCTGACTGAACGACGAGTGTCTCGTCATTCTCCATGCTGCGCAGAGAATCCACGATCTTGTGGAATGCCTCCCAGTTCCGTGCGGCCTTCCCCTTTCCGCCATACACGATAAGGTTGTCAGGGTCCTTGGCAACCTCGGGATCAAGGTTGTTCATGATCAGCCGCATTGCGGCTTCCTGTCCCCACCCTTTTGCGCTTATCGCGGTTCCCCTTGGTGCCCTGATCACTTCTTTCACATCAGTCATTTCATTTCACGCGTCCTGCAAACACTCCGGAAACCAGTGTCATCTCCCTCTTCTTCCCAAGTGAAATGAATTCAGCGGGTTTTCCCGTGGAGTCCTCCACGAATGTTATGAATTCCTTCAGGGAATCAGGCATGGCCTCCTTTCCTCTCCTCATCATGTCTTCAACCTGTCCGTCTGATAGTTCCCCCCACGGCTGGAATGACCTGTACTGGACCTCAAGCCCCTCAAGTTCCTTCATGCTCCTTATGATTCCGGTGATCTCCTTCCCGTCCTTCCTGTATCCTGTTCCGACCCTGACTTCAGACATTTTCCCGAGGGTGTCAAGGCTTGTCAGTGCAAGGCTGTCCACGTCGTTTATCATTATTGAGTATTTCAGCAGCTGAAGATCGAGCCAGCCTACCCTCCTTGGTCTGCCCGTTGTAGTTCCGTACTCGTGCCCCATTTCCCTCAACCTGTCTGCCTCATTTCCGGAAATCTCCGTTGGAAATGGCCCTTCGCCGACCCTCGACATATAGGTCTTGACGACCCCGATCACATTGTGTACCCTGCGGAACGAAAAGCCGCTTCCCACGGAGACTGCTCCGGCCAGCGTGTTTGAAGAAGTCACGTACGGGTACATCCCGAAATCCACATCAAGGAGAGTGCCGTGCGATCCCTCGAAAAGGATGTCGGCCTTTCTCCCATGACAGCCGTCAAGGTAGACCTCCGTGTCGCACATGTAGCCTGAAATCTCTCTCCCTGCTCCGGCCAGCTCGGCGACAATCCTGTCAAGCTCTTCTGGCTTCTCGTACTTGCTCCCCTTTAGCAGGGATGCCTTCATCCTTGTCATCAGGCTGAGCTTTGCCTTCAGGACTTCAGGGGATGCGAGATCTCCCATCCTTATTCCTGTGCGGCCGTATTTGTCCTCATAAGCAGGCCCGATGCCCATGGCCGTTGTGCCGATCTTTAGGGCTCCCCTTGCCTCTTCTTCCCTCGTGTCCAGGTACATATGGAGTTCCGTAACAACATGGGCCATCCTGCTCACCAGAACTTTTATGTCAGGGTTGGCGGCCCTTGCGTTCCTGATCTCTTCAACAAGGTAGAACGGATCTATAGTCATGCCGTTTGCCAGGACTATTTCCCTTGCCCTTAGAGACCCGGATGGGATCAGGTGAAACTTGAAGGTACCCGCATCCGTCACAACGGTATGGCCGGCGTTTCTTCCACCGTTGTACTTGACCACGATCCCATGAAAACCGCTGAGAAAGTCCACCACTTTCCCTTTCCCCTCATCGCCAAACTGGAGACCCACAACCGCAGTGATCAAACAAACCCCACATCCTTTGCCCGCTTGAGAACAGAGTGACACATAGACTTCGGATTATCGTTAATGCAGATAAATCCCTTCCCATAATCCGCAAAGAGGAGATCGCCCCGAAGCTCATCTGAAAATGTGGCTCAAACGCAACTCCGCTGTCCCCGCGTCCCTGGTATAACTCCTTCCTGCCATTGGATGCATGTATCTCCCCGTGAATTCTGCGGACAACAAAAAGCTCATCGCCGGTACACCCGCAGGAGAACCATTGAACAGAACATATGTCAGCAAAGAACAATTTGCCGTTGCAGGCTGCTACGCAGTGAAGTTGGGAACGATTGCAAACGCCATCATGGCTGCAGAGGTTGGCCCGATGATTGTTTAGCCAATGTATTTCTTTTGCATGTTTTTCTCCATTCTTTCCAATCCTGACACATCTGCAACTGTTTCAGATACTGCAGGAATCTATGATGCGGTTAACGTCGGAACCGTGGATTCCGCTGTTGGCCTTCAACCAGCCACGCATGATACTGCGGGTATCAGGGATCAGGATCAGATGTTGAGAAACAGCGTTAGACAGTGTAGCACATGGTGCAGGGATATATGGATATACGGCATAAAGGCTGATCGCCAAGAAACTTACGCTGAAATCCCCAATCATTCCGATCTGAGCGTGAATGCTGGGCCTGCAATGATCAAAACAAGGCTGCACCCGGATTCGTTGCATCCTAAATCCCAAATTATGCAATTAGACCAGATGCCTGGCTGTACCGGTGATGGTCCAGCTGCAGGCAATACGCTGTATCCTTCAGGGTCATCGACGCAAGTTGGTTCTGGACCTTCATCACCAGAATTATCGAATATTACGGAAAGAGGAGAATGAAACTGCAAGCTGCTCAGGCATTCGCTCAACACAGCACAGAATCCCTGTCTGGAACCCGTTTCCAATGCCTCATTGAGATGGAGATGGTTCTATTTTCAAACCTGTGATATCTTAAATCCTGGAGGGCATGTATGTTCAATGTCGGGAATGAACACGGTTAACATTACATGACGCTCGACGGCTATGGTGTATTCGCCTAATATCCTGGATCTGACATGGAAGAGGAGGAACCAAGTGAGTTCTGGAAACAGTTGTGGATCAGCAGATACGAGTCCGTTGATAAGATCATCTTTGGAAGGCGATCATACGAAGGGCATGCAGAAGTTCATGCAGTATCCAAACGAAAACCTGCGGATCCTGAACACCTGTACGATTACTCCCATTTCCTTGAGAGATGCAAACTGATAGTCTTTAGCAATACTCTGCAGAAGGCACCATGGGGCAATAGCAGGATAGTGAAGGGAGACCTCAAAGAACTAGTTGAGAAAATAAGAAAAGAACCCGGGAAAGACATAATTGTTGAGGGTGGTCCTGCCATCGCACATGATTTTATCAAGAGTGGGCTGGCGGACGAGTACAGGATACTGGTTATGCCAGTAATTTATGGCATGGGACCTCATTATTGGGGGGTAATGGAAAGGCAGGAAACGTTGAAGCTTATCGGCGTGAAGACTATGCCTCAAGGTGAATTGCTGCTTCATTACAGGAGTGCCCGCTAACCTGCCAGCATTCCCATTGAGCCCAGCGAATCACTTCTTCACTTCAATCCCGTAGAAGTCATACCATCCGCCCTTGCTTCCAGCCTTCTTTCCCAGGTAGCCTGAAAGCACAAGTTTCTTGAGCACCGTAGGGGGGGCATATGCCGGTTCCTTTGTCTCCTCGAACATGTATTCGGCAACATGAAGCATGGTATCCAGCCCGATGAGGTCCGAAAGTTCGAAAGGGCCCATTGGGAAACCGAATGCGAGCCTTGACATCTCGTCTATCTCCCTGATCCCGGCCACGCCGTACTCAAGGAGCCTGTATGCCTCCATCAGCCAGGAATTTATGAACCTGGTCGTGAAGAAACCGGGGCCGTCGTTGACCGTTATAGGGGTCTTTCCCATCCGGGTTGATATTGACACTATGGTTTCAAGTGTCTCCCCGGATGTCTCGGGGCCCCTGACGATCTCAACCAGCTTCATGACCTGGGGCGGGTTAAACCAGTGCATTCCCACGAACCTGTCTCCACGCTTCGTGAAGGATGCCAGATCGCTGATCATTATGCCGGAAGTGTTCGAAGCAAACAGCGTGGATTCAGGGCATATGCCGTCGAGCTTCGAGAAGATTTCACCCTTGATCTTCCTGTCCTCCGGAGCTGCCTCTATTATGAGGTTGCAGCCGGAAAGAGCCCCCATTTCCGTGGTGGTTGAAATCCTGGAAAGTATGGAGTTCATCTCATCTCCGGTCATTTTTCCCCTTTCTACCATGCCTTTCAGGCCGAATCTTCCGGAGGAAATTGCCTCCATCCCTTTCGCGAGAAATTCATCCTTGATGTCGTACATTACAACGGTGAATCCTGATCTGGCGAGAGACATTGCGATTCCGTGGCCCATGACTCCAGACCCTACCACTCCAACTTTGCTTACCTGCATGGGCACTCAATCCCTTTTCTGCTCATAATATTTCCAGAATTCCGGCTTCCTCTTCTCCATGAACGCGTTCCTGCCCTCAGAAGACTCGCCGGTTCCATAATATAGTGATAGCCCGCCAACCCCTAGTTCGGTGATCCCGGCAAGGCCCTCGGAGTCTGCCAGGAAGGAATACTTGATCATCTTCAGTGCCGTGGGACTCATCCGGAGAAGTTCATCGCAGACCCTGTCCACCTCACGGTCAAGTTCAGGGTCCGGTACCACGAAGTTCACCAGGCCCATTTCCCTGGCCTCTGAAGCGGAGTAGCGCCTGGCGAGGAGCCAAATCTCCTTCGCCTTCCTGATTCCGACCGCCCTGGACAGTTCGCCTGTGCCATAGCCGGGATCAAAGCTGCCGACCCTTGGTCCGGCCTGCCCGAGGGAAGCGCTTTCCGCCGCAATGCTCAGGTCGCAGTTGACCTGCCACACATGACCGCCGCCTATAGCATATCCGTTCACCCTGGCAATGACTGGCTTGGGTATGTGCCTGAGCAGGTATGTGACAAACTGCCAACCCTCCTCAAGCGGAATGCTTGCCATGGGATCAGCTTCCTTGTCATTGTGCGCATATCCACCCTCACTCCTTGTCTCCTGGTCCCCTCCCGTACAGAACGCCTTGGTGCCGGAACCGGTGAAGACCACGACCCCCACGCTGCTGTCTGCCCAGCTGTCAAGAAGTGCGTTACATATCTCGCTCACAGCCTTGCTGTTGCAGGCGTTGTACTTCTCCGGTCGGTTAATGGTGATTGTTGCCCTCCTGTCCCTCTTCTCGTAAACTATGGCGGAATATTCCCTAGAAGACATGAGGTTACAGTGATTGAATGCTTGAATTAGTTTCCATGATCCTGGTAGAATGCATTGTGAAAAAAAAGGAAGGGGAAAGCGGACCGGCTTTCGCCCTACAGCCCTGAGATAACACCGTCGTCCGAGATGCTTACTTCTTCTGCAGCAGGTGCAGCAGGGAGTCCCGGCATCGTCATGATGTCCCCGAGATATGGAACCACGAAGCCCGCACCGTTCGAGATCCTGATCGCTGTCACCTTCACCGTAAAGTTCTCAGGCGATCCCAGTAGCTTGGGATTGTCGCTAAGTGAATACTGGGTCTTTGCCATGCATATATGGGAATTGGAAAGCCCAAGCTTCTTGATGGTCCTGAGGTTCTTCCTGGCCTCTGGCGTGAAGTCTACGTCACTGGCACCGTAGACCTGCGTTGCCACCTTCCTGATCTTTGTCTCGACATCGTCCTCGGGCTGATACTTTCTCCTGATCTCCACTGGCTCTTCGCCCACCAGTTCCAGGATCCTGTTAGCCATGTCAACTCCTCCCTTGCCGCCATCCCTGAACACCGTGGAGAATGCCCACTTGACCCCCTCTGAGTCAAGCTTGCTCGTGACAAAATTCTTTTCAGCCTCGGTGTCGTGGTCGAACTGGTTTATTGCAACGAGTGGCCTGAATCCATAGCTGCGCACTATCCCCACATGCTTCATCAGGTTGGACATACCACTGGAAATTGATTCGACGTCTTCCACGGTTGCGTCCTTCGCCCCTCCCTGGTGCTTTAGGGCCCTTATTGACGTAACTAATATCACCCCATGAACGTCAAGACCGCCGACCTGTGTAACGAAATCGAAGAACTTCTGCGCTCCCAGATCAGAGCCGAATCCGGCTTCTGTGAACACGTAGTCTGTCAGCTTCAGCGCTGTCTTTGCCGCCAGTATGCTTGAGGTCCCGTGAGCTATGTTTCCGAACGGTCCCGCGTGTATGAAGGCCGGGACCCCTTCAACCGTCTGAACCAGGTTTGGCTTTAGGGCCTCGCCTAGCAGGGCTGCCATAGCTCCTTCTGCCCTGATGTCCCTTGCATAGACGGGGTTCCTCGCAGTGTCAAACCCTATCAGAATGTTTCCCAGTCTCTTCTTGAGGTCTTCGTAACCTGACGAAAGTGCGAGTATGGCCATGATCTCGGATGCAGGGGTGATGACATAATGATCAGTCATCATCTCCCCCATCGACTTGTCACCTACACCCACAATAATATTCCTGAGCGACCTGTCGTTCATGTCTATGGTCCTGGGAAAAACGATGTTCTTCGGATCCAGGTTAAGCCTGTTTCCATGGTGAATGTGGTTGTTTATCATTGCCGAGAGCAGGTTGTGCGCGGTTGACACTGCCGGGAAATCGGAAGTGAAGAACAGGTTAATCCTGTCGCTAGGCTGAACGGTGGATTTTCCCCCTCCCGTCGCACCGCCCTTGATCCCGAAGCATGGGCCGAGAGATGGCTCCCTCAGGGATATTGAAACACTCTTTCCTATACTCCTCATAGCCTGGGCAACGCCGATCGTTGTTGTCGTCTTGCCTTCCCCTGCAGGCGTGGGGCTGGTTCCTGTCACCAGTATCAATTTCCCGTTCTTCCTCCCCTCCAGCCTCCTCAGGAGTGAGAGAGAAACCTTTGCCATATAGGGGCCGTACGGCTCGTACTCGTCCTCGTTTATTCCAAGACCTGAAGCAATTTCACCAATTTTTCTCAATTTATCGCCTTCTCCCATGACAATTCACCGATTTCCACCGGGGTGGCCTGTGCTGGGAACTCATTTCATGCTGCGTCATAAAGTGGGTTCCTCACATATATGGTATAAACTGGAAGGATAAAAAATAAAATATAAACTGCGGTGATTCTGAGAGGGTCGTTATGTCATACATCCAGGTAAAGGAAGATTCAAGTATAGAAGTCCCGGATAATACAACTATTGGGTTCATAGAGGGGGACGGCATAGGTCCCGATATTTCCAGAACCGCCATTTCCGTCGTGAATTCTGCCATAGAGATGGCATACAAGGGATCAAAGTCCATCGAATGGAGGAAGATACTTGCCGGGGACGATGCTTTCGAGAAGACTGGAAAGCACCTGCCCCAGGAATCGCTTGACGAACTCAAGAGATGTGTTGTATCTATCAAGGGACCGCTGACTACCCCTATTGGTGAAGGGTTCAGGAGCCTGAACGTCACCATGAGGCAGTACTTTGACCTCTATGCCAATGTGAGGCCCATGAAATACTTCCCCGGAGTGCCTTCCCCGGTAAAGAACCCCGAAAAGGTGGACATGATCGTTTTCAGGGAGAACACCGAGGATCTTTACGCAGGGATAGAATGGAGATATGATTCCGAGGAGGCAAAGAAGCTCAGGTGGTACCTCAAGGATAACTTCCAGGTGAAGCTGACTGATGACACGGGAATCGGGATCAAGCCCATAAGCAGGTTCAAGTCCCAGCGCCTTGTAAGGAAGGCAATCCAGTATGCCATCGCCAACCGCAGGAAGAGCGTTACCCTTGTTCACAAGGGAAACATAATGAAGTACACTGAAGGGGCATTCAAGGAATGGGGGTATGAAGTGGCATCCTCGGAGTTCAGG
Source organism: Thermoplasmata archaeon (assembly GCA_021792595.1). Lineage (GTDB taxonomy): Archaea > Thermoplasmatota > Thermoplasmata > Thermoplasmatales > Thermoplasmataceae > JAMDBT01. The sequence goes on along the minus strand of JAJYUI010000005.1, from coordinate 17,441 downwards.
GACCAGACAATCACGGAGGAGGAATACCTCAAGGGAACTCCTACGGCATGGCGCGTGGTGATGAAGGACAGGATCACGGACAACATGTTCCAGCAGATACTCACGAGAACCGATGAGTACGACGTGATAGCCACTACTAACCTGAACGGGGACTACCTTTCCGATGCAATAGCAGCGCAGGTTGGAGGCCTGGGTATTGCGCCCGGTGGCAACATCGGGGATGTCTATGCCATCTTTGAGGCCGTGCATGGAACTGCGCCCAAGTATGCCGGGATGGACGTGGCGAACCCGACATCGCTGATCCTGTCCGGAGGGATGCTGCTGAGACACATAGGGTGGACAGAGGCAGCAGACATACTTGAATCTGCGGTCGCGCTAGCCTATTCAGACCAGAAAGTGACGCAGGATCTTGCGAGAATACTGAACGTCAAGCCGCTTCTCTGCTCGGAGTTCGGGGAAGAGATAGTGAAAAGGATGAAGACAGTAAGCTGAGCCTATCGCCTGACAATCATTGACCTCGGCACGCTCATCTCTTCCATGGAGAACCGAAGCCCTTCCGTGCCGAATCCACTTCCTTTCATCCCGGCATACGGGATTGAGTTGAACCTGTAACCTGGTGCATCATTTATCAGCACAGATCCGCACATGAGGTTCCTGAATGCAAGATCTGCTATGGACAGGTCAGACGTGAAAATTCCTGCCTGCAGTCCTGAACTGGCTGCGTTGGCAAGCTCGATCGCCTCGCTCAGTGAACCGGCAGAAAGCACCACCGCTACAGGGCCGCCAATCTCGTGCTGCCACAGATCGCTCTCCCTGCCGGAAGCTTTTATCACGGTCGGCTCCAGGATGGAGCCTTTCCTGTTTCCTCCAGTTATCACCTGGCCTCCTGCGGCAAGATCCTTCAGTATGGCGTTCTCGATTGCCACAGCCCTTTCCTCAGATGCAAGTGGGCCAATGTCGGTTGAATCATCATGAGGATTGCCTGTCCGCAATCCTGACGATATCTCGGCCAGCCTGTTGACAAGGTACTCCTCGAGCCTGTCCATCACTATGATGCGCTGGGCGCGAAGGCATCCCTGGCCCTGGTTCCTGAAGGAAGACCTGGCAATAATGTCAGAGGCGGAATCCGGGTCAGAGTCGTCCCATACAATCACAGGGCAGTTTGAACCGACCTGCATCGAGAATTTCCTGGGTGGAGAGGCCCTGAATATCTCCTCGGAGGCGCCTGCACTTCCGGTGAATGACACCATCGATATCTCCCGGTTCCGCAGTAGTTTGGCCGTAGCCGGAGATCTCCTTCCTGCCACGATCACCTGCATGGCTTCTGCAGGAAATCCTCCTTCCACGAGTATGTCCCGCAATGCGAGTGCCCCCAGGGGATCCATGGATGAGGGTTTAAGCAGCGCCGCGTTTCCTGCAGAGAGTGCCGGCAGAATCTTGTTGCAGGCAATCAGCAAATTGTCTGGATAAGGAGTGATCCCGAGTACAATCCCGATTGGAAACCTGAGGTATGAGAGCGAGTGGAAATCTCCCTGGCCCGTTGCGTTGCCGAATACCGCACCATCCGATCCGGCAGCCAGGATTGATGCAGCATACCTGGCCAGTTCAATACAGTGATCTGCTTCTTCGAGCGCAAACTTGACAGGTTTTCCGCTTTCAGAGGTGAGAAGATCGGCAATCTCCCTCCTCTTCTTCTCCAGCAGCCCGGCCGCCTCCATGAGGTAATCGCTCTTCACCCCGGAATTGAGCCCGGAGATGAGTGATGCCCCCACCAGCGAGTTCACGATTATCCCGTCTATTTCCCCCGGCGCAGTCTCGTTCACTTCCCGGATGGTGTTCTCCGTGAACTTGTCCAGGACCGGGATGACTGCCAATCAGACTACCTCTACAACCGGCTTCTTCACGAGGTCCATTCCCGCGGCACGCTCATAGTACTTCTCCAGGGCTTCACGACCGGTGCCTCCGAAGTCTATACTGAGCTTGTTCACGTACATTGACACAAACCTTCTCTCGAGTTCATAGTTGTCGTACCTCGCAAACTTCATGGCGTACCTGACCGCCTCCTCCTCGTTCGCCATGGCGTATTCAATGGATTTCCTGAAATCTTCCTGGTACTTTGCAGCATTCTCCTTTCCAAGGTCTTTCCTTATTGCGTTGAATCCAAGAGGTATCGGGAGGTTGCCCGCATACTCAACCCACTTCTGGTAAAGGTCGAGTACCCTTACCAGGCCCTTGTCCTGGTAAGTGAGCTGCTCATCATGGATCAGTATGCCTGCATCTGCTTCGCCGCTGATGACTCTCTCCGTGATCAGGTCAAATCTCGTCTCAAGGTATTCTCTTGCCTGGGGAGCTAACATCCTGTATAGAAGATATGCCGACGTCCTGTAGCCAGGTACCGCGATGATCTTGTCATTCAGGTCAATCATTCCCTTCGCCACCACGTGAGGGCCATATCCGATTCCGAAGCTTGCTCCCGATGACAGGAGGAAATAATGATCTGCAAGCGAGGCGTATGCATTTGCGGAAATTGCTGTCACCTCGTACCTCCTTTCCTGTGCCTCGTTGTTAAGAGTCTCTATGTCCTTCACAACCTGGTCATACTCGAAATTCAGGGAGACTTTCCCGTTCAGCATGGCATAGAACATGAAGGCATCGTCCGGATCTGGCGTATGCGCTATTGTGATTTTCACATGCTTAAATCGCCGGACAATACATTACCATTTCCAGATCGTGCAGCGCACTCCCCGCCGCATACACCCGAATGGCTGCACCAGGAGTTTCCTGCAATACGGACCGGTGGTTTGCAACATGTCTGTGCATCCACGATACTTCCCTGTGCAATGAGCGATAATGGGTGAAGGTGCCTGTAACCCTGAGAGTCATACAAGGCACGGAAAAACACAACGATAAGAGGCAGAAAAGCAAATTCTGCAAGGGAAGTCAGCTTGAGTGATCGCCTTCTGGTCCATGGCGGATATCCTGCCGGAACCCGCATATCTGGCATGGCGGGAGAGGCAGGGACAACCGGGAAGTGCATGTTCTCGGTCAGGAGAACCTTTGCCTCCCGGTGCATGTGAATGCAGTCAGTTTTGAGGTTCAGTCAAGTTGCCGGCTGATGTCGTATATTGTTAATTTCAGGTTGATAGGGGCATGAACTGTCCATGGGATCTGTGAGGAGAAACCTCAGGATCCCGGGAAAGAGATCAAAGGTGGGATATCCCTGTGCAGTCATGAGGCGGACATTTCATTTTTTACATCCTTGTATGAAATGTGAGGGTGAAGTTCATGCTTGCAAGCTTTGGATACAATCCCCTTGTGATGAAAATGCGTCATGGATGCCACAGGCCATGGATCTTCCCTAAATGATGCAGGGATGATTTCAAGATAGTGGCAATATTTGATGGAGTTTCGCCGTATTCATGGCAATGTTGCAACCCTCATAGGAATGCCATGGAAATTGAGGAACTTATTCGGAATCATCCGAAGCATTGACAGAACCAGTTTTGATAAAGTCTTGATAAGTAATAAATAGTTCAATCCAATCGAGCCGTGCTAAGTGAAGAGTAGGATCTGTTCAGAAAAAGCAGACTGTTAAGGAAACTGATGATTGATGATATGTACCATGGATTACGCCGCAGGTTTTTTTTCTATAGGTTCTTTCTTCGATGCAGGAGTCGATGTTATTGTCTAAGAATAAGGGAATAGTCCTGCCTGGAGACAGCGTGGACCTTGAGGGTCTTAAGTCAAGGAACGGGATTTACAAGAGCGGGGAGAATGAATACCGCTCAGAATTCTTTGGTGTCGTGCAGGTTGGGGAAGAGTTTGTCGATGTTGTATCGTTCGCTGGCACATACATGCCCAGAAGGGGTGACAAGGTTGTGGGAAAGATCATTGAGATCGGGCCGTCAATGTGGATAGTTGACATAAACTCCCCCTACACCAGTCTGCTCCACATCAATGACTGCCCCTGGAGGGTAAGTTCCGGGGACCTGAAGAGATTCATGAAGCCTGGAGACTATGTGTATGCCAAGATAATGTCAATGAATGAAATCAAGGAAAGCTGGATAACACTGAAGGACGTCGGCCTGAGGAAACTTGAGGGCGGTAGCGTCATCAGCATCCCTCCACCAAAGGTGCCAAGAATAATTGGCAAGGGCGGATCCATGGTCAACATGATCAAGGACAGCACACAGACCAGGATCATGGTGGGACAGAACGGCCATATCTGGGTGGATGGAGCCCCTGAGAATATCTCTGTGGCAGTTGAAGCGATCAGACTCGTGGAGACTGAAGCGCACACTACCGGACTCACTGACAGGGTTGCGGAATTTCTGAAGAGCAGGAAGGGTGAAACGGTTGGGAACTGAATCTGACATAAAACTGATCAACGAAGATGGAACAAGAATAGACGGTAGAACCGCCGAGGAGCTAAGGCCCATAAAGATTGAGACAAATGTCCTGAACAGGGCGGACGGTTCTGCGCTGATCGAATGGGGCGGAAACAAGATACTTGCTGCGGTATATGGACCGAGGGAGGCTTACCCGAAGCATACACAGGATATCAACAGGGCAATTGTGAAGTGCAAATACAACATGGCGGCTTTCTCGGTAGATGAAAGGAAGCGCCCTGGACCTGACAGGAGATCAATTGAGATCTCGAAGGTAGTTTCAGAGGCCCTTACTGCCGCTATAATGGTCGAGAAATTCCCGAGGGCACAGGTTGACGTATTCATAGAAGTACTTCAGGCTGATGCAGGAACGAGAATTGCAGGGCTTACTGCAGCCTCCGTAGCTGTTGCAGCGGCCGGCATACCCATGAGAGATTTTGTTGTCGGTTGCACAGCCGGAAAGGTAGAGGGGAAGATAGTCCTAGACCTGTGCAAGGAAGAGGATAACTTCGGTGAGGCGGATCTGCCGGTTGCAGTGATGTCTAATTCCGGTAAGGTCGTGCTCATGCAGATGGATGGAAGCCTGAGCCTGGACGAGTTCAACCAGGCGACTGAAATGATTGTGAGAGCCACAAAAGTGATAAACCAGATCCAGAGGGATGCCCTTTCCGCAAAGTATGCGGCTTCCATGGAAGGAGGGGAGTAAAGTGCCAAGGGATGAACTTGGAGTGCTTTCTGAGATAAAGAAAGGATACATTCTCAGGCAGCTCAAGGAAGGAAAGAGGAACGACGGAAGGGAACTGAACGCAATAAGGGAGGCAACTGTCCAGACAGGGTTTGTGACAAGGGCCCCAGGATCTGCAATGGTGCAGCTCGGAAAGACCAGGGTGCTTGCAGGCGTCAAGATTGAGCTTGGCACCCCTTTTGCTGACACCCCAAACCAGGGCGTCCTCACAACTAACGTTGAGTTGCTACCGATGGCCTTTCCAACATTTGAATCGGGCCCTCCAAACGAGAATTCAATAGAGTACGCCAGAGTTGTCGACAGGGGAATCAGGGAGAGCAAGATGATCGACCTCAAGAAACTGGTCGTTACCCCTGGCGAGAAAGTCTGGATAGTCTTCATAGATATAGACGTCCTCGACTATGACGGAAACCTGATTGACGCATGCAATCTCGCCGCAGTTTCTGCACTGAAGACTGCAGTGATTCCTGGTGCAGCACAGGGGCTTGAAGATATCCCGTTGCCTGTGACGTGCACGCCGATAGCGGTAACGTTTGTCAAGATAGACGAGTTCCTTGTGCCTGACCCTGACCTTGAGGAGGAACAGGCTTCCGACGGAAGGATCACCGTGACCACCACCGAGGATGGGAACCTGAGGGCCATGCAGAAGGGAGCCGGAGGAGCGTTTACCTTTGACGAGATCAGGGAGGCAATATCAATGTCTTTTAATCTCGGAAAGGAATTGAGGGAGAAGTACTTCAGGTGAGGAGATGTCCAAGAGAACCATAAAAGTCGGTGCGGCAGGAAGATTCGGTCCCAGGTATGGCGTCACGCTTCGTAAGTCATGGAATGAAGTCTACAAGCAGAAGATAGCTCTCTACGCATGTCCGTCGTGCAAGCAGAAGAAGGTGAAGAGAGTGGCTTCCGGAATCTGGGAATGCAGGCATTGCGGATACAAGTTCGCAGGCGGCTCATATACCCCTGAGTTCCAGAAGAACGTGGCGGAGGAAACACCGAGTGTATAGATGTATAAGGTGTGGCCGGCCTCTTGAGAAGTCCTATGGAACCGCCGAGATTGAGTGCGAGTGCGGTTCCAGAGTATTCATCAAGGACAGGCCCAACATAGAAAAGGTCGTAGTGACAAAGTAGCCGGCAGTGCGTTCAATGGCGACAGATTTTCCTGTTGATAGCGTATGCAGCAGGTGTCTCGGTAGATCATACGCCAAGGTTGGTTCCGGTTTCTCCAACATTGTGAGAGGAAGGATCGTAGAGTTCGTCTTCCATATTCTTGGGTTGGATCTGCCTGACATTGTCGAGGAGGGATCATGCAAAATTTGCTCAGGATCTCTCTCGGATCTTGACAGGTACACGCTCGCCATAGCCGGCAGGGTGAGCGGATACGAATTCTCGAACTTCCTGGTTGGATCTACTTTTGATCGTGAAGTGCTCAGTGTGGAGGGCAGTTTCCAGGAAGTAATGGGAGGGCTCGGGGAGAGCATAAAGAAGGAATTTAACAGGGAATGTGGCAAGTCCCTGTCGGAGACCCTGAAGAAGGAAGTGGAGTTCCTGAACCCGGACCTGACGATTATTGTGGACTTGAGATATGATTCCATTGCACTGCAGACATCGAGTGTTTACATATCAGGCACATACCGGAAGACCAGGCGGGACCTTCCCCAGACCAGGTGGATTCACGGGGATCATCCTGGAGATTCCGTGGAGGAGATCGTGGGTATCCCTTTGCAGGAGATGACCGCCTCCGAGAATTTCTTCCTCCACGGTGCAGGCAGGGAAGATGTGGATGTGAGGATGCTTGGAAATGGCAGGCAGTTCGTGATTGAGGCATACCATCCCGTGAAGAGGGCTGTGGACCTGGACCGTTTCCGGGAGACGGTTAATGGGTCCGGCAGGGGCGTTGAAATTTCCAACCTGTCGTTCTGCGACGTCTCACTCATACGGAAGATAAAGGCAGACACCAATGACAAGACATATCGTGCCAGGGTGGAGTTTGATTCTTTTCCGGGAGAGGAAAAAGTCCGTTCTGCGATAGAGATAATGGCCGGAAAAATTATTTATCAGAGAACTCCATTAAGGGTGGCTTCCAGAAGATCCGACCTGATCAGGGAGAGAAGGATAATCAGCATAGAATTGGAGGATTTCCATGGGAATCTTGCCACGTTGATCGTCACCGCCCAGTCGGGAACGTACATCAAGGAGATGCTGAACGGAGACAATGGAAGAACAGAACCAAGTTTGAGTTCCCTTTGCGAAATGCCGGTAAGGGTCCTTGAGCTTGACGTGATCATGATTCACAGGGGTGAAAATACTGACAAAAATGTCTAAAGGGCCAAGGTCGGGCTCAAGAATGAAAATGACCAAGCGCATCAAGGAGAGAGGATCTCCGTCAATAAGCAAAGTCATGGAGACTTTTGAGACTGGGGAGAAGGCCGCAGTGTCAATCAATTCTTCAGTCCATTCCGGTATGCCGTTCCATAACTTCCAGGGATACACCGGCACCATTGCGGGAAGACAGGGAAGGTGCTACCTTCTTGACATCAATGTCGGGAATGTGCATAAGCGAATTGTCGTTGCGCCGGTTCACCTTAAGAAGATCAGGGCGAAGGCAGCATAGGCAAGCTTTAATTCAGGTAACAACTAAGGTGACTGCATATGATAAAAGAATACCTTTCGCTGCACGAAGTCTTCAGGACGCTCTCATCCAAGAAAGAGATAAACAGCGTGGAAGGGGAGAACCTCTCCTATGTTGAAAGGGTTAAGCTCGGGAATCTCGACGCAAAGAAGGCGAAGAAAGATCTGGCTGAACAGTTCGAACTTGAGGAGAAAGTGTCAGTCAAACTCATTGACCTTATGCCAGCCTCCAAGGAAAACCTTGTTGCAATCCTGTCTTCTTATGGCATAATCAAGGATGATAAGGAAGTCCAGGGAATACTGGACTATCTTCTCTCTGTTTCTTCCTGATCAGGGGGAGTGGAAATGGAGGAATACGCGATTGTGCTGGATTATCTCCCTCAGGGCAGGCCTGAGGACAAGGGTTTCAAGAAGAGCCCGCTTATTCTTGGGGTTGGTGAGAGCGAGTTCAAGCTTCTTGAGATGATACCGAAGAGCAACGCCATAATATCCGTGGGTGAGAAGATATACATCGGGGCAAACCCGGATCTTAGGACCAAGATCGTGTCGGTAAAGAGAAGAATCTCCTACAGAGACCTCACCCATGCAGCCCTCAATGAGCTGCCGTTTGTACTGGAAAGCATCATAACTTCTCATGAGGAGAGATTCGTGAATTTCTTCAACCAGGCACAGCCGATCAATACAAGGCTCCATTCGCTTGAACTCCTGCCTGGTCTAGGGAACAAGACCATGTGGAACATAATCGAGGCGAGGAAGAATGGGCCGTTCAAGTCGTTTTCCGACCTCACGGACAGGGTCAGGACCCTCCACAATCCGCAGAAGATGATTGCGGGGAGGATGGTTGAGGAACTTGAAGAGAGGTACGAGAAGTACAAGCTTTTTGTATCCAAATGACGGGGAGACGAACGCTTTCCACAAAGTACGGACAGGTGTTCCTAACCAGCATCGCTGTTGCTGAAAGGGAAGTTGCTCTTCTCGGCGGCATAGAGGGGAAGAATGTGCTTGAAATTGGCTGCGGCGGTGGGATTCTCACAGGAATGCTATTGGAGAAGAACTGCAGGCTGACAGGGATCGAGCCGGATCACACTCACTTTGGGACACTGTCCGCAAAATTTTCTGCCGAGATTTCGTCCGGAAGATTTGACCTGTTGAAGACGACCTTTGGCAAACTTGAGCACCGGGATTTCGACTTCATAATCGGGAACATACCGTACTCGCACTCGTCCGAGATCCTGTTCGGTCTGAGAGAGTTTGGTTTCCAGAAAGCTGTGCTCATGGTGCAGAAGGAGTTTGGACTCCGGATGGTGGCACAGCCTGGTACGGGCGACTATTGCAGGCTAACTGTGAACACAGCTCTATCGTTCCATGTATCAATGGAGTTTGAGGTTTCCAGGAGCCTGTTCGAGCCTGTCCCCCAGGTGGATTCCGTTGTGGTCTCGATAACCCATGCGCCCATGAAACCGAATGTTGACTCCAGGAAGGCAGACATGGTAATACGCAAGATCTTCTCAAACAGGAGAAAAATGCTTGGAAACATCTTCATGGGTGTTCCGGATGAATTGAAAAAAGCAAGAGGGGAGATGCTTACTCCCCAACAGATCCTGGATCTAGCGGAAATCCTTAATTCTTAGGCTTGTCAGAGTCTGCCTCATTGCTATCTGACTTTTCCTGCACATACTTTAGTCCAAGTGTGGTCAGTGTCTTTTCGCTGAACTGGCCACCTTCAAGGGCCTGCATGGGGATCATCATGATGGTTCCCTTTCCTTCAAGACCTATTTCATAAAGTATGTTCATCCACCGCAACTGGAAAGCAATAGGGTTGTTCTTGTACTGATTGGCTGCATCGACCATTTTCTGTGAGGCTTCTACTTCAGCCAGAGCCAGGGTTACTCTTGACCTTCTCTCCCTCTCGGCGGAAGCCTGTCTTGACATTGCCTCCTGCAGCGACTGTGGAACTATGACATCCCTCACCTCGACTGCGGAGACCTTGACGCCCCAGTGTTCCGTTTTTTCATCTATAATCGCCCTTGCATCAGTCGCGATCTTTTCCCTCTCGGACAGCACTTCATCAAACGATGATTTGCCTACCACCTCCCTGATTGTGGTCTGTGCAGACAGGTTGGTACCTACTGCGAAGTTCTCAATGTTAAGTACAGCTTTCTGCGGGTCGATGATCTGAAAATACATGACTGCGTCAATGTTGACTGGAACGTTGTCCTTGGTGAATGATGCTTCGGACTTGAAAGCCACGGTCTGTGTCCTTGTTGAAAGTTTGGTGATCTTCGATATAATCGGCATTACGAAAATTACCCCTGGACCCTTGATACCGGTGTATCGCCCCAAAGTAAGAACTATAGCTCTCTCCCATTCCTTCAGGATGTGTATTCCTGATAACAGGATTATAAAGAGTATGAATAGTATGAAACCCCCTAGAATCTCGTATGGTACTGCGCTTGCTGCCATTATCCTCTATCGCGAAGCATATATATATGGGTTAGCACGACGATTCGAAATTTTGGGAATAACGGGTCAGATGCGCGTGCATCCCGTTCTATCACAGCAACTTGTGCAATCAGAACGCCAATGGGGCTGCCCGGATTTGGACCGGAGTCTCAGGCTCCCAAAGCCCGTAGGATACCAAGCTACCCCACAGCCCCTGAAGGACAGGAGAGTCTTGAACTCTTAAAAATCTACCGAATCCGGGTTGACTGTTTTCCTATTGAAACGGTATGCTTTGAAATGCGTTCCCATGGTAACGCTCACTGAATTTCACTTTGATCATGCTTCTTAAGCCCGGAGAGGAACCCGGGTTGTATGTGAGACAAGAATTCACTAGATATCCTGTCTATCTCATCATCAATGTCATAAGTGAATTCGAATCTCTCACCTGTGAGAGCAGACAGGAATTCGCTGTTCGAAAGCACGGAGTGGATATTTGTGCCAATGATCCTTCCATTCTTGCTGACTGCCCCCTCGTCCCCGTGATTTGTTGAGAATAGGGTTGACTCCCCTGAATTACATATCCTGCCAAAGTGGATTTCATAGCCTTTTCCTGATACCCCGGAAAACCTGTGGTGAATTCCGGTGAATTCTGTTACCCTTACAGTCTTCTCACTGTCATAAACGGTGTTAACCTTGAGCAATTTCAATCCATCAAAGATCCCTTTTTCCTCAATTCCTTCCGGGTCGGCAATGCTCTCTCCAAGCATCTGGTAACCTCCGCAGATGCCAAGCACCGGGATGCCCATGCCCGCAGCCTCCATTATCATTTTGTCCATTCCGTTTTCCCTGAGGAACCTGAGATCTGATGCCACGTTCTTCGAGCCTGGAAGGATCAGCAGCCTGCAACCCTGGAGAGAAGTCCTGGACCTCACATACCTGAACCCGATCCTGTTGAAAGCGAGGTAATCAATGTCAGAATAGTTTTCCATTCCGGGATACTTCACGATCCATATGTCCCCCCCGGAGGACCCTGTGTAGTCAAGCAAATCCTCTCCCGGCAGATTTACCTCCATGTGCGGGATAACACCTATAACCGGTTTCCCTGCCCTTCTTTCAAGTTCTTCTATTCCAGCAGCCAGCATTGCGGAATCTCCCGCCAGGTTGTTGATAAGCAGCCACTTGATCCTGTCTGGCCTCCGGACAAGAAGCACTGTACCAAGAATTGAGGCGAAAACCCCCCCGTTGTATATGTTTCCCACCAGGATACACTCTGCCTCATAATTCTCCATCAGGAATGTGTTTGCCAAATCCTGATCCAGCAGGTTTATCTCTGCGGGGGATCCTGAACCCTCTGTCACAACGGCATCATTCTCCACCAGGAGTGAATTTAGGGACCTGGTTACTGCATCTCTTCCCCTTTCCCGGATGATTCCCGAATAGCCTTCATGGGTGAATGATCCAATGGTCCTGCCAAGCAGGATCAACTGTGACCTTCCAGATCCCTCCGGTTTCAGGAGTATCGGGTTGAACCTGGCTTCCGCCTTCCTCCCTGAAGCTATGGCCTGAAGCCACTGTGCCCTTGCTATTTCCTCTCCGGAATCCGTTACCGTTGAGTTGAGAGACATGTTCAGCGCCTTGAATGGGGCAACCCTGAGACCTCTTCCCCGGAGAATGCGGCAGAGGCACGTGGCCACAAGGGACTTGCCCGCTCCGGACTGGGTCCCGAGGACCATGATGATTCTTGCTTTCTTCCTGTTGCTCACTTCTGCGAGACCTCACATGAGTAAAGTTTCCTTCTTAGATCGTGCGGATCGGGAACTTCCCTCAGAAGCCCCTGGTTTGAAAGGCTGTCTATGGAGTTCTGAACGGTCCTCCTGTTGAGCCCGGTCACCCTGATAATCCTTGACTGATCCATTGGCCCGCCTCCGGCGATCACGTGATACACGAATTTTGTCGCCGGGCTTCCGTCCACGCTTTCCACTCCAAGGTGCGCACCAAATGTGTCTCCCCTGAGGCCCTGTCTCTGGCTCTCCAGCGGGATTGCACTGTGCATGGATACGTTTCCCAGGTTTATGGTGTTTCCAAGGCGGACGATCAACTGTGCCTGCTGATCTTCAAGGGGTGCCTCGAACATTATCTTGGGAAGCTCGAATTCCTCTGTTATCCTGGAGACCCAGTCCCATTTTATCTTGCCGTCCTGGTCATAGATTTCCACGTTCTTTCCTGTCTCCCTTCCCTCTATAATTATCATGTCGGGTTCATAGTCGGCAAAATTCTTCATGCGGTCTATCGTCTCCTCCAGTGACAGCTGGTTTGCGGCGCTCTTTCTTCCCACCTCGACATGAAGCCTCATTCCCTCTGACTTTGCGAATTCAACAATCTCGTTCTTCTGCCTCCTGGGTATGTCTATCACGCCTTCGCTGAGTTCCACCGTGGAGAAGCCCATCTCCTTCATCCTCTCCAGGAGCTGGAGGTGCTTCCCGTTGGTGGAGGCAATCTCGAGCATTGTGCCACCGTTCGAAACAGAAATACCCTGTTCCCTGTACTTCCTCACCCTACTGGACAGAGCCTTCCCGTCCAGTAGCAGCGGGATTCCCCATCCAATTTTCGCGACTGTGACATAGCGGGATATCATAGGCAGCATCTGTTCAAGGCCGGGGAGCATCCTGTCTATCATCATGGTGTGGTAATCGCCTGCGATCTTCGTTCTTGGCAGTTCTTCAAAGAATAGGTTCACGCAAAGTGATAACGCATGTATATGTAAATTTATCTTCACATTCCTTAATTCATAGCAGTTTCTTTCACATTATATACATGCTTTACATGTACCATTATGCATATTTATTAACAGGCACTTAACTTTCCGTGTCAAGAAACGATATCAGCCAGCTGGCAGAGATGTCAACTGGAATCTTGAGAAAAGCGGTTGAGGAACACGGAGCATCAGTCATCTTTCTTACAAGTTTCGGGGCAGAGGACATGGTTATCACGCATCTTGCACATTCAGCGGGATTGAACATACGGCATGTATCCATTGACACGGGCAGGCTCCCCGAGGAAACCTACAACCTCATGGAAAGGACGACCCGGAAGTACGGCGTGATGCCGGAGGTCCTTTTCCCTGAAAGGAAATCGGTTGAGGAAATGGTTGCTGCGAAGGGAATGAACCATTTCTATGAGTCCAGGGCAAACCGTGAGGAATGCTGCCATGTCAGGAAAGTGGAACCGCTCCAGAGAGCTCTTTCCGGTGTATCTGCGTGGATATCCGGGATCAGGAGAGACCAGACTTCAGTACGGGAGAAGGCTTCCAGTGAGGAGGTTGATTCAGCGCATGGCGGGATAACAAAGTACAATCCCCTCATAGACTGGACCTCGGCAGACATATGGGAGTTCATTTCAGAGAACAGCGTTCCATACAACAGTCTCTTTGACAGAGGCTACAGAAGCATAGGATGTGCCCCATGCACTAGGGCCGTCAGGCCCTGGGAAGAGGAAAGGTCCGGAAGATGGTGGTGGGAAACGGGCGCAAAGGAATGCGGCCTACATACGGTTGGATCAAACCCGTTCATTTTCCAGAGGAGTGAGTGAACTGCTGCCAGATCCTCATGGCGGAAAACTTGTTTCGATCCCCGCACTCAATGGAGCAGATCCAAACGATGGCTTGGTACTGGATGTAGGGGACTCAATAGCCACCTCGGTACAGTTGATGAGGACAGGCGTTTACAGCCCTCTTGGCGGTTTCTCCTGCAGGGAGGATTACACAAGCATCCTGGATTCCCAGAGGCTTGCGGATGGAATACCGTGGCCGATACCCCTGCTGCTGGATTCGGCAAAGGATGCCGCAGGGGAGGGGGACGAGATATTCCTCAGGCACGGTGGAAAGGTGATAGCCCGCGTAAAGGTGGAAGAGGTTTTTCCATTCGAGAAGAGAAGGTTCTGTGAGAGAGTTTTCGGCACGAATTCAATAGAGCACCCCGGAGTTGATGCCACATACAGGCTGGGTGATTTCCTCATTTCCGGAAGGATACTGAATGCCGATGATCCTGGGCTCCCGCATTCCGGCAGCTTCATGCGGCCTGCCGATACAAGGAAGGCTTTCACTGAGCGTGGCTGGAAGACTGTAGCCGCGTTCCAGACAAGAAACGTGCCCCACATGGGCCATGAATACCTTCAGAAGGCAAGCCTGAACATCACTGACGGGATCTTCATCAACCCCGTGATCGGGAAGAAGAAAGCTGGAGACTTCAACGATGACCTCATCGTATCAGCATACTCCGCCCTTGTGTCAGAATACTTCCCGAACAACAGGGCGGTCGTGTCAACCGTGAATTACCAGATGCAGTATGCGGGCCCCAGGGAGGCACTGCTGCATGCAATAATGAGGAAGAATTTCGGGTGCACACACTTCATAATGGGCCGTGACCATGCAGGAGTGGGGAACTTCTATGGCCCTTATGACGCACAGAGAAACGTCATGAGTTTTGATGACCTGGGGATAAGCGTGATCCCTTTCGAGGAGGCTGTCTATTGCAGGAAGTGCCAGTGGATCACCAGCGTCAAGTCCTGCCCGCACAACGGCAGCGACTTACTCAGGTTCAGTGCAACCATGGTGAGGAATTCACTCAGGAACGGTGAGGAGCCGCCTTCCACCATAATGAGGAGGGACATCTGGAAGATGATTTCCTCTCATCCCTCCCCCTTTGTTGCATAGACTGCGGAACTGTTTCCGCGACCCATGGGGAGACTTCTTTACCGTGTTTCCCCTTCAATTCCCACAATGAGGAACGGAAGACCGGCTGAACTGGACTCCATCTTCGACAATCATTTCCATCTACGGGAAGACGGCCTCTTCCTGGAAGCCGTGATGCAGTTTGAGAGGGAGGGTGGGACCTGCATCAACCTCACAAACCTTCCGGACTATTCTCTTCCTGCTGACGGATATTATGGCACTCTATACGGAAGGACGGCCAGGATTGCTGCGGCAGTAAGGAGAGAGACATCTGTGAAGGTTGTACTCACCCTTGGCCCGTATCCACTGGACTATTTTTTCTTCTCGCAGGCTGGCAGGAACCCACTGGAGGAAATGATCTCCGGCGTGAGCATGGCAGGAGGTTATGTCTCACGGGCGGAGGCGGGTGCCATAGGCGAGGTCGGAAGGCCTCATTTCGCAGTTGACGAACATGTGAGGGATGCCTCAAACATGGTGATATCGGAGGCAATGAAGACGGCTGCGGACCTTGGGTGCCCGGTGATACTCCACACTGAAGATCTGGATTGCGGGTCCCTGAAGTCCATTGAGGCCATGGCTACCGCATCAGGGATTGATCCGGGTATGGTGGTGAAGCACCACGCTGAACCGGAGCTTCTGTCATGTGAAACGGCTGTTGCGAGATCTGTACTTGCCACAAGGCCGAATGCACGGCTGGCAGTGGAATCAGGGAAGGAATTCCTTCTTGAAACCGATTATGTCGATGATCCTCAAAAACCGGGGAAGGTTATTTCTCCGTCTTCCGTGCCAAGGAGGGCGAGATACCTGGTGCAGGAATTCCCGGAAAGCGTCGAACTTCTCAGAAAGTCGTTCATCGAAATCCCTGGCAGGCTCTACGGCACTGAGAACATATTGTGATCCACAGGATAACTGAATCCACGGTTCCCGGAGGCGGGACACGTTGCACATGCCATGAATGGCAGCGAAAATCGTGCCTCTTTAATATGCACTTCTTCTAAGGGTATCATTGCCTCTAACTCCTCAGGAAATTGACAGGGCTTTCAGCGATCTCCTCTCTGCAATACGGGTGGAAAAGAACTCCAAGAGAGTGAGGAAGATCGACGCAAGGTTCTACGAGACATATCGCGAGGCGTATGAATCCCTGAGCCAAGAGGCTGAAAAAGCCGCCTCCGGTGACATAGACAAATACCTTCAGCTCAAGGACAGGATGAGGAAATTCGAGACTGAGTTCAGCACATTCTTCCAGCTCAGGTACAGCAAGATCCTCAGGCTGTCTGTCTACAGGATCGAGAATGAAGACCTGGAAATGCTCACTGATTCCGAGAAGAAATTCCTGACGTCCATAGGAGAGAGGACCAGGGAACAGTTCCTGTATATTTCCAGGGGGGAATTGCCCAAGCGCCAGAAGGAGGCGATCCCGCCTGAACCGGAGAAGATTGACATACCCAAGCAGAAGCACGAGCCCGAAAGCCCCGATGCCTATACGCTTGTAAGGATCGTCGGGGACCAGCCGCCCATTGCACAACCTGACAGAAACTACTTTTTCAGGGACAATGATCTTGTGCACCTGAACAGGAAATTTGCGGAACTCCTGATCAAGAGGAAGAGTGCGGTGGAAGTCAAGCTGCACCAGTGATACCCTTATATCCACTTGAAAAATATTGAGATTCTGGGGGCCAGAGCCCGAGGGCAACTTACGCTCGCAAGAGTGAGGAAAGTCCCCTCTCCACGGCCAGGTCCAGCCGTCGCAAGCCGGCATCCTGAGAAGGATGGTAAAGGAAAAAGAAAAACACGGTTTCCGCCATGAGGGTGATTCGCAAAGATGACGCTCGCGGAAGTACCGATGGAAGTCCTCCCTGGACGGAGAAAGTCTAAACGGATCCCGTGAGGTGGCCGCAAGGATCGGGTAAGACGAAGGCCATGAGCCTTGAAGTCCAATGTTGCCAGCCGCGAAAGCGGGTAACAGAAAGGGGCTTACTCCGGGCACTTGCCCCCTTTCCAACCTGAAAGAAGCACAACCAATCAAGGGGGTGCGAAACCTTGAGGAAATGGTTCATGCAAGGCTCTTGTTCAACCTGCTGTTCAGTACTTCCACCACTGAGTTTATTCTGGATAGGCTTCCTGAATCCTGCGTTCCCATAAGCCCGTAAAGTGGCTCAATACGCCAGTAGAATTCCATCCTTTTCATGAAGTTCCTGTCCACAGTTCCAGCGTACAGCCTGAGCATCTCCTTCACGTCCTTAAGAGGAAGATCCACCGCTAGTGCTGCAAAATCCAGGGCGGGATCACCGATTTCGGCAAACCCCCAGTCGATGATTCCCGTTACCCTTCCGGTACCCTGATCAACCAGCACGTTTCCCCTGTAGAGGTCTCCGTGTATCACGGACGTCTTGATGTCATGGATCAGGTCCGTTTCAAACCGGGAGAACATGTCCTCGAGCTTTAGGAGCAACCCCTGGGATATCCTACCAAGGTTTCCTGCCATCATCTTGCTGAAGAATCTCAGATC
>JAJYUI010000067.1 GCA_021792595.1 Thermoplasmata archaeon | reverse complement strand
TCCGATCTGAAAATAGAGAAACTTCTCTGGCAGATGCTTGATTACGGTTCCAGAAGAAAGCCAGGTGGAGAGGATCACCAAAAACAAAGAACAACTCGTCACTTCATTATGGTGGAATGGCGGTTACAGGGGGAAATTGCATCCTATCGTGCATCACTATGCTTGCTTCTATAACCACAGATTATCTCTGAAGCAACTGTCCAGACAACCAGCTCATCGCGGAATATGGAATGCCTGTCCGTTAGGCCGGAAACATCGCTCCTGAAATCGCCCTGCGAGAAGCCGCCAATAACAAAAGCTATTTCACGATCATTCCCAATGATCTCACTCACCGTACTTATGCTGGCTTCCGGCCACATTAACACCTTTCGCACATCCCCGAGGGAATCTAGCAGTGACTCAAGTGATTTACTTTCCATACTCATTAGGACCTTGTCTCCCGATGAAATCTTTCTCTTCCTGAAAAGATCCTCTATCAATCCAACGAACCTGTTGTAGGCCCTGGGTATCCTCACTTCAGGGTTGAAGGATATCACCTCGTTGTTCCTTGTGTGAACAAACACCCTGAGATTCCCCTCCTTCCCGGGGATGGATTCCAGCGCAGTGAGCAGGAAAAGGTGCACAAGATCCGGCCTGCCCCTCCTCCTTGACTCTCCAGGGAAAATTCTCTCAATTGAAGAATGCATGAAGTTTGAGTCGAGAAGCATTTCTCTTGCCACTTTTCCATTCGACTTGGCATTCTTTCTAACAGCGTAATCGTCAATCATTTCTTCAGGGATCAACTCAAGTTCACTATCTGCGAGTATGAGCGTAAGCATATGCACCTGAATGGTGCTTCATAGTTATAACCATCAGTAAGGATTATCATCCGCCGGAACCGGATCGCGTTCACGGGTTAATTTACATATATTGGCAGTTTCAGCGGAAACCGTAGATTACGGGTTTAGTGTTGGAATCGAATGTGGCCGGAAACGTAAGACTTAATATTTCAGCCCAATATGGGTACCGCCAACTGATTTGGAGTGCTGAAGCAGTGGATGAAAAGGTACTTGCATTCGTCGACATATTCGTCGACTCCCTCATGATCGATGAAGTACTGAGGGACTTGAACGCGATAGATAACGTGATCGAAATTTATGAGGTAACGGGTGAATTTGACATCGTTACCCTGATCAGAAGCGACAACATTGAAGAGTTCAGGAACATTCTCAAGAACAGGGTAATGAAGATCAAGGGAATCAAGAGTACAGTGAGTTCAATAGTTCTGAGCATAGACAAGATATCACAAAGGAATAGTGAATAGACAGGATTTTCCTCGGCCTGCAGCTATTGTGCAGCCCGGGAACTGAATGGTGCTTGAGAATGAAGATATTAAGATATCACGATTCTTGTCCAAACCAGGAAATGACTGTGCGGGTTACAAAAGGCAGCATGGAAAACGGCATTTCAATGGGGGCCTGAATTATTGATCACAGCTCCTGAAATTGCTTTTATCGCCATTATCTGGCTCATCGTGATAGTAGTTGGATGGCTTCTGGCCGGATTCATGTATACAATTTATTCGGGGAGGAAATCCAGGCTGGACAGGATTTTTTCTCCAGTTGAAAGAGTATTTTTCAGGATTTCAGGTGTTGATCCTACAAAGGATATGACATGGAAGCAGTATTTCATATCCCTTCTTCTGCTGAATTCTGTTCAGGCAGCATTTGCTTTTCTGATCCTGAGCTATCAATCATTTCTGCCGCTGAACCCTCAGCACTTTCCAGACATGAGCTGGAGTCTCGCTCTTAACACCGCGCTCTCCTTCTCCGCAAACTGTGATCTGCAGCACTATGCTGGTGAAAACTCCCTTTCATACTTCAGCCAGATGATGGCGATCACTTTCCTTCAGTTCACTTCCGCAGCGTCTGGAATGAGCGTGGCAGTGGCCATATTCAGGGGGTTTTCCGGTAAATTCCAGGGGCTGGGGAATTTTTACTCAGACTTCATCAAGAGCATAGTCCGTGTACTCCTCCCAATCAGCTTCATTGCCTCAATTGTTCTGGTCTCCACAGGCATCCCGCAGACGCTTAACGGATATGTACTGGCTAACACAATTTCGGGAGGCACTGAAATCCTGAAAGTGGGTCCAGTTGCGTCTATGACCTCCATAATGCAACTTGGAACCAACGGGGGAGGATACTTTGGTGCAAACTCGGCTTATCCTTTTGAGAACCCGAACCCAATTTCCAACTGGATCGAAGTAGTCCTCATGATGGTCATTCCGACGGCATTTCCATTCCTGTTTGGAAGGATGGTGGGCAACAAGAAGGAAGGAAACGTACTTCTGTTCACTTCGTACATGCTGTACGCCATAGACCTTGCAGTGGCTTTCATTGCACTCTCAAGCCTGAACAGGGGAATGGAGGCACGACTGGGGGTCTTCTCTTCTGTGTTCTGGACAGTCACAACAACTGCATTCACCACTGGTTCTGTTAATGCTTCTCTTGCCGGGATGAATCCCCTGGTTGTGCTTTCTGCCTTCATGGGGATGCTCATACAGGCCACGCCCGGTGGGGCTGGAGTTGGAACCATGTACATGCTCATGTACGTGGTAATGACCGTATTCATAGTGGGGCTGATGGCGGGAAGGACTCCTGAATATCTTGGGTCCAAGATCACTCCTTCCGACGTGAAGCTTGCAATGGTGGCTTTTATCTCGCATCCAATAATCATTCTCTTGCCAACCATAATTGTCTTTGCTTCAGGAGTTGCTTCATCTGCAGGAATCGGGCGGGGGCCGATCGGATTTTCAGAAGTTTTCTATGAATATACCTCTGCTGCTGCGAACAATGGATCGGATTTCCTGGGAACTGCTGGAAACACTGTATTCTTTAACGTTTCAACAGGGATTGTGATCTGGCTTGGCCGGTTCATACCAATATTGGTAATGCTGAATATCGCTGGAAACATGAACAGTAGGATAAGGAACTTCGAGGAAGGCCTCAAGACCGATAACATTCTGTTTGCGGCTATCCTGCTGTTCAGCATAACTATCCTTGTTATATTGACATTTTTCCCGTTCCTTGTCATAGGTCCGCTTCTAGCTTATCTGGAGGGAATACAGAATGCCCTCTGATATCGGCCTATCAACAGGAACCCCCTCACAGGATACAGATGGCAACCGCCTAAACGTGAAAAGGGTGGTCAAGGACTCAATCCTGAGGATGAATCCAGTGAAACTTGCCTCAAACCCGGTGATGCTGGTGGTCGAGATCTCGTTTTTCCTGGTAAGCTTCATGGCTATCGCCCCGGGGACTATCCCTTCAGTGTCATCACCAAGCGAGCAGCTATTCTACGTGATTGTGGCATTTATTCTCGGGTTGACTGTATGGTTCAGCACGCTTTCCGACTCAATCGCAGAAGCAGAGATCAGGGCCACTGCGACAAGCCTGAAAAGTCTTGAGAAGGAGGTCGAAGCGAAGAAGATGGACGACCAGAGGAATATTGCGATGGTCTCATCAAAGGATCTCAGGACAGGCGACATCATATACATGGAGAAGGGAGACAGCGTACCGATAGACTGTGAAGTCCTTGAAGGAATTGCAATGGTCGATGAATCCCTGATCACAGGAGAGTCCTCGCCGGTTAGAAAGACTGTCGGAGACACCCTGATTGGAGGTTCCACCATTTCCACGGATTCAATTGTTGCAAGAGTGACAGTCAACATAGGGGAATCATATCTCTCAAAGCTGATCAGCATAGTGGAGTCTTCGAAGAGACCCAAGACTCCAAATGAAAGGGCAGTCTCAATTCTCCTCCTCGGTCTTACTGTAATCTTTACAGTGATTATGGCATCTATACTCTCGCTTGCGCTTGCGCTGGGCATTAGGATCGATCTCTCGGTCCTCATAGCCCTCTACGTCTGTTTACTGCCTACCACTATTGGTGCACTCCTCCCCTCAATAGGTATATCTGGGATAAACAGGATGTCAAGGAGCAGGATAATCGCAAAATCAGGCAGGGCAATAGAGGCAGCGGGCGACACAGATACGCTAATGCTTGACAAGACGGGGACCATTACTTTTGGAAACAGGGTGGCGGTAGAGCTTGTCCCCCTTGGCGATCATACTGCCAGGGAAATAGGTGAAGCGGCTTTTCTTTCCTCCTGGCACGACGATACCCCTGAGGGCAGAAGCATAATGTCCCTGGCATACAAGCATGGGTACATCCCAAAGGAGTTCAGTTCAATAGACCGAGCAGAGTCCACAGAATTCAGTGCCGCCACGAGACGTAGCGGCCTTACACTGATTGACGCGGATGACTTCCGCCTCCCGAAAGGGGGGAAAGACATGCTCCAGAGAACAAGGATGAGGAGGAAGTATCTGAACCCGGAATCCGGGGAGATGCTGGAAATATCAAAGGGTGCACCGGACGCCATCAAGGAGGCCGCACCCGAATGCCCGAGCGGATTTGACGAAGCTGTAGTCTCAATATCTTCCGTTGGAGATACTGCAATGGCTATTTCAGTCGGTGAAAGTATTGTCGGGCTAATCAGGCTCAAAGATACGCTTAAGCCGGGTATAAGGGAGAAGATTGAGGCGGTAAAGGCAATGGGCATCAGGCCCGTGATGATCACGGGGGATCAGCCCGACACTGCCAGGACCATAGCCTCAGAAGTCGGAATAGAGGACTTTGTTTCGCAGGCAAAACCGGAAACCAAGCTGGAAGTGGTAAAAAAGGAACAGTCGCTGGGAAGGATAACTGCCATGATCGGGGATGGAAGCAATGATGCTCCGGCCCTCGCAGCTGCGGAAGTGGGGCTTTCCATGGCCTCGGGAACCATGGCTGCAAAGGAAGCCGCAAACCTTGTTGACCTGGAATCCAACCCTGCAAAGATCATAGATGTGGTCGTGCTCGGTAAACAGTTGCTGATGACCCGTGGGGCAATCACAACCTTCAGCATCGCCAATGACATTGCAAAATACTTTGCAATAGTTCCAGTCCTGTTTGTTGCCCTTCCGGATCTTGGAAAGATCAATATTCTGGGTCTAGGGCCGCATGTCGCCGTGATTTCTGCCCTTATTTTCAACGCAATAATAATCCCTGCAATGATCCCCCTTGCCACGCGCGGCGCATCTTTCAAGCCGATGAAGGCAATGTCAATATTCCTCAGGAACATCATAACTTATGGGGCAGGGGGGGTGCTCCTGCCATTTGCGGGAATTGAGCTAATAGGACTGACAATCAGGTTCTTTGTGGGTGGTGTGTGATGAAACTGCCGGAAAATGTTGAAAAACCCCTGAGAGTGGCGCTGGTCTCATTGCTTGTCTGCGGGCTTCTCTTCCCGCTCGCAGTAACCGGGATATCCGAGCTTGTGTTTCCATATCAGGCTAACGGAGAACAGGTCACCCTGAACAATACGACGGTGGGCTCTGCCCTCATAGCACAGGACTTCAATGCCAGCGTGTTCTTCCACCCCAGGAATTCCTCTGCCTCATCCGTAGATCCCGACATTACAATTGGCGATGCCTACGGGCAGATCGGAAGGATAAGCAACGCCACGGGGATTTCTGGCGGAACACTGAAGGGGATAGTGAATTCCCTTGCAGATTCTACTCTCTTCTTCTTCGGCTCCAGGTATGTCAATATCATCAGCCTGAACCTCTACCTCATCAAGCACTACCCATCAATATACGACAGGTATGTGAAAACCTGAATCCCTCTCTTACTCCTGCTCAGGCTTCTTAAGCAATTTCCCGTGCTTCTTGCGGAATTTTGCGACCTTGGGAGATATGACATACTGACAGTATGGCGCATCCGGGTTGTTCCGGAAGTAATCATGGTGGTAATCCTCAGCAGGGTAGAACGCAGTGAACTTTTCCAGCGCCGTGACAATTGGTTTGTCGAATACCTTTTGCTCAGTAAGTGTGCCGATGGATTCCTTGGCGACATCAAACTGTTCATCGTCGGTGTAGAAGATCACCGACCTGTACTGCTCACCCACATCTGCCCCCTGCCTGTTAAGTGAGGTAGGGTCATGTACCGAAAAGAAGACATCAAGGATCCTGCCGAAGGAAATGGTTTCCGGATCGAATACAATCCTGGCAACTTCGGCATGACCGGTAGTCCCAGTGCATACTTGCTCATAGGATGGATTCTCAACGGACCCGCCGGAAAATCCTGGAGAAACGCAGATAACTCCTTCCAGTTCCTGGAAAACGGCTTCGGTGCACCAGAAGCATCCAGCTCCCAGATATGCGGTTGAATGTTTGTCGCTAATCTGTATCACCTTCATCTACAAACGTCAAAGAAATCGAGTTGACACAGTGCCTGACGTTCTTCTTAGTGAGTCCTTCGCCCTTGAATACATGCCCAAGGTGTCCTCCACAGTTGGAGCACTGTATCTCTGTCCTGATGCCATCGTCATCCGGTACTCTCCTGATTGCACCAGGTATCTCGTCGTCGAAACTTGGCCATCCGCAACCTGAATCAAACTTGTCGGAAGACCTGTAAAGGTTGGCCCCACATCTCCGGCACTGATATATGCCTGCACGGAAATTTGCATCATACTCGCCCGAGAAAGGGACCTCGGTACCTTTGTGAACTATTACGCGTTCCTCCTGGGGTGTAAGTTTCCTGAATTCCAATGATCAAACAATGCCATATTGATACTTAAATCTGAACAGACGGAAATTCCTACAATTATTTCATGGGCTGAGAGCGGAATGTCCTTCGTCAAACGCAACATCATGCCTGTTTCTTCACCCTAGACTCGGAGCTTCTTTAGGGATCAATTGAACTTTTTTTCTGTAATGACCGTAAGATCTTTATATATCTATGTGTTCCCTATATGCTGAACATG
>JAJYUI010000066.1 GCA_021792595.1 Thermoplasmata archaeon | reverse complement strand
TCCGAACTGAACCTTCCCAGATAGAACCAATTTCCATGCACAAAATTTAAACTAAGTGGATATATTTATGCGTATGTCTTTTTTTGATAGGTTCAAGAAAAAGAGCACCCCTGCCAAAGCTAATCCTCCTTCCGTAAAGGAAGAACCTCCCAAGTCTCAAGCCAGCGAAGAGACGCCAAAGAAGACCACCAGGGCTCCTTCCAAAGCTCCTTCCAAGGCATCATCAAGCAAGTCAACTTCAGGTAGCAAGCAGAAGAAGTCCGGATCAGCAAAGAAGACCACAGCAAAGAGCCCTTCGAAGGGAAAAAAATGAGTGGTATTTTTGCTTAACCCTTTTTTTATTTCGTAAAACCTGGTCTTTACAGTATAGTGTTATGATGCAAAGTGCCGGCTGCTCCTCCTGTTGAGAGCAGGTTTTAAGCATTCTTTGGCTATTCTGTTTAAATTGACAGAAGCAGGCGCAGAAATGGGAAATGAAACCATTGGGCACAGTGCCATCTATCAATACATTGGCTCCCTTTCCGTGATTCTTGGAGGCGCAATTTTCTACATATTCCTGATCGAAACCCTGACGCAATCAGAGGTGGGCTCGGTAACTCTTCTAAGCACTATTCTCGGGCTCTTCTCGGTTATCCTGACCATTGGGATAGGGCCCGGAATTCAGCACTTCGTTTCATACCATATGGCAAGGAACGAGTACCTCGCTGTAAGTCAGATACTTAAGAGGGTAACCGCCCTCTCTATCCTTCTTGGAGCATTTTCCTCCATTGCCATTTATCTGCTCTCGCCTGGTATTGTATTCCTCTTCTACCGTTCTGACCAGATGAGCTATGCGTCCACCCTGGCTCTCGTCAGGCTCCTGGGGCTTGTGTCTGTTTTCTATGTGATTAACGGGATACTTTCCAACTGTCTTCTTGGGCTTCAGAAGTTCAGGTTAACCGGAATAATCCTATCTCTTGGATCACTGATCATATATGGTTTGCCAATATTCTTGGTACTCCTTTATGGGAACATCGACTTCATCGTTCTTGCATGGAGCTTTGCCTACGGCGTTGTATCCGTGGTATACATTTCCTTCATAATCAGGGCAGTCACCGGGCTGAAAGCAGGAACAGGTGCTCCCTTTGATTTTAGTCTGCTAGTCAGGTATTCTATTCCTGTCTTTGTATCCAGCCTGATCTCCTATGGTGCTGCCTATGCTGATCGACTGCTTGTCGCATTTCTCACCAATACAGCGACTGTTGCAGTCTACAATCTTGCCCTGTTGATGTCAACCACTGTTGCATTTTTTATCGCACCTGTAAATAACATTTCCCTCCCAAAATTGTCAGAGTTTCTCTCCATTTCCGGTAAGGATGCAATACTGAGGGGAGTAAACATAGCGAGTAGCGTGGTAAGTTTCCTCTACTTCCCAGTAGCAATGATCGTGGCTTCGCTTTCCCCCCTGATAATTGCCATAATCAGGCCGGATTATGAGTCTGCCTACCCTGCAGTTATGATAATCATGGTTTCCACCTCTGTTTTCGTTACCCAGAATGTCCTGACACGCGCCATCTCAAGCGTAAGGCTCACCAATGTCCTTGTGTTCGCCTCAGCTTTTTCATTCGTATCAAATGCAATACTCTCAATACTGCTAATTCCCAGGCTTGGGATAGTGGGTGCTTCCCTGGGGTATGCATCCGTATTTGTGACCTCCTTCTTCGTGCTTTATTATTTCTCAAGGAAATCTGGAATTGTGGCCTTCGACATGGGGACTCTGAGCAAGATTGCGCTGGCTGGGTCCTTAACGTTTGCCATGGGAATTTTCCTTGAATTATTCGTGTTTCCCGGGGTTATAACCGCTGCTGATGCGGGGCTGATAGACAAGCTGCATTCACTTGAAATCCTTGCCGTAATGTCTCTCGTCTCGCTTGGCACATATATTGCCGTAATCAGGTACACGGCCACTTTCAAGCTAACTGACATGGATTTCATATTTTCACTGTTACCCAGGTACTTGAACCGTTTCAAGTCTCTTGCCACAAGGGTTCTTGTGAGAGATCGCTCCGTCCTTGCTCTGGTGGAACAGCAATGACGGAGATCAATAACCTGGGAGAAACCAGGTAAGTTAATCAAGATTGCCCGAAAAGGGTTTTAACCACAGCAGTCATTGAGCGCCAACAGGCAGGACGCAACCATGTTTGCATGACGCCTATCACGGGAGGGTTAATCTTTGGAGATCAGGGAGTACATAGAGGAAGGAAAAGAAGCGAGGGGGAGGATCAGCGAGGAAGAAGTCAAGTTCCTTGCAGGCAGGATAGCTGACTCAATCAAGAATGGAGGAAAACTCGTTGTTTTCGGGAATGGAGGCTCCGCGGCTGATTCACAGCATTTCGCCGCAGAACTGACAGGCAGGTTCCTCAAGGAAAGGGGCCCCTTTCCGGCAATTGCCCTTACAACCAACACCTCCGCATTATCTGCCATCGGGAACGACTATTCGTTTGACAGTGTGTTTGAGAGGCAGGTTATGGCGCTTGTGAAAGAGAATGATACTGTCGTGGGAATCAGCACTTCGGGAAATTCAACCAATGTGATACGCGGGATAGAAGCAGCAAATGAGATTGGAGCTTTCACCTTTGGAATGACTGGCAAGAAGGGTGGGAAACTGCTCATGGTTGCAGGGAGAACATTCCAGGCCCACACGGATCTTACCCCAATAATACAGGAAGTCCACATAGCGTTCATTCACCTGGTCTGCATGGTTCTGGACACCATGATATGATTGGCGACGAGTTCTTACTATGCATTCCATGAAAACCGGAGGAGGAATGCCATACTGATCAGGTGTAAAACACTTTTATACGCCAGTTCGATAGGTAGGAACTCTGATGCCTGAACACGATGAAGAGCAAGTATCTCCGGGCCCTGGAGTTCCTTCTTTGAAGATGGGCTTGAAGTTTACGCAGGAAAGGGTTATCCCCATAGTGTTTGGAGTCATTTTCATAAATTTTGCTTTCATAACATGGTTCATAGTTGGTTATATCTACCTGCCAGCCATTATTGCCATCTGGATCCTGCTGGTTATCGGAATCATGCTGGTTATGGACTCCTTGCTGCTTTCCCATGTAAAGGGGATCAACAGGTACCTTTCTATTCTGGGATTCTTTGTGGCAGTCTACCTTGCCGTGGTCATTTCAGGTAACTATTTGCCTGCATACAGAACTGACGAACTTGTTACCAACACCTATGCAGCATACCTGTTCATACACGGCAAGGATCCATACATCAACGCTTACATGTCAACCGAGTACCAGTTCTACAATTATCCTTCATTCCTGCTCACGCCTCTGCTGAAGGGCGGATCCGTGAACTATCTCATTTATCCCGGTCTTTCAGTGCTCATCTTTGTCCCCACTGTTCTCCTTGATGTGCGGTCATACACCGTCCTGGTCTTCTTCAATGTTATCTCGATGCTTGTAATCTACTACTACTATGGCAAGAAGGATTTCCTTGAGCACCTGCCACTGGTGCTCATTGTCCTTCTGCTAAACGTTGAGTTCTTTTTCTATTCGTTCACTGGAGACGATGACATAGTATGGATCACGTTCCTTGGTCTTTCCTACGTTTTCAGGAAGAATCCATACCTTTCCGGTCTATTCTTTGGACTTTCCCTCTCGTTCAAGCAGATTGGCGTGGTTATCCTGCCTTTCTACCTCTACTTCCTATTCAGGGAGAATGACAGAAGTGTCAGGTACATCCTCTATTTCTTCGTTTCATCAGCTGCAACGTTCTTCCTGGTGAATCTTCCGTTCATCTTGATGGACCCGTACCAGTGGCTCATTCACGTTCTATCGGTTGCAAATCAGCCCATTATAGGTGCAGGAATCGGTTTTTCCATACTTTCCTTTGCGGGATTCCTGAATATACCAGCCATACTCTTCGCAATCTACATGATTCTCGCCCTTCTGGCCTTACTTGTCATATATCTTACCTATTACGACCGTATGAAGTACACTTTCTTCGTTTTCCCCATGATAGTATTCCTATTCAACTATAGAACCCTTGAAAACTACATAATATACTGGTTTTACACGATCTTCCTGATCCTACCTGACCTCTTTGAGGAGTACAGGAATATGTCATTCAAACCCCCTCATTTCCCGGGCCTGAAGGGTTTTATCAAAAGGGCAAGACTTACTTTTGCTTCACAGAGGAGGGTTGCCTGGGTTCTTGTGGGTGCAATCGTAGTAACTGGGGGGGTAGCATCCATAGGTTACGAATACACGCATGACCTGAATCTGCACTCCGTAAACATTGTGTCGGTGTCTAACGCCTCGGATCCGTTATGGGTCAACGGTAACATTACCGAATTGACTGTGAACATCACGTATCTTCCTACCAGCGGCCCTTCCACAACTCCTATGAATTTCAGGATCCTTACAGACACAGGATCAACGCTTGGCAATCTCAATGGGAAGCTATGGTACAGTCCTAGAAACGTGCTGAAGTATGGAAACAACTCGATAAATCTCTATCCAAGGAGCTATATGGATTTTCTCCCATCCGGGTCCTCGTTCGTGCTTGAGGCATACTATGGAAATATTACCTCTTTTTCCTCAACTTATAGGTTCTACATGAATCAAACGTTTCCCTTCCAGAATCCCTCCATGATCTATCCGACGTATTCCCCTCCTTCCATCTTTCCGGGGTGGACTTACAATACAAACTTGGCGTTGAGCAAGGAAAAATATTCATATGTACCTAACGGAGTAAACCTTTCACTTGGTTTTGCAAACTCCACTTTTGCAGGCATGAAGTACTCCTCCCTTTCCACCGCGATAAACTTCTCCTATCTCGCAGACAACAACCTCAGTCTCCAGTACCGCATCAGCATATGGAATAAATCCAGTTTCAACTATAGCCTGAGTAATTCCACCAACGTATCAAGGTTCATAGGAGCTGAGATTACATTTAACAATGGAGCGGAGACCTTCAGAGATGGTTTCAGCAATGTTTCTTCCTTTCAGCGTTTCAATTCAACCAGCCTTCTGGTGACTGGAAGTTTTCTGACGCTGAACTTTTCCTACATTAGAAGTATCCTCAGCAGCTACCCATGGAACTATAACGGCGGCAAACTTACCCTGACTGTTGGCTGTACTGACCTCTCGGCAAGGATAGGAGTTTCATTTTATGACCTGTCCCTGATCGACGGGAATGGAAAAGTGCTGGGGGTATTTTAGATCCGGGGCAGGCCTAACCTGAGAATGTAAGTTTTATAAGTGCAGTTCCCATACTTAAATTCTTACAAGAGGTTAACAAC
The DNA here is from genome assembly GCA_021792595.1 of Thermoplasmata archaeon. GTDB lineage: Archaea > Thermoplasmatota > Thermoplasmata > Thermoplasmatales > Thermoplasmataceae > JAMDBT01. Next base: position 1,662 of record JAJYUI010000066.1, on the reverse strand, counting down.
TGGATGCCGTCATTGACTGTTCAGCTTTATCCGAATACGCGGGGTGACCTCTCCATTGTGGAGTCGGTCATTGATGCAGGTATAGACCTGGAGTTCATCATAATTGAGGAAAACGGAACAAACCAGTCTGAAGCGATAATTGACCTGAGGAAACGGTACGGCTCCAGAATTACAGTGGTAAAGGGATCCGGGGATTTTATTTCTAATTTCTCGCATTCCCTCCAGCTCAGTTCCGGGGATTTTGTAGCTGTACTGAGATCAGGCCTTGCGTTCAATCCGACCCTGCTTGTGGAAATGATGGAAAAAGCGGAGGAGGGATACGACCTCGTGATTGCTTCCAGATTCACCAGCGCTGATGGCAAGAAGCTCAGCGGGGATCTTAAGACAAAGTTGATACACCTGATGGTAAGGGAGATGGCTTCCGTAAAGGACCCATTATCCGGGATGTATCTGGTGAGACGCGAGAAGATACCTGACGTCGCAATGTGCACAGGCGTGGATACAGTGCTCTCGGAGCTAATCCTCAAGGTACCGGGGCTCAAGATTGCGGAGGTTCCTGCAGAATCTGCAATTGCCCACCACTCAAAATTTGGCTATAGGAACTTTATTCCCTACAGTTTTAACATTCTCAAACTATCGAGATATAGAGCCCTGAAGTATGCAAGTGTGGGCGTATCTGGAATGTTGGTAAATTTTGGGATCCTTTACCTCCTATCAAATTTCCTGCGAAACCCTCTGTCGAGCGATGCCATTCTCATTAGCCCGATAGCAGGATTTGTTGCAATCCAGACCTCCATTGTCACGAACTTCTTGCTGAACAACGCGTGGACATTCAAGGACAGGGCTGCTGAGAGCGCGTTGAAAAGGTTTTCAAAGTTCGAGCTCTTTGCCTGGACTGGGGCATCTGTAAACTTAGTAACTCTGACAGTTGGCTCAATTTACATGTATTATATGCTGGCCAACCTCATCGGGGTATGCCTTGGCTTCCTAGTCAATTATTTCAGCAGCGACTTGCTCGTATGGAAAACCGCCAAACGTGTGGAGTAATTTAACAATCGCACTGGTGGAAAATTGAACCGACCCATGTCTGCAGCGTTGAAGGAATTCTATGATTTGCACAGAAACAGATTCATAAAGTTTCTTGTGACAGGAGTGGGTGGTTTTCTGGTCTCTGAGGCCATAATAGCCATTGGTTGGGAACTGTTTGGTGAGCCACAGACCATTCCAGTTATAGTCATTGCAGGGGTTGTCAGCATAACTTTTGGTTTCTTCGTCAACGAGAACTGGACGATGAAGGATTCAAAAGTTGAAAGAGTGTTTTTCCCTACAATCGTCAGGCTGGGCAAGTTCCAGTTTGTTTACCTTTTCGGTAACCTCGTCTCGTGGACAGTGATGCTGTTGTTGCTTCACTTTATCTCACTGAGCCCAGAATATGGCAATATACCGGGCTCTGCGGCTGCACTACCGGTGAATTATTTCATCAGCAGCAGGCTCGTCTGGAGATTGAAGCTTATCTAACTCCTCTCTATTTTCCTGTAATATGAGAGTTCCTTCATATACCTCCGCATGAAGTGCGTTGAACTGGCCGTCAGTTTTGACTTTCCGTGTATACGCTTGCCAAAAGAGTATGGCACTTCTTTCACATTGATACCGGAATTGGAA
>JAJYUI010000004.1 GCA_021792595.1 Thermoplasmata archaeon | reverse complement strand
CGTCATGATAGGGCCATAAGAGATTTGTTTCATCTGTTCCCAAGTTGTGACTCTGCGCACTTGAGGAGATTGGAAAAAAGCATCTGGGTCGTGACAGGGCCAACTCCCCCAGGAACGGAAGTCATTCTTCCTGAAATGGAACTCATCGATTCCTGATCCACGTCACCGACAACATGGCCATCCACCACATTGATTCCTGCATCAATAACTGTGGTGCCTTCCGAGATCCATGAAGCGTCAACGAGCCTGGCTTTCCCGGCACCTACCACCACCACGTCTGCCCTTTGTGTCACGCCCTTGAGGTCGACGGTTTTGGTATGGCAAACGATTGGGGTATAGTTACGGTTCAGGAGCATCATTGCGAGTGGCCTGCCTATGACAACAGAGCGGTTGACCACTGCAACTGTGCTTCCCTGCCTCACCCCCTCACTCTCAATGATCTTCATGACAGACATTGCTGTTGCAGGGGCCACAAATTCCCTGTTCTCCATGATAAGTCCATGGTTCCGTGGATTAATGCAGTCCACGTCCTTATTCCAGGGGATAACATCGGCCACCTCGCTGGTAAGTTCAGGGAATGGGAGGGGAAACGACACCATGACTCCATCAACTTCGCTTGATGAGGAAGACTTCCTTACTATCTCAAGGATTTCTTTCTTGGTGCTCCCTGATCCATAGGTTATGTCCCTCACCACAATCCCAAGTTTTTCGGCTGACTTCTTCCTTGAACGCAGGTAAGAGGCAGATTCTTTCGAATCACCGTCGGTGACCACGGCAAGAACCGGGGGTCTTCCCAACCGATCGGACAGCTTGTCGAATTCCTCCTTGAGATTGCTGGAAATTCCGCCTGCTATGGATCTGCAGTCAATTATCTCCATACGATCATGTCCACTTTATGACGGTCTTGATGGAATTGGGGTCCCTTTCGGTGAACAGTGAAGTCTCTGACGGGTCGCGTTTCGAAGTGATAAGCGAGGCAAGAGCCGATGCGTTCACGGAATTCCATCTGGAAAGATAGGAGACTGCCTTTTCATAATGAATCTTCGCCGCATCCACAGATCCTGCAAGAGTTATGTTTCTCTCCACTATCCTGTCTATGTCCGATCCAGTGAGTTCAGCGGCTGGTGCCTTTCCATTAGTTCCGAACATGATGCCGATTGAGTTGTAATTCATCTTCCTCATGAAGTTCAGGAATGTTCCAGGATCACCGCTGGTGTCAATGAGTAGGTCAACGCTCTCATCGATGGATCCAGTCGAGTAGTCCGTAAAGGTGAGCCCGAATGCATCGCATATCTTCAGCCGGTTCTCCTCAACTGGGTGCCTGTTGAGTATCCTTGTATCAAACCCGTACTCACTTGCCATCATGGCGAACAGGAAGCCTTCAGCACCGGTGCCGACAACATATGCCTTCTTTCCGCTGTAGGTGGAATCCCTCGACGTGTAAATGGACCTCCTGGAAACTGTTTCCACCACCTCAAATACCTTCACCACGTTCTTCAGAGGCTCAGTGAGAACTCCAACCTCCCGAAGTGCGCTATCCTTTATCCTTACAAGATATTCAGGGACGTCGTAAAAGGTCTCCCTCATGAATCCATTCTTCCCGGTTATTCCAGCTTCATGCTTGTCTCCATCCGAGCAATTGTCCTGCCTACCGGCCAGGCAGTTGATACATCCGCCAGGTCTCCTGACCACCGGCACCACCAGGTCTCCGGGGTGAAACCCGGTGCCACTGTCAGCACTCTTCACGGTGCATATTGATTCGTGTCCCATCACAATGAAATCCTGACCATCGGGGTTATACGCAAAATCCAGCCTTCCTGTTGCCATTCCCTTGTCTGTCCCGCATATCCCAGTGTATATTGGGCTTAGTTCTAAAGGCCCGCTTTCTTCAATGTCCACCTTCCTGTATTCCACTCCTCCCGAAGGTGCCTTTGTTGTTATTGCATTGACTCCAGTCATGGGTTCAAATTCTCCTATGAGAAATATAATTTTGCCTGCATATCCATGAGTGCTGACAAGTTCACAACTCACTCCCGGCAGAAACCAGGCAATGGGGTGAGCACAACTCCGTCATACAAGATGCGGGGCTCAAGGCTTCAAAGCTGTATTCCATTCACTGAAATGCTGTAAAAACCCGTCAGTTCTATGGCCATGAAGAAAATCCAGTAGAGAGAGATCGTGGTTCTTGACAAGAGTCCCTTCTCGACGATCCTGTTTCTTCTCGCGATGAGCCCGACCATTGTCAGCACGGGAATGTCAACCACAACGTAAATCACCATGAGGCTGATTAGAAGGGTAATGAGATCTGAAGATGAATAGAGGCTGAGCAGCATTGCAGGAAAGCTCTCCAGGAGGAATATTAGGTAGAACCCCTTTCTTTCGGAAATCCTGCTGGAGAACCTGAACTTGATCCCTGCTGCCTCACAGACTCCCCACGCGGACGACAGTGATATGACAACAAGTGCAAGGAAACCTGCAGAGATGAACCCGATTGCCATAAGTACTTGGTAACCGGAACCAAGCGTGCCAAAGGCAGCGAGTATCCCTTCAACGCTGGAACCGTCCCTTATTGAGAGGCCGGCGGCTGCAACGATTATGGCGCACATTATGAGTTCACTGACGAGGGCTCCTATGATTGTTTCCAGTCTGTGAACCCTTGAATGATCACTCCTGACGGATTTTTCAACGTTTGCCCCAGCCTGGTAGAAGATCATCCATGGCATCACTACTGCTCCTATGTTTGCCACCGCAAGATAGAGGTAGGAATGGTTTCCGTATGGCTGTATCGGCGTAAGTCCATGGGATACAATAAGGGAAGGATCAGGCCTTGAGGCGAAGGCAATTACCGCAAATGTTGCCACCAGGACAAAGCTGATCAAGATGAGGGGGAATTCAACCCTCTCAAACCGTCTTGACAGGATCACCATGTTGTGGAAAATGAACGCCAGCAATATCCCGAGAACAGGACTCATTCCCAGCAGCTCGAAACCAATGGCTATGCCAGAATATTCTGCTGCATATGATAGGAAGTCGGTAACGGCCATTGGAAGTGCGGAAGCGTAAGCATATTGTTTCCCCCATCCAGTCCTTATGTTCTCCGCAATTCCCTTGCCTGTATGTATGGCAACAGTGCCTGAAACATATTGGATGACTGCGAGTGGAACTGTCAGGATGATCTCGATGAATATCAGGTGATACCCGAAGGAGACTCCTGACTGTATGCCTGTCACGATGGACGCCACATCCACGTCAGCGATCATCACAATCCACGCAGGGCCGAAAGACTTGAAGAATGGATACTTCATGAGATCTGTGCCGCCTCCAGGGCTTCCGCAAAAGAAGCTTCCACCTTACAAACAAGAGTCAGGTACAATTATCTCTGCAGGTAATTTCGGTGCACCTAAAAAAACTTCAGTTGCAATGACCTTACATGCAAAATAAATGAATGCGTTGGATCGGGGTTCAGATACAAAACTTATATCTGTCATCCATATAACCACCGACGCAGACTCAGGTAGAGGGACAGCCAGACAATCTCTTGAATGTCCTGATACCCGGAGAGAGATGGTGAACTGAGACGTGAAGCTTCCAAAAATGGTTAAGATGTACTGCCCGAAGTGTATGAAACACACCGACCACGAAGTCGAGAGGGTGAGAAAGAAGAAGGCTAGCGAGCTTAAGGCTGGACAGAGAAGGTTCAGAAGGGTGACAAGTGGTTTCGGTGGTTTTCCCAGGCCAAGATATGAGGGCAGGGAGAAGCCGACAAAGAGGGTGTCAATACGGTACAGGTGCGTGACATGCAAGAGAGCCGTGACTTCTCCGACCCAGAGAGCAAAGAAATTCGAGCTTGTTGAGGTGGAAGCATGACTGAAGGAGAGAAAGTGGCAGAGAAGATCAAGGGCGGAAAGAGGAAGTTTGTCAGGATTAAGTGCAGGGATTGCAATAACGAGCAGGTTGTCTTTGCCAGGATTTCCAGTAAGGTCAACTGTGGAGTATGCGGTTCATTGCTGGCGGAACCCACAGGAGGTCTGCTGACTTCCTACGGAGAGTTTGTTGGGGAAGTCTGATGGAGAGGGAACTTCCTGAAGTTGGTGAACTAGTAGTAGTAACGATTTTCGAGGTCAGAAACTTTGGTGCCAAATGCAGGCTCGAGAGCTATGAAGGAGTCGAGGGCTTCATTCACATAGCCGAGGTGGCGACAGGGTGGGTCAAGCACATCCGGGATTACATCAGGGTGGGCCAGAGGACGGTCTGCAAGGTAATCAACATCAACCAAGAGAGAGGCAACGTTGACCTTTCATTGAAACGGGTCAATGCACATCAGAAGAGAGAGAAGATAACAGAGTGGAAAGGGGAACAGAAGGCGGAAAAGTTGCTTGAGATTGTAGCCACGTCCCTGAAGAAAACAGTCAACGAATGCGAGAAGGAGTTTGCCAACGATCTCATAGAAAAGTATGGAACACTCTATGCGGCATTCGAGGATGCATCTGCGTCTGACGAATGGATGCCGGAAGTCAAGGCAAAGTGGAAGAGCGCTTTCATCAGGATTGCAAAGGAAAACGTAATTTCCCCGACAGTTTCCATCGGCGGAAACCTTGAAATGTACTGTCTGGGTTCAGACGGGGTCGAGAGGATCAAGGAATCCCTTGAATCCGGCCTGCTGGAAAGCGTGAAGATCAGGTACGCCGGTTCCCCAAGATACAGGATATCGGTGACACAGGCAGATTTCAAGTCTGCCGAGGAGATTCTCAAGAACTCGGTTCAGGCAATTCTTGAGACAAGCAAGAAGAACCAGGTCGTTGCAGAGTTCTCAAGGGATTAGGGATGAAATCGCTTATAAGGAAGTGCACTGCCTGCGGTCGCTATACCATGGAGGATTCCTGTCCGGATTGCTCCGCCAGCACAAGTATGGCGATCCCACAGAGATACAGCCCGTCGGACAGGTTCCAGAAGTACAGATTAAAGGAGAGGATGTAAATGGAGAAAATACTGATCAAACAGTACAAGAAGCCAAGGTTGACCAACTCGATACTGATCGGAGGTCTCCCCGGCATCGGCAACATAGGCAAGATTGCTGCTGACTACATAATTGAAAAGCTCAAGATGCAGAAACTCGCGGAAATATTCTCCCAGTATCTTCCGCCTCAGGTTTTCGTTACTGAAAACGGGATGGTGTATCTTGCGAGGAACACCCTTTACTACAAGAAGATCCCGGGCAAGAGAGACCTCCTCATCCTGGTGGGTGACTTCCAGGGAACCACCCAGGAAGGACAGTACGAGATGTCCTACAACGTCCTGGAACTGCTCAGGAAATTCGACCTTTCTTTCGTTTATACACTGGGTGGATACAGCACGGGAAAAATAGTGGAAACACCGAGAGTTCTTGGAGCCGTAACAGACAACTCTATTCTTGGAAATCTAAAGGAGAACGGCGTTGTCTTTCCCAAGGGAGAGCCAGGCGGAGGGATTGTGGGGTCTGCAGGAATACTACTCGGACTTGCCAAGGAACTCTTCGACATTGACGGAGCCTGCCTCATGGGTGAAACCTCCGGTTACTTTGCTGATCCAAGGGGAGCAATGGAAGTCCTCAAGGTGCTTTCCAGCATTCTTGGCTTCACAATAGATCTTGCAGAGATCGAGGAAAGGAGCAAGCAGATAGAACAGATTACAGGCAGGATGCAGGAAGACTTGCAGAATAAAGCTTCCAAGAAAGAAGATCTGGGATACTTCGGATAACCCAGTTTTCCTTTATTTTCAGGCTCCACCTATCGACACTATGAGGTCTGTCAGGAAGCCGAGGACAACCCCGGCGAATATCCCAACCATCAGCCTGTTTCCTGTACACAACGGGGCTATGGCCTTGTACATGGTGAGGGTGACATAGATCAATGCACCGGCTGCGAAGGACAGGAACAGTATTTCTGCAGAAGGAGAAGACCAGAGTGAGCCTATGACCGTCCCGAGAAATGTCGGGCCACCCCCAATAAGGCCGGCCGTCAGGAGAAACCTGCCATTTGGGACCTTGCGATCCTTGATGAGTGGACCGAGAATGCCGAAACCTTCAGTGGAATTGTGCAGCCCGAAACCGATCACAAGGACAGTCGCGAGACCAATGTATCCTGCCGCAAACGAAGTTCCAATCGCAAGGCCTTCACCGAAGTTGTGAGTGCCGATTCCTATCGCAATAAGCAGTGCGAACCTGTAGGAACTGCCACTCTCGTTCCCCTGTTCGGCTGTCGCTTTCAGCATCCTCTCCCCATAGAAGGATAATCCGAGCACACCGAGCGAAAGTCCAGTGAAGAAAAGCGCCAGGTAAAGTGCAGTGGTTCCATAACCGCTGCCGGTGTGTACTGAATATACTACCGCCTCCTCAACGTATTGCCCCCAGGAATTGCTCAGAACGTCGTAAATCAGGAAGATAAGTATACCCGTGGCTATGGAGCTTAGCAGGTACCTGGTACTGTCCTTGAGAATGGATATTCTCGATATTATTAGGCCAAAGTATATGGTGAACCCTGAAATTGCGCCAAGGATAAGGAGAGTGTAGTAGTCCATAGTTAAACATCCTACTGTCAAGGCAGAATTGCCCTGCGAATGAAGTGTGAACTTCATGGATTATTTATTAGGTGTCCCTAAATTTATGCGACATAAAGTTTATTAGGTGAACCGAAAACTGTGTGATTCAGCGAGAAACGCTCAATCCAGTCCGCATGGGTATATGCAACTCTGGGAAACCTCATTATATGACAAATGCAATATGCCTTCATCATGGTCAGGAAGACTGCAGGACTTTCAAGGAACAGGGAGATTTCAATATCAGAATTCTTTGAGAAGAACAGACACATACTCGGTTTTGATTCGCCCGCAAAAGCACTTTTCATGACTGTCAAGGAAGCCCTTGACAACTCCCTTGATGCCTGCGAGGAACACTCGATTCTCCCGGATATAGAAGTAACACTGGAGAAGGTCGCTCAGGATGAGTATACGGCAACAATTCTCGACAACGGGCCTGGAGTCCCCCCACTGGAAGTACAGAGCGTGTTCGGGAAACTCCTTTACGGTTCAAGATTCCACGCCATGAGGCAATCCCGCGGCCAGCAGGGAATTGGAATCACAGCTGCAGTGCTTTACGGCCAGATATCCACAGGAAGGCATGCCGTGGTTGTTACCAAGGAGGAAACAGACGATGTTGCCTACCGGTTCGAGATTTCCATCGACATTACCAGGAACGAGGGTATAATCCACAAGAGGGAAGCAACTGTCTGGGACAGGGATCACGGAACTTCCGTCAGCGTGACACTGAGATCCAGGTACCAGGTTGGAAGACAGAGCGTATTTGAGTACCTGAAGGAAACGTCCGTTGCAAACCCGCACATGGATCTGAAGTTCAGGGACCCGGATGGAAAGGTTTTCCATTTCCCGAGATCGGTGAAGGTTGCACCGAAACCATCTGTACCGGTGAAGCCTCATCCTCTTGGCCTGGAACTTGGAGAGATACAGCAGATGGCTTCAAGCTCAGAGGAGAAGGACATGAAGCATTTCCTCATGAATAGCTTCAACAGGGTGAGCGCAAACGTTGCTTCAGAAATTCTCGAGAAATCAAGAGTTTCTGGGGAACTGGACCCGGCGGAGTTGACCACTGCACAGATCAAGGGGCTCATGGCGGCTTTTCGTGAGGTCAAGCTTCTCCCTCCACCACTGGACTGCCTGTCCCCACTTGGCCAGGAATTCATCAGGAAGGGGCTCAGGTCCAACTATGAGGAACAGCACCCTTCCTTCTACTCCAGGCCAGTTCTAAGATCGCCGTCGGTGTACAACGGGAACCCCTTCCAGGTTGAGGCGGGAATAGTTTTTGGAGGGGATCTCCCCTCCGATGAACAGGTGAAGATTGTCAGGTTCGTGAACAAGGTGCCCCTGCTGTTCCAGCAGGGAGCATGCGCCATTACAAAGGCAATAGCGGACATGGACTGGAGGCATTTCGGTCTCGACCAGAAACAGGGTTCCGGTATACCATTTGGCCCGATGATAGTGATGGTGCACATACTTGGTACGAAGATCCCCTACACCTCAGAATCAAAGGAGGCGATTGCGGGAGTCGGTGAACTATCTTCCGAGATAACCGCCGCGCTCCGCTACGTGGCAAGAGACGTCAGGAGATTCCTGAACAAGAAGGAGAAGCGGAAGCAGATCAACGAGAAATTCAAGCTGATCAGGGACCTGATACCATCTATCAGCGAGAAAGTTTCGGCTCTCATGGAGATGCCTGCCCCGCCGATCGACCCGGTGATCTCAAAAATAGCAAATGTTGTATTTGTCACCGAGGAATACAGGGTGGAAGAAGAAACGGCAGAGGTTAAGTGCACCGTTTACAACTATACCAGGGCTCCGCGTGCAATTGTGATATACCCGGATCCTCCTGTGGGCGAGGTGGACGGTTTGCAGAGCTATGATACAGGAACCATAGAACCTTCCCATTCGGCCACTTTTGAATACCGTGTGAAAGGGGTGTCGAAGAACTACGACGGTGCTGATTACTACTTTACAGGCATTGACCCGGTCTATGTGCAGGGGGCGGAGCCATTGCCTGCTGACTGGGGCATGGGCGGAGTAACGGTGGAAGAGGTGAGTGAGTGAAGGAAGTCAAGGAAGTGTTGAAAGAGAAAGTGCTCAGGAACGTTTATACTGCATTGGAAGAGGGTGAGATACCGTCCCTTTCACTTCCGTCAAGGAACAGGGATAACATAGTTCTTGACGAGAGGTTCATGGTATGGAAGTATGGCGACAATAGCGTTACTAGGTCTGCCAAGACTATTGATGGTGCCCAGTACATCCTCAAGAGTCTTTACGTCTCGGAATTCATAGAGGAAATGCTCAGGAATCACAAGACCTCTACCCTGAGGGAGATGTACTACATTTCTGAAGGCTGGGGGCCGGGGAAGTTCAATTCCCAGGACGAATCCGACATGACGGCGGAGGATCTGGAGGTCATCACGGCACTTCTCAGGGAGGACTTTGGCTTGAGACCTGAAGAGAATGGGGCGAGCGTTATCGGCGACGTTACTTTCGAGGAGAGGAACAGGAAGGGAGAATTCAAGAAGATCAACTGCAAGGATGACGTGGGGGATGGGGGGTACACCATACCTTACAGCGTGGAATCCGATAAACTGAGGCTGAAGAGTTCCAACGCATCCTTCATTCTTGCGATGGAAACCGGAGGGATGTTCGACAGGCTTGTTGAGAATGGATTTGACGAGAGGCACAATGGTATCCTGGTCCACCTGAAGGGACAACCCGCGAGGAGCACAAGGAGGCTGCTCAAGAGAATGAATGAGGAACTCAATCTGCCAGTCTTCGTGTTCACTGACGGTGACCCATGGTCATTCAGGATATTCGCTTCAGTGGCATACGGTGCAATAAAGACTGCCCATATATCCAATTATCTTGCCGTTCCTACTGCCCAGTACATAGGAATAACTGCATCCGACATCCTGACTTACGACCTTCCCACGGACAAGTTGAGCGACAGGGACATACAGGCACTGAACTCTGAATTGAAGGATCCGAGATTCCAGACGGAATTCTGGAAGAGCGAGATTGAAACAATGCTTTCAATCAACAAGAAGGCTGAGCAACAGGCCCTCGCCAAATATGGACTGGATTACGTCACCGACAAATACCTTCCGGACAAGTTGTTTTCTGGAGGGGATCTGGAATAAAGATCTGGTTGTCCGTTGTGCAGATGGAATCAGGGCAGGACATCCAGCGAAATCTCGACGAGTCGCTTGCCATCCTGAATAATGTGGGCGACAGTTCAGGGATTGTTGTATTTCCAGAATACCAGGTGTATGTTCCTGATTTCAGGGGCAGGGTGCCGGAGGTTCCGGAATCCCTCATAACCGAGAAGTTTGGTCCATTGTCAAGGGGGAGACACCTTTATGTTAACTATCCTGAGCCATCAGGCGGCGAAAAGCCGTACAACACCTCAGTTATAATACACGACGGCCAGATAATTTCCAGATACAGGAAGATCCACCTCTATGATGCCGGGAAGAGCAGGGAAAGCGACTTCTATGCCCCGGGCAATACACTTCCAGGAAACACGAACATATCGGGTCAGAATGCCTCGATGCAGATATGCTATGACATACGGTTTCCGGAGGCCTGCAGGAACCTGCGACTTTCAGGGGCAAGGATAATCACCTATCAGGCAGGATGGTTTGCGGGAAGTGGAAAGCTTGCACAGTGGCAGAGTCTTGTCAGGGCGAGGGCCATAGAGAATGGCTGCTACGTTATTGCGGCAGCCCAGTGCGGTGAGAGATTTACGGGCCACAGCATGGTCGTGAACCCATACGGAGAAGTTATTGAGGAGATGAATAACGAACCTGGAATACTGGAAGTTGACATAGACACGGATTTACTGGGTAAGTATGACGCGGACTACCCGCTTATGCAGCAGAGGAATCCAGCTTCAGACCAAATCGATCATTAGCCTCATCAGTTTCCTCATTCCGGCGTAGTCTGCCAGTGAGTACCTGGCAGCAGTTTTCGAAGTCCCTATATGCACGGTTATGGCGTCAGGGTTCGCCCTGAATGCCTCCTCGTCAGTGATGTCATCACCGGCTATCAACGCAGGTCTTCCATTCCTCAGGCGAAAGATGGCGCTTCCCTTGTTTACGCCCGGGATCCTCAATTCAATCACGTTCTTTCCATAGTATGTCTCCATAGAGACTTCAAGTGCGATCTTCTCCACTTCACTGCTGAGTTCAGGGAATATGTTCTTCTCCATTGCTCCATAGTGGAAGAGGACTCCCCCTCTCTTGTCATACACCTTGAGCCCGGGAAACCTTGCTTCCAATTCCGCGGAACCCGACGTGATTCTTTCAGTGATGGATAGGTAACCGTCAAGTTTCCCGGAAAGATCGGTTAACTTGCCATTGCCGAAAAACAATGCACCGTGCATGGCAACGTAGGAATATGAATCCCCGAGGAATCCCATTATGCTCTCAAGCGTCCTGCCAGTCACGATCACCGTGTCAAACTTCTCAGCAAACTCCTTGAGGAGCCCCTTCAACTTGTCATCCGGGGCCGCCAGTTCAGGTCTCGGCATAATCGGGGTCAGCGTGCCGTCGTAGTCAAGGAAGATGATTGGATTGTCTCCCGATATCTCCCGGAAGGCATCTATTATCCAAGTTGCATCAGTGCTGCTCAACAACCCGGCCCCCCTCAGGAAAGGAAATCTTCCTGGCAAGGTCCCTTATCCTCCTTGACCACCACGCTGAGTCATGCCTGGAGACTTCCTTCTTCATCATTTCCAGCCTGACCCTTCGTTCTTCAGCCCCCATGTTCAACGCACTATGGATGGACTCTGCCAGCTCCAGCCTTGAATTCGGGTTTACCTTTATGGCACCGTTTAGCTGGGAAGCTGATCCTGCGAATTTGGAAATTATGAGCACACCGTCCCTCGAGCTTGCGATAAATTCCTTCGACACAAGGTTCAGGCCATCGAAAAGAGGGGTGATTAGCGCCACCTGGCTGAACCTGTAGAACGCAATGAGCAAGTTGTCGGAGAGTTTCTTGTTCATGTAGACAATGGGCACCCAGGATACTGACGAAAATCTACCATTGATTCTCCCTATGCTCATTTCCAGGTCCCTCTTGAAGGTCTGGTACTCCTTCACGTTTGTCCTGCTTGGGCTCACGGCCATGTAGTAGACAAATTTTCCAATCAGTTCAGGGTGAGTCTCAAGGAGGGTCTCAATTGCATTTGCCCTCTCTGTCAGTCCCTTTGTATAGTCCATCCTGTCAACCGAGAATATCGCCTTCTGGTCACCGGCAAAGGGTGACTTGTGTATTCCCTCAGACTTCTTCTGGTAGTAGGCATAATCAATTCCAAGGGGAATTGAAAAGGCCCTTCCTTTCATTGAATCATGGCTGCCAAGTATCTGATCCATGGAATCAAAGAAATTTCTAACGTAAAGCCCTGTGTGGAAAGTGACGAAGCTGCTGCTGCAAATGGACCTGAGGATCTCCTCAGACTCCGGCAACATCGAGAAGAATTCTCCTGTTACCCAGGGAATATGCCAGGTGAATATTATCCCGGCGTCAGGGAACTCCTTCCGGACCAGGCCTGGAAGAAGGGCCAGCTGGTAGTCATGAATCCAGACTGTGTCGCCTGGTCTGTATACTTTCTTGATCGCCTCAAGGAAATCCTGGTTTACCTTCCTGTATGTGAGAAAGTTCTTGCGGGAGAATTTCAACCGGTCCCTGAAGTAGTGGAACAGGGGCCAGAGTGTAGAGTTGGAATATCCTTCATAGAACCCTCTTCTCTCCCTCGAGCCAATGAAGACCCTGACTATCCTCACGTTGTCCTTTATTTCTTCCGGATATGCCCTGTCGTTGCTCCCATCGCCCCAGCAGACCCATGTTCCCCCTTCCCTTCCCACAATCATCCTGAGGCTAGTTGAAACCCCGCCAGTGCTGAACCTCACCGTCTCCTTTCCTGAACTTCTCTCGTGTGAGAAAGGTGCCCGCGTGGTTACTACGATGTATGCCAAGGCTTTATCATCGGTTTATCTTATTTAAGACGGCGTGTCAGATCCACTTCTATCCCAGAATGTGTGTAATGCAGGAGATGGAATACATTAAATGCACGACGTGATTACCATCCAATGAAAACCGAACATATGTTCGCAAAACGTCTTGCCGAGGTAGAGAAGGAAAGGGACACAGAGTTTGTCCCGGAAAGTGAAAGAAACCAGAATCCTTCTTCACTGTTCTTCATATGGTTCGGCTCAAACCTCACAATCGGCGACTTCGCACTGGGCATGCTTGCTGCATGGTATGGAATGCCTCTGGGCTGGACCTTTGCCTCCGTGATTCTTGGCACACTGGCTGGTGGAATTCTTCTCGCCATAATGAGCGTGATGGGGCCAAAGGCCGGATATCCGCAGATGATCATCGGGAAGACTCCCTTTGGAAAGGTTGGTGGCTCGATCATGTCATTTCTGCAGTGGATGAACACTACAGGTTGGCTGGTATTCAATGCCATCATAGCAGCTGCTGCGCTTGCACTCCTTACCTCCACAGGCGGGTTCATAACCCTGGGAGGCATTTCTATGGGGCTTTACTTAATCCCGATCCTTGTTGTGTCTGTACTGGTTTTCCTGCTGGCCCTGTTTGGGCATGGAATGGTTCACCGGTTCGAGAAGGCGATGTCAGTTATCATAGGGCTGCTCTTCCTCTATATCACTGCAGTGAGTTTCCAGAAAGTGTCTGTCATGATATCTTACAGCCCCGCAACGCTCTCCGCCACCGATCTTGCGTTCTACTTTGCAGGGGTGTTTGCCCTCTCATTTTCATATATCATGAGCTGGGGGCCTTACGCCTCAGACTACTCAAGATATGTGAAAACATCAACCAGCAGTACCAGCGTTTTCGGGATGACTCTTGCAGGCTCCGTACTTTCAACGCTATGGGCTGAATTTGCGGGCATCGCCATATATGTCCTGGTGCTCCCGTCTGACTTTGCCAACCCTGCTGTTCCGCTTCAGTCCTTCCTTGGAAACTTCTGGTACCTGGGGATGATCACGCTCCTGCTCGGTGGGCTTTCTGCCAATGCCCTGAACCTATATTCCAATTCTCTATCATTCAAGGGTATAGGTATAAAGGCAAAGAGGCACTGGATTCTCATTTTGACATCGACGATAGCTGTGCTGTTCGCTTACTTCGGTTATCTCAAGTTTGCAGAATCCTATGAATTTTTCCTGTACCTGCTCGATTACTGGATTACGCCGTGGCTGGGAATCATGATCGCGGATTTCTTCATCGTGAACAGGGGAAAATTCAGGGAGTCATCCGAACGGTACAACTGGAAAGGGATCGCTTCATACCTGGTGGCAGTGATTGTGTCCATACCGTTCATGAACCAGAGCTTCAACACCATCCTGGAATTTGAGGGGCCGGTGTCCACATATCTTGGCGGTGCTGATATCAGTTACTTTGTCTCGTTCTTCATAGCGATTATCCTGTACACCATGGTTTCAAGGAGGTTCAGGGCAAAAGAGTTAATTGGACAGGCCGCTTAGGCTTGACAATGGGAATATTTACCGACTCTCAGATCAGTGAAGCGGTGGAAAAGGGCCTGCTGGTATCGGAAAACTTCAACCATGGAAGCCTGACTCCAAATGGCTACGATATAACAATCGGTTCAGTCCGTGTCGGCGAAGCAACCTACGAGAACGTGATGGTGAAACCGGGAACATTCTTCCTTGTTGGAAGCAGGGAATTCTTCAATTTTCCCGATGACGTAACCGGGCAGATATGGATCAGGTCTTCATATGCCAGGAAGGGGCTGATCGGTTCATTCGGATTCATCGACGCCGGTTTCAAGGGCAATCTCACCCTGTCTTTCCTCAATTCATCGGGGAAGGAAGTGGAAATCAGAGCGGGGGAGAGGATCGCCCAACTTGTCTTCAGCCGCCTCGAGTCTAGTCCAGAGAAGCCATATTCCGAGAGATCGGGCAACTACCAGAACAGCAGGGGTATACGCATATAGTTCGCCCATTTCTTCGACGGATAGCCACGTGCTTTATCCAATCTATACATGGCACATCTGGGATGACAGAGAACTCCGTTTCGAACATGGCTGAGAAAGAGAAGATCAATCCCGGTTCCGGCTTCGCGCTTGGAGGGGTAATGATCTTCATGATAATCACGATTTCAGAAGCTGCAATTCCCGGCTATAGCATCAGGACGGATGCAATCAGTTACCTTGGAGGTGCAGGAGCTTCCACTGCACTATTCTGGAATGCAGGGCTGCTTGTTTTCGGAATTCTCTGGGTGACAAGTTCATACCTGCTCTTCAGGAGAGTGGGCAGACTCCTCCATTCCATCGTGTTCTACCTTGCAGGATTGGGATTCATAATTGTTAGTCTCTCTCCATGGAATGTGAGTCCGACCCTGCATGGAATAGGGGCACAGAGTGCGTTCATATTCGGGGCAATATCCTGCCTGATCAGTCCCGGCCTTATCGGAGGACACCTGAAGAAGATATCATATGCTCTGGGGTTCTTTGCCTTCAGCGTCTACATCAGTGGATACCTGGGCCTGGAGTACATGGCCTTCACAGGTTCAGGAGGGGTGGAGAGGATGCTGTATTACCCGGTGATCCTTTGGGAAATAGTGTTTGGGAGCTTCCTCATGGCTGCTCCTGAAAAACTCTCCGCGGGGATTAGGAAACATGGGAATGATGAGACATCTCCGGGCTAGATAGCTGACCTAATGCGAGATATTTTCCAGAGAAAGCTCCAGCACCTTTACAGGGACGGCGGAGTTGGAATTAACGGCATCAATCACTTCCTGTGCGCGCGACCTGTCCACGTAGGAGACAACGCGTTTCCATACGCCCTCTCCAATACCGATCCCAATGGTTTTCCTGAACTTCCTTATGTACACGCCAAAACGTTTTGCTTCCGGGAAGGAACTTCTCTCCACTTCAAACGGGTAGGGGAGAAGGAGGCAGACCCCATCACTCACACTATTCACAATAACCAGAGATACCACATTCCCGTACCATATGGATTCGATCCTCCTTCCGCGGGGCGTTAGGATCATCATCCGCATGTTTGTTCCGAGGTACGTAAGCTTCCTGGGACGAAACCCGTATATGTAGGTTTCAAACATCAATGCTGAAAATGTGAAAACTGTGGAAAGAAAGTAAAGGAGAGTGGAGAAATTCATCTCATACGTGTCCATCACTCCATGGTAGGAATCAAGCAAGGCAGCCAGCATCATGATGGAAAGAAAACCAAGGGTCCCCGCAATCTCAAACTTTACGCTACTGCGTATGAACCTGTAATCACTGGTGAACGAGAAGGCTATCTTCTCATCCTTGAGAGTATGCCTTGCCGCACGCCTTTTTGCTCTTAGTGTGTCTCTTGATTCCCTCCTCCGGTATCTAGGCTCATCCGTCCTGGTTCTCCCTTCAATGAATTTCCTCTTCATAGGGCTTCCACAGTTGCTGCATCTATCCGGGTCCATGGAGAGGGCCCTGCATGCTGGGCACTGATACTCGTCCCGATTCAATGTCCCGGCATACACCGGATACTGAAACAGCTTTCGCCCCTTTCACGTTCTTCGGGGATTCCCGGGCTGATAGTCGGAAAGTTCTCTGGGAACGGGCTCAGTTCCACTGAAAATGGCCCCGAAGTATGCCCATGCCAGCTTGAGGTTTGTAAATATCTGGATATTCTTCGATATCGCAAGTCTCCTGATCTCAAAACCGTCCCTAAGTGTCCCGGAACCAGTACCTAGGAGATTAATTACGGCAGACAGGTCTCCAGTCTCAATCACGGTGGCAACGTCCGGTTTCCTGACGTCTTCCAGCTTGTAGGCAATTTCAGAAGGTATACCCCTGCTCTTCAGGAATTCATGCGTTCCCGGCGTGGACAGTATGGAGACTCCGGACTGCACAAGGTAGCTTACCAGTTCAAGTGCAGCCTCCTTGCGGCGATCATCCACCGTTACCAGTACCCTGCTGGGACGGCCATATTTCCTCCTGTTCAGCATGAAGGCCTTCAGGGTCGCCTCCTCCCTTGTCAACCCTATGCCCACTCCCTCTCCCGTGGACCTCATTTCCGGCCCAAGAAGTATGTCGAGATCCGGGAACCTCTCAAACGGAAAGACTGGAACTTTGACGAAGACTCCCCTGGGAATGGCATTCCCCCTCACAGCCACTGTATTTCCTGTTGCGAACTTCACGGCCACTTCCACCCAGTCAATTCCGGTAGCCTTCGCTATCACCGGAACGGTCCTGCTGGCCCTTGCGTTCAATTCTATGATATATACAGCGCCGTCCTTGACCGCGATCTGCAGGTTGGCAATCCCCGTGATGCGGAACTCGGACGATATCACGGTTGTGATGCGTATGATCTCTTCTGTCAACACGTCGGGAATAGAAGGGGGGAACATCATCGTCGCATCACCGGAATGCGTGCCAGCCTCCTCAATATGTTCCATTATGCCGCAGATGTACGCTCTTTCCCCATCTGAAACAAAGTCAACATCGAGTTCCATGGCATCTTCCAGGTATCTGCTGACAATCGCAGGGTTTGCGGGATTCTCGGTGAAGATGTCGCGAACCCTCTGAACAAGTTCCTCAACGTCGTAGATTATGTCCATGGATCTCCCGCCAATCACGAAACTGCTTCTCACTATGGCAGGCAGTCCAATGAGCGCAGTCTTTTCCAGGGCATCCTCCAGGTTGTAGAGCGAGGTGAACTCTGGCTGCCGGAGGCCAAGTTCTGCAAGTCTGCCAGAGAATTCCGCCCTGTTCTCGATCATCTCTATCATGTCGGGGCTGGTTCCCAGGACAATATCTCCGCCGAAAATCTCGGACAATCCCTGTGCAAGATTCTGCCCGGTCTGCCCGGAGAACTGGATCATCACGCCATCAACCTTCTCCTTCACGATGACATTGCTCACATGCTCCAGAGTGACAGGCTCGAAGAAGAGCCTGTCTGAAACGTCAAAATCTGTCGACACGGTCTCGGGGTTGCTGTTGATCATTATTGCGGAGTATCCCAGCTTTCTCAGGGCCCTGACTGCCTTTACCGAGCAGTAGTCAAATTCCACGCCCTGGCCAATCCTGTTTGGGCCTGCCCCGAGTATGAGGACTTTCTTCTTTCCGCTGGTTGCGATAACATCGTCCTGTTCGCCGTACGTCGAGTAGAAGTACGGGGTCTGAGAACGGAATTCCCCTGCACACGTGTCGATTATCCTGAAAGAAGGCAGGAGACCCCTGTCCAGCCTTGCTCTCACGATGCCCTTCTCCCCAAGCCTTGTGAGGGAACCTATTGAAAGATCGCTCACGCCAAGCTCCTTCAATTCTTCCAGGTTTTCCGGTACCTGACCTATCTCTATACCGGACAGTTTGGCCGCGATTCCGGAAAATTTCAGGATGAAGTATGTCTCGTACCCGGACAGTTCCGCAATTCGCTCAGGTTTCATTCCCCTGAAAATTGCCTCAAACACGGCTGCGATCTGGAGATCGGATGGTCTTGACAGGTAGGATTCCAGCCTGGAATCCGGGACGTTCAGCCTCAGGCTGTGTGAAAGGAAGTTTTCAAGTGACGAAACTGCCTTCATGAATGCCTCCTCGAACGTTCGGCCAATTCCCATAACCTCCCCGATAGACTTCATCGAGACGCCTATGGTTCTGTCAACCTGGAATTTGTCAAACGGCCAGCGGGGGATCTTGACCGTAACGTAATCCATTGCCGGTTCAAAGGCTGCGTATGTATCTCTCGTGACAGGGTTCCTGATCTCGGCAAGTGAGTATCCCATAGCAATCTTGGTGGATACCCTGGCGATGGGAAAGCCGCTGGCCTTTGATGCGAGGGCAGAAGATCTTGACGTCCTTGGGTTCACCTCTACAACGTGGTAGGATCCGTCTCCCCTGTTCAGGGCAAACTGGATGTTGCACGCCCCAACTATGCCAAGTGCTCTGATGACCCTGAGGGCGGAATCCCTGAGCATGTTGTGCTCGCAGTCACTCAGTGTCTGGGCAGGAGTAACAACCATGCTCTCCCCTGTATGCACTCCCATGGGGTCTATGTTCTCCATGTTGCACACGGTGATACAGTTGTCCTGGGAATCCCTGATAACTTCGTATTCAAGTTCTATCATTCCCGCAAGGGACTCCTCCACCTCCATTGACTGTTCAGGGTTGGAACGGAAGTAATCCCTGCACACAGCCTTCAGCGCGCTGGAATCTCTTACAATGTTGCCACCTGACCCGCCAAGGCTGAATGAACTCCTCACGATGACGGGGTAATAGTCTATGTCGTCGGCTATCATGCCGTAGTCTTCCCGGGAAAGCATCACGGATCTGGCGACAGGTTCACCGATCTTTCCCATGAGGTCGTGGAAGAGCTTCCTGTCCTCTGCAAGCTCAATGGACTCAACGGGGGTGCCCAGGATTCTTGTCCCAAGAGAGTCCAGCATCCCAAGCCTCCTGATCAGGAGTATGGAGTTGAGTGCGGTCTGCCCTCCAACCGAAGCGAGGATTGAATCAACGGATTCGCTCCGTATGATCTTCTCGATGGAGTCAGGAGTGACTGGTTCAAGATACACCCTGTCTGCCACTTCAGAATCAGTCTGTATTGATGCGGGGTTCGGGTTGAGAAGCACTGTTGAAATTCCCTCCTCCCTCAGGGCGAAGCAGGCCTGGGATCCGGAATAGTCAAACTCGGCTGCCTGTCCAATGACTATTGGTCCAGCCCCTATGACCAGGACCTTTCTTATTGTCCTATCCGCGGGCAACTGAATCCTCCACAATCTTCTTGACCCTCTCAAAGAACCACGAGAGATCGTGCGAACCTGGCGCACCCTCGGGATGATACTGAGCAGCAAGCACCCCGGCCTCGCCGTTGCCTACCATTTCGACCGTGCCGTCATTAATGTCACGCTGCAGGACATTCAGGCATGAACCTTCCATTGAGGATTCTGAAACGGCGTAGCCATGGTTGTGGGAAGTTATCCAGGTGTTCATTCCGTCCGTCACCGCATGGTTGGAACCGCGATGCCCGTATCTCATCTTGTACGTGGTGCACCCGGAGGCAAGGGCAATTACCTGCTGTCCCAGGCAGACGCCTGTGACAGGTTTCTTCCCAATCTGTTTTCCGATGAATTTCACAGTCGGTTCCAGAGAAGTGTGGGAGGGGTCCCCGGGGCCGTTTGACACAAAAATGAAATCTGCCTCTCCAAGGTAACCTGCCGGATCAATCCCGTGGGGTACAACAATGAGATCTGCAATCTCCGACATACGTTTGAGCAGGGATTTCTTGGCACCGGCATCTACCACAAGGGCAGTGATCTTCCTGCCGGAGGAAATCCTGGAAACTTCGTTTGAAACTACTTCGGAAACAAGATCAAGTTTCATAGGGTCCGGGAAATCCCAGGGAATCTCCATCCTGCTGCTTATCACCCCCCTTACGGTGCCCTTTTCCCTTATCTTCAGCACAAGCGACCTTGTGTCCACCCTGTCTATCCCTGGTATACCGCTCTCTTTCAGCGCTGAATCAAGATAACCGGCGGCGGAATATGCAGACCTTGTTACCACTCCGGAAACCTGCACGGCATCAGATTCCATATGGTCCCTTTTCCAACCGTAGTTGCCTACGGTCGGGGCGGCGAAGACCATTATCTGCCCGCGATAGGAAGGGTCCGTCATGATCTCGGTGTAGCCTGTCATTGAAGTGTTGAAAACCACTTCGCCGAATGAGTCGCAGGAAGAGCCGATAGCCTCACCCTGAAAAATAGTCCCGTCTTCAAGGATGAGGAATCTCTTCAGTTAATCATCCACCTTAAACCTGAACAGTCAATGGGATATATATTGAAGCATCTCGGTCAGGATAACAGGAGATCGGGATCCCTTCACTGTTTGGAGGAAGGCACTTCATACTCAAGAAGCTCCCTGCTTGCATAAGACTCAGGGAATATGGTTCTTGCCTCCTTCTCGAGCACCCTTACATCAGTTATCCTTGGGCTGTAGTGATAGAGATAGAATCTTTTGACAGCTGCGTCACGTGCGATCTCTGCCGCCTGCCTGGAGGAAGTGTGTCCAAATTCGTTAACCTTCGGCTCGTATGAAGAATCGGTGGATGTTTCGTGGATCAGGACGTCTGAGCCCCTGCAGAAGTCGACCATTTCTTTCATTGGCCTGGTATCTCCGGAATAGACGATCTTCCTTCCCCTCTTCAGCCCACCGGAGATCTGGTCAAGCGTGTATGTCGTTCCGTCCTGGGTGGCGTATCCCACCGATCTTATTGTCTCAATGAGCCTGTCCGGTACCCCGATCTCATCCACTTTCTTCCTGTCTATCCTGACAGCATCCGGTTCCTCAATCGAATAGGATAAGGCCGGGACAGGATGGTCCGTCTTGAGGGTCGATACCCTGAAGAGACCGAGATCAATGGAGTCGCCCGGTTTTACCTCATGAACATATATCGGGAATGATAGTGTATAGTACCCGACACTCAGGGCATTGGTAAGCACTTCCCTTGCCCTGATCGGGCCGAATATGTGCAATTCCTGCTCTCTCCCGTTGAAAGACATGCTCTGGATCAGGCCCAGCAGGCCGAGGAAATGGTCCCCGTGAAAGTGGGTTATGAATATGTTGCTGATCTTCATGAATGAAAGGTTGCTCTTCATGAGCTGCTTCTGGGTACCTTCCCCGCAGTCAAGGAGGTTAATGATATTGTCGATCTGCAGGGCAACCGCAGGCATTCCCCTTCCAGGCGTGGGCCAGGAACCGCCGCTTCCCAGAAATGTCAATTTGAACAGAGATGCCATGTCAGGACTCAGACCAGCATTAACTTGAGTTGATTAATATTTTGAGCCGGGTTGTTTCCCGGTTTACCCATGATCATGAATCCTGAACCTGGAATGCTGAACTGGATCAGAGGCACAATTTCTCAATCCCTCCGGTTATTCCCCGATTTCCCCAGGCTCCTGATTCTCCTGTCGATGGCGAGGAGAGTGACCTCCTTCCTGTTCTCTTCCAGGACTTTCGCCACTGCCCGGGGAAGCTCTTCTATGGTTCTCACCGGCAGGTAACTCCTCAGGAAAGACCACAGTTCCGTATCCGGCCTGACCCCAAGGCTGGCAAGGTACGACGAAATCCCGGACTTGAGAGCCAGTCCCTTCCTGTCAAAATCAGTGAGAATAATTGCCTCCCTGTACTCCCTGGAATATTCCTCCGCGAAGCTCAGCAGGCTCCTGCCATTGTTCAGCGGCAAGATCTTTCCGGCAAAGCCAAGTTTTCTCAGGGACTTCACGTCGTTTATCCCCTCCACGATTATGGGAAAGTGCATGTTGACCTCCCTGTAGCGGTCCAGTTTCTGCCGGACCCTTTCGCCTCTGCCCGGCATGAGGAGCTAATTGGTTCGATCCCTTATAATCATTACCCGCTGGAACAGCGGCAACAACCTGTCAGTCCCAGAATCTCCTGTTCTTGGCATACTCAATCTCTGCAAGCAGTATTGCCCTTATGAAATCCTCATCGCTTATGTATGAAACTTCAAGAAGCCTGATTGCGGTTTCCGGGCCAATCCCCCGTGCTGACATTGCCATTACTGCACGCATGCCCCTCTCCCTGACGAGATGTGCATTCTTGTAAAGCCTCTTCCTGGCCGGCGAGGTATCCCACTTGTCGCTGCCGATTTTCCTGAGCTCATCCGCTTCGTATCGCGAAAGGGAAGCCACGAGGCTGCTGCCGCAGGAAGGACACCTAATTGAGTTTATTTCGCGAACCCTCATGGTCCTCTGGTTCCTGCAGACTGTGCAGTAGAGGATCGTGGTCTCATTCAGGATCCTCTTCCTTATGGACTCAAGGATCGTGCGGGTCGGTGCCAGGGGCATGACCCTTTCTGTATAATGCCTGAGAAACACCCTGGTGGATTCGCCTATATCACTCTTCAGCCTGAATTCCATGTCCTGAGCGCGGGAGAGGAAATCACGAAGGGCATCAAGGTCCATGTAATCATGGATGAGCTTCCTCACGGAATCCCTGTAAAGCACGGTATCCGCATATGAGTCTATGATCTTGGAGAGCCTGACTCTCCCAATGTCTGCGTCCTGCGATATGATGCCGAACTTCCTCGCCTCATACAGGAACACCCCGGAGAAGAAACGTGATCTCCTGCATATGCCCAGTATGGAATTCTCCAGCGTAGCTGGATCAATGGATACGATCATTGTCCTGATCTCCTCGGGGCTGAGGCTTCTCGAAGCCCTGAAATAGACGTGATATGGTGAATAGTCTATCTCCACGCTCTGTCCCGTGATCACGGTTATCGCGCCTGAAAGGATCTCGGCAAGGGCGAAATTTCCCCTTGTTCCAAGGAGGATCTGTATGACTATCTCCCCGTTCCTCGCCTCTATTATGGGCGAATCAATGAGTGCAAGGTCGCCAGAGTACCACTCTTCCAGCTGGCTTGCACTGTTGCCGGGAACAAAACCGGGGGCCTTCTTTACGGTCCTGAGCACTGATATCCTTTCTATCACGTCCCTCAGGACGGGTATGTCCTCCCCTGTCCACTTCGGGGTGATCGCGGCAGTCTGGAAAGGCTCGACAAGAATCCTGTCCTCCTTTATCATGATGGTTCTCCATGTTGCCCCCCTGATGATGAAGTAACTTCCCGGCTCGATCTCCGAGACCACGTATCTCTCGTCCAGGGTCCCTATGAACTTCCTGGCTGCAGGGTCTATCACCCTATATGTCTTCTCGCTCGGGATCATGGACAGGTGGTTGATGAAATAATCCAGCGCCCCATGTCTCTTGCCGATCATGGCTCCCTCCCTCCAGATCTTCCTGGTCTGTTCCAGGAAATAAACAGTATCTGCAAAATCCTGCTCCGTAAGGTCGCTGAAGGCATATGCACGCTTCACGATGGCGAAGAATTCCTCCAGGTTAACCTTGGGCTCACAGTTAAGCTCCAGCATGATCTGGTTTGCAAGCGTGGAAAGAGAATTCCTCCTTATGCGGACTGGCTCCAGCACCATGTCCACTGAAAGTGAAACTATGGCGGAAGATTCCTCAAGTTCCACAAGGTTTACGCAGATGATATCTCCCTTTGAGACCTTGCCGATCCAGTGGCCGGATCGCCCTATCCTCTGCAGCATCTTGTTGATCTGCCTGGGTGAGTTGAACTGTATGACGAGGTCTGCGGTTCCAATGTCGATCCCAAGCTCAAGGGATGATGTGCAGATCAGTGCCTTCAGTTTCCCTTCCTTGAAGTCCTTTTCCGCTGCCTCCCGGCTTTCTTTTGAAAGGGACCCATGATGCACGGCCACCGGGATCTCGCCCTTCCAGGAGTGAAGCCTGAAAGCAAGATCCTCGGCCGTGCTTCTTGTGTTCACGAAAACAAGGGTTCCGCTGTGGCTGTTCACAAGATCCCAAATCCTGCTAACGCATCCGGCGTATTGCGTGTCGCATCCCATGAGCTCGGCAATTGACTCATCTGCCTTATCCGGAATCGATACGTTGAATTCGAACCTCTTCTCAATATCCGTGCTGAGGATGGATACTTCAGTTCCAGTGGAAAGGTACCTTGCGAGCTCTTCAGGGTTTCCCACGGTGGCCGACAGGGCAATTCTCTGGAATCCGCCGGTAAGATTCCTCAGCCTTTCAACAACCACCGAGAACTGGGACCCACGCTCATTCTGCGCTAGTTCGTGGATCTCATCCACTACAAGGTACTTGACGGCGGAAATCACCTGCCTGAGGCGGCTACCCTTTAGCATGATTTGAAGGGATTCCGGCGTGGTTATGATGACATCTGCCGGCTTTGTCACGATCTCCCTTCTCTGTGCCTGCGTGATGTCGCTGTGCTTCACCTGGATCCTGATTCCGAGCTCCTTCCCGTAGTCCTGCAGCCTTCCAAGCATGTCCCTGTTAAGGGCACGCAACGGTGTGACATAGATACATGAAACAGGTCTTGGCCTTTCAGCCATGATCATGTGGAAAATAGGCAACATTGCCGCTTCCGTCTTTCCAGACCCTGTGGGGGAAACAAGCAGGCAGTCCCTTCCCGAGAGAACTTCAGGAATCAGCTTCTTCTGGGCTTCAGTGGGCGTTACAACGCCCAGCCTGTCAAGCATCTCCCTTATCTGCTCGTTGAGCAGGCTGAATGGGCCCATGCCTGACCTGACCGTCTCCTCTTCCGTAATGTCTTTGCTCATTCCTGAAGTACGCTCTGGTCGCAATTAAAGAAGAAATAAAATATAAAGTGGTTCAGAATTCGTCATCATCGCTATCTGAATCGTCGTCATCGTCGTAGTCCTTCCTGCTGACGAAGTACAGCATAACGCCACCCCCATGCTGTTAGCTGAATCGAATATTTAACAGTATTTGATAAGACTCTCCCACTCATTCCATTGCGGGTGGAGAGCTTCTCAAAAGATATTCTCCAGGCCGCTGTTCCAGGGATCGAAGAGGGAACTTACAGGGCAATCTACAAGGTTCATCCCAGTATCATCGATCCTTATCCTGTCCCCGGTGGTTTTTCCAAGCAGCACAGGTTCAAACGGCATGCATTCCTTCAGGAATTTTTCCCTGTCCGCCTCCCTAACCTCAAGCAGTATCATGTTTCCCCCCTCGGAGAACATCTTGACGGACGACCTCATGCCGCCCAGATTGGTGAGATCAAATTCCCCCCCGATCCCTGAACCGAACGCCATCTCGCAAATAGCAGTGACGAGCCCGCCCGTCGACACGTCATGGGCGGAAGCGATAATTCCCGTGGAAGCCAGCTTATGCATCACCCCAACCTCACTTGAGAGTTCCTTGAGATCGCAATACGGGGCGCCAGGGGAATCATATCCCCTGTAAGACAGGTACTCGCTTCCGTTCAGGTTCGGGATCATGCGGCCAAGGAGGTATACGTTGTTTCCCTCTTCCTTGAAATCCTGGCTTATTGTCCTTTCCACGTCCTCCATGATCCCGGTCATCATTATTGTTGGGCTTGGGTGTATATTCGTCTCGTCAGTCCTGTTATAGAGGCTCACGTTGCCGGAGACAACCGGAAGGCCTAGCTCACGGCATGAATCAGACAGTGCTCTCAGCGATGACACGAAATCTCCCATGACATCCTCCTGTTCCGGGTCGCCGAAGTTCATGCAGTCCACAACACTGTGTGGAATTCCTCCCATGGAAAGTATGTTCCTCACGGCCTTAGAAAATGAATTGAGCGTTCCCGCATACGCATCTGCACGGGTCATTGCTACTCGGCATCCGGAAGTCAGCACAAGGCCCCTTCTGGAATCAGGAAGGGGCTTGATTACTGCAGCGTCTGAATGCGTGGGAAATCCAGGTACTCCGGTTTCCCCAGATATTATGGTACTGCCCCGGACTGTCCTGTCGTACTCCCTTATTATCCTGAAACGTGCAGCCACGTTTGGAGAAGACAGAAACTCTTTCAGCAGGGTGTTGTAATCTCTGGTTTCCTCCGGAAGTACAATTGTCCTGTCCGGTTTCTTTTCAGTGTAGCTTCTGGCATATGTCGGGCCTGAAGTAAGGAATGAAAGGGGCAGATCAAGTACAGTTTCTCCCCCGTATGTCAATTTGAGGTTCTCGCCTTTCGTGACATGCCCGATAACCGAGTAATTGAGATCCCACTTTTTCAGCACCCCTATTGCCTTATCAAGGTCGGGGGGGTCCATGGAGACCAGCATCCTTTCCTGGCTCTCGCTAACCCAAATCTCCCATGGTTGCATGTCCTTCTCCTTAAGGTGAACGCGGTCAAGCTCGATTGTTCCTGCCAGGCCTGCAGCATACATCATCTCGCCAGCTGCGCTTGAGAGCCCCCCTCCCCCGAGATCCTTCATCCCGCAGACTATGCCAAGATCCACCAGTTCAATAATCCCGTGAATAAGGGGTTCCTCCACGATGGGGTTGCCCAGCTGCACCGACCTTGTCGATTCGGCCCTGTCATGGCCAAAGGACCTGGAGGCGAAATTCACTCCATGGATCCCGTCCCTTCCCGTGCCTCCACCAATCAGCAGCAGAATCTCCCCTTCAGCGGACACCCTGCTACGGATCACGTGATCCTTTCTCACTATCCCTATGCATCCCGCGTTGACCAGCGGGTTCCGGTTATATGAACTGTCAAACGTTGTTGATCCGGCCACTGTAGGTATCCCTAGCCTGTTTCCGTAGTCCCTTATGCCACGCACTATGCCGCCGGAAAGGAACCTTGAGGAATGCGAACCCCTGTCGTCTCCTCCGAAGGAAGGGTCGCCGAAGTAAAGGGAATCAAGAATTGCGATTGGCTGTGCTCCCATGCACAGGACATCGCGTATAATGCCTCCAACACCTGTTGCTGCACCGCCATACGGCTCGAGCGCACTAGGATGGTTGTGACTTTCCATCTTGACGACGTAAGCGTGCTCCCCGTCAAATTCAACCACTCCTGCATCGTCTTCCATGGCCAGTATCACGCTCTCATTCCTGAGGCCAGAGAGATACTTCTTCAGGTAGAACCTTGACGACTTGTAGCAGCAATGTTCGCTCCATGCCTGGGCCATTGCCTGTATCTCCACGTCAGTGGGGTCTCTCCCTATTGACCTGAAATATCCCCTGAGCTGTGACATTTCACCCTGGGACAGGGCAAGGCCCATTCTCAGGCTAAGGGTATCCAGCTCAACCTGATCGAGATCCCTTATCCTTATGATCTCTGATCGGGGATTACTCTTCTTTGATGTCATATTCCTGGATCACTTCGTTGCAGAGGAGCTTCCTCGCCACTTCATTGACCTGCTTCATTCCGTTCTCCCTGTTGCCGATCTCGAACTGGTATACCTTGCTTACGGAAACAGATCCAACAGAATCATAACCCAGGATCTGCAGATTCCTGGAAATTGTAATGGCCTCGGGGTCTTCAACCCCGGGAAGGTATCGCACTTCCACCCGGATTTTTCCCATATACTGCAATGCAATTCTAAATTAAAATGCTCTCTCAAGGGAGCACGCAACAATCCGGTGGTTCTAAATGGCGATTGAACAGGGAATTCCTGGGAAATCTACAGTTTGGCCGCCCTGATTATTGGCTCCAGGGTGCTGTAAACATCCTGTGCCCTCTCGGCGACAGTTCCGGTGACAATCACGTCCGCTCCTGCACGGGCCACTTCTGCTGACGCTTCCGGAGTGCGTATTCCCCCTCCAACTATGAGCGGAATGTCGAGGCTCTCCTTTACCCTTCTTATTATGCTCCCAGGAACATGTTCCGGAGATCCGCTTCCTGCCTCCAGGTAAACCAGCGACATCCCGAACATCTGTGCGGCGACAGCGTAGGAAACTGCCGAGGCAGCGTCATCCCTACGAACGAGATCAGCCTGTCCCACCCTTCCCACGGTCATGCC
The DNA here is from genome assembly GCA_021792595.1 of Thermoplasmata archaeon. Classification (GTDB taxonomy): domain Archaea; phylum Thermoplasmatota; class Thermoplasmata; order Thermoplasmatales; family Thermoplasmataceae; genus JAMDBT01. The sequence continues at coordinate 8,692 of JAJYUI010000004.1, read as the reverse complement.
CGGCTCCACGATGATGTATCCCATTGGGATAGTCTCTATCTTCATTTTCCTGAGGGGTACTGCCGCAGTGACCTGGTGCCTCATGAGGAAGTCAATGCTCTTGGAATTCAGCAGCGACATAAAGTAGATTGCATCCGCAAGAGGGCTGATCATCGATGAGGAACCGGGAAAAATTATCACAGGCTTGTCCGCGGAACTCTTGATCCCTTCAATACACCTGCTCAGTCTCTTCCCGTCAATGTCCGTGGAACCACCAACCATAAAGAAATCCGTTCCTGCACGCTCTGCCTCACCAGCTATGGTTGCTGACTTATCGGGGTCCTGGGCGGCCGGATCTATCAGTGTCATGTGCACCTTGCCCTTGCTGCATTCGATCTTTATGTCCTCTAGAACGGTCATACTGCACCCACTACAAACGAAACCAGTCCAATAATCATTGCCAGCTTCGATACCTGCTGTCCCATCGCAGGTCTCGCCGAGACCATGCCTATGGTGGAGAGAAACAACGCATCAGAAATGGCAACAGGTATGAGATAAAACCAGGTGAAAATCCCGAGAAGGTATGGGAGCGCCGAAAGAGATACTGCAGCTATTACGGAAAATCCTGCAAGGACTGTGGTCATGCCTCTCCCGTATTTCTTGGGAAAGGTATTCCTGTCCACATCTCCCTCTATGTCCTCCACCTCCTTTATCAGTTCCCTCGAAAGGTTTGCAAGCGATGCCATGCCGAATAGTATCAGCATCCTCTCAAAGGAACCGACCGCGATGCCGCCAAAGAGGAAGATCAACCCTACCAGGATGCTTATCGAAACGTTTCCAGAGAGCCCAAGCTTCTTCGTCCTGAACTCGTATGAGATAAGCACCCCTTCAGCAAGGGCAACCACTATCAACGCATCTATGGGGAGGAATATCGCAGAGAGGGCAAGAGGGATTGCAAACAGGGCAATGGAGTAATTTCTCGCAGCGTCAAGTGAGATCATGCCGGTTGGGATCGGCCTGTCCGGGTGATTCTTCCTGTCTGTTTCCACGTCAGTTATGTCGTTTATCACATTTCCACCGGAAGTGACCATGAATACACATGCACAGGCTGCTGCAATCTCCATGTAAAACGAGAGGAACAGGGACCCAGTGCCAATGTAGGCGGAGATTATGGTTGCAGCAATTCCCATGATTCCGTTAACCGGTCTTGTAATGCGAATCCAAGGGTTCATCCAGACTCTGAGGTATGATTACTTTCTTATATTACTTGGCGTAAGCAATTTTTCTTATCTCGGATATGTCCCACTCTCCTCCTATCTTAATCCCAGTGGGTGAAAAATGAGTCCTCGATGCAGCAAAACCGTTTTCGGCCAACCTTGCAACAGTCCTAGAAACGGAGGGAATGTCCCCTCCGTTGAAAATCTCGCGGTCTCCAAGGTCTATGAACAGGGGCATCAGGTCCTCGTCGGGAAGGTTTCTGAGGAACCTCCCTGCCCTGATATCTGACGCGACATGTTCTGGCGCCCTCAGTGTGCGGTCCAGCAAACGCGTCTCAAGCTTTCCAAGCCACAGTGGCCCCTCTTCACGGCCATTCAACAGGATGGGCGATATCTCTTCCAGAAGCCGGTCGCACCTTCCTGCACCCCTGGTTACCCTGAATATCACCCTGTAGAAGTGGGAATGCCAGAACGACATCATTGGTTCTGCCGCCATCTCATACTGCGCGCCACGTTCAATGACTGCCCTAATGAGGAGCCTGATTCCCTTCTCATGCTTCAGGCTATCGACAGTGAGATTTGCACTGTACCGTCTCCTGGTGACCTTTCCTGCAGAACCTGTAAGCGCACTGAGATCTGTAGCTGTCACCCCTATGTGCCCACCATTCTTCACGTTCCTGAGGGCACTGTCAATGTATGGGAGCGCAGATCCATACGGATCGATGTCAATGAAATCGAACTTGAACTCCGACATCACAGTTTCACAGTTATCCCCGATGAGGGTGCATCTGGAACCGTTCCTGGAAATGTTCTCTTCTATCGTGGCTGCAGAAACTGGATTAATCTCGCTGATCACCGTTCTTGTGCCAGTCTCCCTCTCCACGCGTATACCCCTGATTCCGGATCCGCCAAATGCGTCCAGAAAGAAGGAAGGCCTTACGGTGCTGACATAGGCTACGGTCAGGTCCCTGTTTATCTTCTGGTCAGCGTTGTAGAAACCGGGCCCCCTTTTGCCAGGTCCCCTGACCCGGTGCTCATCTGGAACCTCTACCCGAACAAGCCCTTCCTGTATGATCAACTCAGGATCCTTCTTCTCCTTTAAGGACCCTGAGGACCTTGAAGGGAAGAAGGTTCTTGTTTATCGGGGTGAGATCGAATACACGGACTCCTTCCAAGCTCCTGATTTCCTGCAGAACCGGGTTCCTGCTTTTCTTGTGAAGTGTAAGCACGAGCGGCTTGTCGAATTCCAGGGTATTGTTGATCTCCTTCTGCACCAGCTTTGTGGTCCCCTCCAGTTTCCCAATCTCGTCTATAACGATGTAGTCCGCAGCTTCTCTTGCCTTTTCAAGGCTCGGGATCAGGGTTTCCTCCAGAAGCCTGGTATCCACGCCAATCTTGTCTATTTTCACTCTCGACAAAATGGAGGCATCCGCAAATAGTACCTTCTTCTTCGTGTTGAGATCATACAGGGAATATCCTGTGAGTTTCCCTGCGTTCAGGATTTCGCTGACCAGGACGCCCTGAACAATCTTCCCCTCCTTCTCCAGTATCTCGATGATCTTTTTCAAAACCTCGGCCTTGATAGCCCCGGTGGGGCCTGTTATACCTACCTTAACTGCCATCTTTACTCTAATCTCCCACGTACATAAGTGGATAATCCATTTTCTCCACGTAATGGAGAAAACCCGTCACTTCCGCATCCTCGTACCTGATTTTTACAGATACGGCGAGCATATCCCCGGACAAGGTTATGTACTTGTAGACACCCTGCCTCTTCTTCACGACTTCAGAGTCAATTTTCACGCTGGCATCAACAACAAAGGGCTGCACCATGACACTCTCCTTTATGGCGTTCTCCAGCGATGTGAGATTACTCAGGTTTATGGGAACACCAACGTACTGGTGATATATCGTACCCAACTTGATTCCTGCCTCAAAGATTGCCCTTTCCCTGTTAGTGCAGTGGAAGTATCCTGATGCAGGGTCGTTTATCTGATTCAGCACATCCGTAATTTGCAGAGAGGTTATTTATTTTCGCAGGGTCATATTGGAATGTAATCTTTAATTATGCCTGATTCATATCACTGCCGGAACGAATGGGGATAAGGAACTCAAGGGCAATGAAAGAGGCAAGGGAGAAGCTTGGCAGGATTCCAGGCCGGAAGGCTGCAGGTTTCGCTCTTTCGAAAGTGACGGTTCCAAACATTTACCGCTTCTTTGGGCTCCTTTCAATAATTATTGCCATCAGCTTCTATCTTGTCTGGTCCATTCTTTACGACACATGGGGAGATGTTGGTCTTTATGACTTCGTTGTGGTTCTCCTTGTGTTCGGGGTTCTGACCCTGCTGCTTGTTGACGAGAAGGAGAGAGAGAAGAGGCTCAAGGAGCAGAATAACTGAGCATCCGGTGCTCTTTCACGGTACATATTACCCTAATCCTCCTGATCTCCGATCCATGAATGAATATGCATTCGGAATACGGATCCCTTCTGCCACCCATCAGCCCGGACGTGTCCAGTGAATCTGTGCCAGGTTCGCTCACGGAACTCAGTTTTGAAAGCTGGAAGGGCTTGTTCCTGAAGGAGATTATGTTTCCTGAGTTGGAAACAAGCGACCTGCCCTCTTCACTTCCAAAGAAATCGGTGAGGTTCTGCGTTATGGGTATCACGGACAGGTTCTTGTGCCGGGAGTGTCGGGCAAGGCGATCAAGGGCTATTCTCGCAGGCCTGGTCTCAAGAAGCCTGTGGGCTTCATCAATCACAAGAAGTTTTCTTCCCGAGGCTGAAAACCCTGCAGTTATCTCACCGATCAGTTTCTCTGCGTCTACGTTTTCACTATGGATTATTGCCACTTTATCACTGAAGCCGGGAAACAGTTCAGGTGAATATTCCCCGAGAGGATCAACAATTCGCACTTCCCCTACAAGCTCATTCCTGAGCATTCTGGAAACAAGCAGCTTGGTGAAGAAGGACTTCCCGCTGCCAGTCTCGCCTGACACAATGCAGTTGTAGGAGTTTCCTTCGAATATGTCCTGGAACACGGGATACTCGTTGCTTTCATCAATTCCGATAAGTATCCCCAAGTGAGGTTCAGGGCTGAATGAAACAGGGAGAATACCTCCCAGTGTGGTGGAGTCCATCAGGTAATTTCCTCTTGAGGTGGAGAACGGGTTTGTGACTGACAGCAATCTCCTGCGACCGATGAACCTGGACAGTTTTGTCCTGATCCCCATCGCTGCGAACGCGCTTTCAATACGCCCCAGGCTATCCTTCAGAATCGCGGGATGGTGTTCCGTCACCTTGACGACGTATTGAACGTTTACCGCCCTGGTCCTGTTATTCTCGATCCTTCCAATCAGGTTTCTCAGGAAAGCGACCTGCTCCTCTATCGCCCCCCTGTTATTCATTACCCTGGAAATCTTCAGTTCTGAGGCCCGATCTGCAATCATTCTCCGTATGACAGGCTGCGATTTTCCATTGTCATACGGGTTCAGATCCAACCTGAGAGACACTCCGATCCCCAGGGATTCAACGATCTTCAGATAACGGAAGTCAGGCACGATTCTTGCCTCCGATACGCTCAGATATCCGGAGAGGCCATCTGGGGAAATCACCCCATTGCCTGCTACCCTGAATTTCTTCACGGGTTCCACTTCATCACTTCCCGCAAGGAATCTTCTGTCACTTCGTCCGCTGAAAATCCGCATTGCCTGAGGAACCCCAATGTCCTGTTCACTTCCTCCTCGAGTTCCATTAACCCCGAATCTCCGTCATATTTCCTAACCTTCAGGATCAGGTATGTGTTGAAGTAATGTACGTCCTTCAACACAAAATCGACCAGCAGATTGTAGTCTTCATCCGGTCCTTTGAGTGAACCATCCCCGATTCCATGCGGAATTGAAATGAAGCTTGCTTCAACCTTCAACTGCTCTATCAATGAAGCGAGGCCTCTCCTCACGGAGTCAATCGACGACTGTGACAGGAGGGAGAGATCAGATGCCACAAGCTTGATTATAGCGCATAGAGAGTCCCTGGTTTGGATTAGCAAGTGGTCGTTCATGAATCTGGTGGAAATCGGGGCTTCGACCATCCATTCATGGTGCCTTGCTACAGACTCAAGTATCGACAAGGGGAGCGACCACCCATTCAACCCAAGTGCAAGGATAACGGGAACCGTAAGGAATGCAACAAGCCCCGCAGTCACGTCAACAAGGCTCAGCACAGAAGATACAGATATTGCAAGTGTAAGAAAGACAGCAACATTCCAGTCAAGACCAGCGATCTTTGATTCATACAGGCTGACATTGGGTGGGGTCCTCTCCTCTGTCAATCGCGTCTTTCCCCCGAGCCTCTGAATGAGTCCCTGAAGACTTCTCTCCAGTTAATGGTGAACTCCCCCTGCTTGTTTGTATCTATTGGCCCCCTTCCTCCCTTTATCGCAACTCCCAGGGACGGTTTGAGGGCAGACGAGATCCCTGCAACCTGGCCCGTGATTCCATATCTCATTGATCCCATCCCAGCCATCAGGCCGGTGAATGAACCCATTATCCCTGCACCGTAAAGGATCCTTGAACCATTGTGCAGCAGGAAGGGGCTTCCCGAAGCAAGAAGTATCAGGGCAATCTGCAGCAGCGGGTCACCATGTACTGATTCAGCTATCGCTATGCAGATGAGTACAATGAAGGGAACCACCGTCATCTCTGCGAAAAGCTTCCACATCCCCGCTGCAATTTTCTCCGTGAACGGCAACGCCAGTAGTAGCGAAGAGACTGGCAGTATCACCATAAGGACAAGAATGATTGCCTGCCTGATCTCGAGCATAGACAGGAGCGATCCGGTGGCAACAAAATATGAAGTGATGAAGAGGAGAGAAATAACAGTCGTCGAGCCCAAATCCTGGATTCCGGTTGCGTTGCTGGAACTTCCAAGAGGCATGAGGGCATACCAATCGGTGTCCAGGCCGTTCCATGTGTAAGTGTAGATGGAATCTGTATAGCGCATGAGGTCAATGCAAACGGTGAAGGCAAAGATTGCAAGGGAAAATGAGAAAAACAGGCGGGCGAGCGTGGGAATGGACGGCGCTGGTTCTCCGACGGAGTTCCTGAAAAGTAGATACAGGGCAGCCAGTATCATCACAAGATAGACAATCTCGCTCACGAAAGTGTTAAAAAAGAAATTGTAGATTCTGAGGTACCCATGGGCTGACAGTTCGCTGCCAAGATATGCATAACCAGGGGATAACCCATACTTGACCGTTACATACCATAGTCCTCCAGCTGAGGAGAATAGGGCAGACTCTACGGTCCTGAAAATTATCGACAAGGAAAGTTCCAGGTTCACGTCAGGCACCCCTAGGCGCCGGTTGCAATGTAGTAAAATACTGTGTACAGGGTGCCACTGACGGCCAGCACATAGATGATTGTGCCAATAATCGCATTCTTCAGCCTCAGTTTGGCATTCAGCCTCCTGTTTTCATCCTCGCTGAAGAAAGAGATTGCTATGGGGATCCAGAGCACTGCAATCAGTATTGCAGAAATTGAGATTATGATCTCGTAGATCCGGCCGGTAATTCCGGACAGGGCAGATGAATTTGTCGCAGTTGTCAAAAGTGTAATTAGTGACATTTATAACTTTCCGGGAAAATTACAATACATTAAAACATGTCGGAATGTGCAGTGAGATTACTGATCACCAGTGACAGTGGATTACACTGATCGACGAATTAACACGCAGACAATGCAAGAAACCGACAGGTCTGCAGTGATTGTAGCCAGTTCGTGAGTGGTATGTTTTCCGGGTTGAATCAAGCAACTGTCTCTGCGAAACACACCATATCGGAATTTCCATCCCCTATCCTGAATCGTATCGCACTGCAGATGCCGAAGAGAATTAAGGATGGTTCAAGTAATGGAGGTTGGTGCAAATGGTGCCAGGGGATAATTCATCGGGTTTAAGCAAACCATTGGAGACTTGCCGCATGAGCATAATGGCATCCTTCAGCCCTCCTTTGATTCACTGGAAGGTGGGGGCTAATGTGAGACAACATCTTCAAACCCGGACACTTTATAAACTCACCCGATAATCAGGAAACTGCATGGTTTCGTCTCGAGCCGGAAAATGAACCGTGTGCTTTAGCCCTTATGAAGGGCGCTAATGGAGGGGGAAGAAATGTTTAGGGAATTCTTGGTTCAGTCACTCAGCGCACACACGACGGGAGATTTCACGAGCCTTTTGGAAGCTGGCAGGCTGGATGTTGTCTACCAGTGCATACTTACGTCGATCTTCAAGTCAAGGTCCCACAGGCATGATGTTGTTTTCCACGCGATACTGAACGGCCCTCCACGGCCGCCAATGCATCTTTCAATCTCAGGGGATGAACTGAGAGATGCGAGGGTGGACGAGAGATCCTGGGAGAATATTCTAAGGAATGTGCTCAACGGGAGATCCCACGAAGGGGTGAATTTGACAAAATCATCTCTCCAGGGGGTTATCAAGGAGAAGTCAACCGAAGGGTACAGCATTTTTCTTCTCGACATGGAAGGAGAGCCCTTTGATCCGGGTGATCTGTCGGAAAACAACTTTTTCGTACTCGGGGACCACATTGGGATTCCACGCAAGGATTCAAAATTTGTCCTGAGGTATGGCAAGAGGGTATCATTGGGAAAAGAGGAGTACCTTGCGGCCACAACTATTGATATAGTCAATTACCTTATTGACAGACGCCCTGACTAAGTTTCAAACAGAAAACTCCCGTAATGAGAATGCTTGATCTATCTATTCATCAGGACAGTTTATGGTCACTCCAGATACTGCAGATTTCATTCTATCACGAAATGTGAGAATCATGGTGTGATCTGGCAAATCCCTTGAAACCAAAGCCATTGGGGGGGATCCGGACGGGTTTGGTTAAACTCTAACTCTGGCACTTTTGCATAATATATTTTAAATTTTCCCCTTATTTTCTATGTTTTACAGAAAGACTTTTATGCTTGCATATTATGCATATGCATAATATGATTAACCACAAAACAAGAAACAATTATCCGGACTGGGTGTTGAAATATTGGACCGAGGGGACACTTGTCATGAGGAGGAGGGATCATTACTATCTTTACAGGGTAAGCAGTAAATGGAATCCTGAAAAGAAGAGATCACAGATGAAAACTGGAGAGTATCTGGGAAGGATAACGCCCGATGGACTCATTGAACCGAAGACAAAGCGTGTAATGAAACTTTACAGCCAGATAGCTGTGAAGGAATATGGTGCATCATTTCTCGTGAATCACATATCAGGTGACATGATCAGATCGTTGAAGAAACACTTTCCACAGTGGAAAGAGATATTCATATTCTCGATGATGAGGCTCATCCATGTATCACCACTGAAAAATGTTGAATTCCACTATTCAACATCTTATCTTTCTGAAACGGTTCCGGATGCCCATGTGTCCACGGAATCACTTTCAGATCTTTTGAGAGATATTGGAATGGATCGAAA
>JAJYUI010000065.1 GCA_021792595.1 Thermoplasmata archaeon | reverse complement strand
CTGCTCTTATAATGGTCGCCTGGGTTGCGTTCCTTGCCTCTGTTTACTGGCTGATCCTCATGGTTCTGTTTGCCGTTTCATCATACCTTGCAACCAGGGCATTCTTCGATACAAAGAAGAAACTCAACATCCAGGAAGGAAAGTCTGGCGAAAGAAGAACGTCCAACATAATGTTTGCTGGCGGGATAGGTGCAGCGATTGCCTTGCTCTTCTTCATAAATAATCTTGTTGACCCCATCAGTTTCCCGTTCTTCGAACTGTTTGCTGTTTCATTTGCCGTGATAAACGCAGACACATTTGCATCGGAACTCGGAACTGTTGACAGGAACGTATACCTGATTACAACTTTTGAAAGGGTGGAACGAGGAGTTAATGGAGGTATCTCTGCAACGGGAACGCTGGCCTCGGCATTAGGTAGCCTGATAGTCGGAATAATCTTCAGCTTTCTGGAATTTGGCTCCTTTTACGTCTTGCCGGTACTCTTCATCACCGCAATGGGTTTCCTGGGTTCAATTGTTGACAGTTTTGCCGGTGCCATCTACGAGAACAGGGGTAAAATGAGTAAGGGAATGGTTAACTTCATCGCCACATTTGCTGCAGTGGCTGTTTCTGTTGTGCTCCTGGAAATCATTCCCCTTCTTTCCTGATTGAACTGAAGGTGTCGATAACAAGCCTGTGTTCTTCCATGAGGGCGGTTCTGGTATCCGATAGCCGTCTTCTTCTAAGCAGTGGCCTCGATGCCATGTAATCTCCCAGAATGAATGACTTTGCTTCTCCCAGAAGGTCCTTCCGCTGGAAAATCTTGTCCACATTCACACTCTCCGCTGGTTCTGAAAGCGAGATATTGGAAAATCTCTGAGAAGTCAAAGATCCACCGAGCCGGAAGATGTAGTCCTCAGTAATACCTGCCTTCAGATCTGGGCCGGATATCACAACGTCCCCGAGAAGAGCTATTTCATAACCCATGTTTACGGCGTTTCCTGTCAGGATTGTGTATACGGGTTTCGGTGCGGAGTACACCATAGATGCTAGTGCGGAGAGGTCATCCAGAGTCTTCAACAGGCATTTCAAGGTACCGCATATTTCAATCTTCGAGACAAAATTCCTGTTGAGTCCCGTAATAACTATTGCCTTCAAATCCGCGTCCGCAGAGGCCATTCCCAATGCGAGGACCAGTTCCGGGAACACACTTCTTCGCACTTCGCCTGTGTCGCTACTCTTTATCACTATGATGCCAAGCGCGTCCTCCTTCCAGACTGCTATGTCCTGAAATTGCTGATTTTCACTCATCGTAGTTAACCAGTCTGTAAAGTCTAGTGATGAACCCGCTCAGGATGAAAACAATGCCAAGACCAGCGCCAAACAGGAATTCCTCGCTAACGACAGTCGGGCTTAGGTTGAAGATTAAGACCATAATGGCTACGGAAATCAAAAGCAAGATTGTTGAAAGCACCGTGGCAGAATTCGGGCTCATCTTGTAACTCACCGGTTTACTTGCCGCCACTGACTTCATTGCCGATCCCGTGGACCCCGCTTTAGCTACTCCAACAGCAGCGAATGAAGTTGTCAGGCCCGCAACGAACGTATCTATCAGATTCCCCCCTGTAGAGTCTGAAAGGAACTGGTGGAAATTGATAGCCAGGAAGTAGATCCCCATCATCAACATTATAAGGAAGAGGTAGAAGGAAGTCATGATCTTGTCATAGGTGATGTCGAGTTTACCCGACTTGTATAACCTTCCGATGAGATACATTCCCAGGATTATGATCACGAAAGGAATCCCAAGCACCGCGCCAACAGCTGGAAGTGAGATTGGAACACCTGGTGTAAGGGCGCCCCAGACTGAAAGTACCACCAGGTAAAGCAGAAGATAGATTCCGAGCCCAGTGATGACAGGTCTCTTTAGAGGGTGAAGATCATCGTTTCTGTCTATGAAGGGCAGAACCAGAAGGAAAACAAGTGGGATTCCACCAAATATAGCAGTTGCAACGAGTGGCCCATATAAGGCCATGCTAAAACCAGGAGCGCTTACTTGGATAAACCCTGGAAGGAAGTCCACTGCTTTATACACGAAAAGAAGGAACCATGGGGGATAATCAGGATAAGCTATTGCGTTCCCTGCCAGAGGGCTGTTACGCGATGGTCCCGGCAACGGAGAGAATAATGACGGAACACCCTGAAGTAGCCCTATTATGGAAGGGATCAATAATATGAAACCTACCACAAAGAGCGTAAGTTGAAGCATGAAGACGAAATTATAGGGGTACCATTGTTTCATGGTATCGTCTTCTTCTATTATTGCTGGAGCCCTGTGCTTGCTTTCTTTCGCAGAGGGCATTATGTTGTGGGATTCTGCAAGGAAGAAGTGGATCGCGAAAAGGACTCCTACGAGCAAGGCCAGTACAATGTGCCATCCTAGAAGCCTCTGATAAAGACTTGCAGTGCTTGAGTTATTACCAAACAGTATAGTGGAAATCATCCCGCCAATATACGGCGTCTGTGCTGCCATGTTTGCACCAATACTGGAAGCATCAGCACCTAGAATGTCTCCTGGCATGGAGTAACCGAAGAAACATACACCGATCGTAAGGCCAAGAAGCACGACGCCAAGTATCCACTGTAGCTGTCTTGGCCTCTTGTATGCACCCGCAAAATAGTTCCTGAAGAGATGCACATAGACGAGCACAACCATGGCAAATGCCCCGTACAGGTGAGTGGAATCAATAAGTACAGCATATGGAACTGTAGTAAGCATTGTCTGCGTGCTGGTGTACGGGTGTGATGGATCGTAGTACATCAAAAGCATGAGACCGGTGACGATCTGATACATGAAAGCAATGGTGATCATTGCTCCAGTCCAGTACATGAACCCTTTTCTCATGTAAGTAGGGTTTCTTTTAACTGGCATCTCGTTCATGAGTTTTACCGGGTCAACACCCAGATATTTTACTGTCAATGTTTCCTTCTTTTCACTTTCCATTTGATATTCACCCTACTTATCCTACTTTGATCTCCGTGTAGTTGGTACTGAGAGGACTACCTCCCGTCAGGTCTGACTGCCTCCCGAATATTGTCGGGCCAGTCATCTTGTAAGCAGCGAATTCATGAGTGGTTGGATCATACTTGAGGAATACACCTGGCAAAGGGTTCTGTGTAGGACCCGTCACAATAGAAGCACCGCTTGTCGGGTCATAAGTACTGCCGTGGCATGAGCAGTGAATAAGACCCAGTTTGTTCTGGGAAGCACTGAACACATTTGGAATTTCGGTGTTGGGCGGATAATATTTGATTGACGGTGGAACGCATCCAGCATGCTGGCATATGGCACTAAAGGCAACGACTGATTGCGACCCTGTCGGACCCACCCCCGTTGGATACGTGTACGTTGTTCCAGTCAGGGCGCTCTTCGGCTTCGGGGGTGTCGTTATGTCCAGCGGTTTACCTGATGAATCCCCGAGATTAATCAAAAATGATGGATCGTCCTGAAGGGGGTATTCAAATGTCACAACCTGTGCTGAACTTAAAGGCAGGTTCTCATATGTAAGGGGTTTTCCCGATGTATCATAGATAGTCAATGAGGGGAATGCTGAAAGTCCTACGGTAGGTGCAATCAGATTGCTGATACCTCCCTTTAATATTCCCACGGCAGCAACCCCAACAGAGGCTATTGCCACAATTTTCAGAAAATTACGTCTGCTTGGGTCGAAGGAATCTTCGCCATCTCCCATACCAACCGAATAAGAAGATATTTTTAATAGTTTGCCGTCGACTGAACCTGTCGTTATTAAGGGCTTACTCAATCATTTCTGGTTTCATGGTGAACACAATTGCAAAAAATACTAATAAGGTGCCCTGATAACGCCGGATAATGGCTGAATTCCGTCTGATTGCAGAGATGATGTGCTTTTCAAACAAGATATTTAAAGCGGGGTCCGAATGGTAGCCCCCAGAAGAGTCATTGTCATTGGAGACGGAACCGCGGGACTTTCAGTGGCGAATAAGCTTGGATTCAGACTCCAGCATTCCCCTGTGGAGATAACAGTTATTGGCAATTCTCCACGTCATTATTACAAGCCCGGGGGACTCTTCATCTCTCTGGGCGACAGGGATCTGAAGAGGTATTCTAAAGGCACCAAGTTCCTGCTTTCTTCACGGATTTCTCACGTGAGAGCCGAGGTAACTGGGATAAACCAGAGTGAGAGATACGTTTTAACGAAAGGTGGAAAGAGGCACACCTATGATTATGCGGTTATTGCTTCCGGGGCCAGATATTGTCCTGATAAGATCCCGGGATTCGAGGGGGAGGCAAAGCATTTTTACAGTTTCAATCACGCACTTGAACTACAAAGGTATCTTTCCAAGTTCAACGAAGGAAACCTGGTGGTTGGTATCCCTGATGCTCCAGTCTCGTTTTCACCTGCTTTGGTTGAATTCACGCTTCTGGCAGATGAGTATATGAGAACAGCAGGAGTTAGAGAAAAGGTCCAGATAACCCTTTTCTTCCCTGGAAAAGACCCTTTGTATGCCGGGGGAGTGCCCAGCTATCTTAAAGCGGTTCTTTCTGAACGAGATATTGAGATCGTATCAGATTTCTCCCTTAACGCTGTGAGCCAGAAGAACAAGGAGATACTTTCTGGTTCGGGTGATTCACTTAAGTACGACCTACTGGTAGTTCCACCCCCGCACAGAGGACAGACTTTCGCTGCGGATTCCGGGTTTGATAATTTCAATGACTTTATCAATGTCAATGAGAAGTCGCTCCAGTACAAGGAGTTCCCTGAAATCTTCGTGATAGGTGATGCCGCTCATTTTGAGAGCGGAAGTGTTCCGATGTCGGGCTCCGCGGCTGTTTTTCAATCAGGCGTTGTTTCAGAAAGGATATCAGGGGAACTGGGCGGATTGTCATTTGCTAAAGACTACCGTGGAGAGGCTATCCATGAAATTTTCCTTGGAGATAAGAGGGGGATTAGCGTCCACTTTATTGATGGTAAGGTGCAGGAAGGAAAAGTAGCGGAACTGGACTTCCATCTCAAGCGTGTCGGGAGCGACAGTTACTTTTCAAAGATTGTAAGGGGGATGATGTAAAATGGAAGAAGAAATCAAACAGGAAACCAAAAACACTGATCCAATGGAAGAGGGCCTTGCACTATTGCTGAAGAATGGAGATTCACTTCTAGTGGCTGGAAGGATTCTGGACAGGCTCGCAAGCAGTGGACTACTAACGTTCTTGGAGAAAATTGTTGACAACTCCATGCCATCGGATCCGGAAGCCATGGTGAGATCGCTCGATAACCAGGATGTGCTGTATGGCATTTCAAAGGCGGTAAACATCTTGCCTGCACTTCTTAGGTCCTTTTCCGGTGAAACAGGGTCAGACGTGATCAAATCTGTCCTGTATGATTCTGATACAATGTTTGATTCTATAGTGGTTGGTGCCAAGAATCCCTTGAGACTCTCCCTTCTCAAGATTATGGCAATACTGAAAGACGAGGAAGTCTCCAGGGGCCTAACAGCTATGCTGAATCTACTGAAGTTCCTTGGAAAAGCCTTGGAGAGAGTCGACCTGGAGTAGACACCCTTATTTCCTCCCTTTTGGGCCATATAAAGTCACTGATAACCCTCTCCAGGACCTTTATTCTCTGGAAATAGTAAAATACCATGGTTCAGTATCATGCGTTCATGGAAGTATCGTTTGCTTATTCACCAGGTAAGGGTTTTGTTTCAACTGTAGATGGCAAGCCTGAAGTGATCCTCAGAGACCCAAACAAGGACGATAACGCCAATTATTCTCCCACAGAGTTTCAGCTTTTAGCAATGGGCGGTTGCTCATCTGCAGACATCGTCACAATACTTCCCAAGATGAGGGTCGCATATGACAAGTTCAGTTGTACGGTTGAAGGATACAGGCACGATGAACATCCCAAGACCCTTAAATTTGTGAACATCAAGTACAATTTGACTGGGGGGCCGGACCCGGAGAAAGTAAGGAAGGCAATCAATCTCTCGCTTACAAAGTACTGCCACGTCTCAATACTTGCAAGGAGAGGAGGCACTGATCTTCGTTACACATTAATCATAGATGGAGAGGTCGTGGATGAAAAGAAGGAACCACAGGATCCGGGAACAGTGAATGAGCTCAAGCACTGATGGATTTTAGCCCGTTTCCGGTAAGGACTATGAGGGGCTTTTCGCCCATTGGTTTCTTCAGATAAGCTGCGTAAGCAGCTGCGGAACTGTACTCAGTGAGGATTCCCATTCCCGCCAGTTTCTTCCAGGCCACCATGATTTCATCGTCATCTACTGAAACGCACCTACCGCCCTCCTTCAAGTTCTTGAGTATCTTCTCCTTCAGGGGCGGTTTGCGTGTAACAAGCGCATCTGCGATAGACTTTCTGTTCTCTTCTGGATCAAATGTGTTTCCGTTCACTGCGGAACAAACGGGGTCAATGCCTTCCGGTTGAACAACCACAAACTTTGGTAATTCCTTTATCTCTCCAGATTCAAGCAAATGAGAAAAACCTGAATAAACACCCAGGAAAAGTGTGCCCGCTGAAAGGGGCAGGAATATTCTGTCTGAAACTTTACCGGAATTCTGGTTGAAGATTTCATATGCAAGCGTCCTGATCCCGTCCCTGAATTCTGGCACGTAACCGTGGCCTGCATAAACACCGCTGGCATTCATGGCCGCGTATGCAACTTCTTCCCTGCTCCCATTGACAAAGTGGACCTTTGCCCCATATGCTTCTATCTGCCTGATCTTTGCCATGTTCGAACCCTCTGAGGCAAAGATGTTCACCTGAAACCCAGCCTTGCGGCCATATGCAGCAATGGATGCCCCCGCATTTCCAGAAGAATCTTCGTTTAAAGGGCGTTCTGTGCCCATGTCGCTCTTTATCCATGAGACAAGAGTCCTAGAACCGCGGTCCTTGTAAGAATACGTCGGATGATAATAGTCGAGCTTGAATGAAATGGCATCCCCGGAAATCATCGGTGTCTCGGTTTCGCCAAGGTTCACCCATTGTGAAATGTAAGGAAAATCTTCTTTGAGGTTCCCGCGGTACTTTTTCTCAGGAATAATTTCAAAGAGGGAGCCGCATGACCTGCACATATACTCCCGTTTCTTCCTTGCGCACCCACATGAAATGCACCTTACTTTCACTTTAGCAATGCCCCCCGGCAGCATGTTTCAATTGTTCTTAAGATGCTTGCACTCCTGATTTCCGATATCCAAAAAAAATGGCCATAAAATGATTGTTACACGTCAGCTCTTCTAAGAAATGTAACAGGATTGTGGTCGTTACGGCGGACATTTAAAGAAGGCAGGATCCAGTCTGAATACATATAACAAAAAGGATTAAATAT
>JAJYUI010000003.1 GCA_021792595.1 Thermoplasmata archaeon | reverse complement strand
CAGACGGAAGCTATTCCTACACCGTTGGATCAGTTTCTGGATACACCTCGTCACCCTCCTCAGGATCGGTAACGGTCAATGGAGCTAACACGGGAGTGTCCATAACATTCAGCGCGCAGGCAAGCCAGAGCAATGGAGTTTGGGCACAGGTAACCGCAAGTCCCTCGAACACCTACTTCTACACACTTCCAGAAGCAGAAGAGTTCACGGTAGGCAGCACGAGTGAGCAGGTTAACTTCATCAACCTGTTCCTTGAGGGCAGCGGAACCATTACTGTAGGCATTGGGACCTCACCTTTCACAAACAACGTGCTCTCAACTGTCACCGTGAGTGTCAGCCAGCCATCCACCGGAGGAATGCAGAACGTAACCTTTACGCCAGTGAAACTGACTGGAGGAACCCACTACTACCTCAATGTGAAAGAGCCGTCCGGCACCAGCGTTCAGTGGGGATACACGAGTTCCCCAACAAAGGACGTCCACGCACTGCAGGACTACTGGTACTCAGGAAGCACAGAGTATCATGACAACTCATACCCCAACCTGTTCAGCCTCGGCTATTCCAACCTTGGACCTGCCGCTCTGAACGTAACAATTGGGGTACACGAACCACTCAAGTCCGTTAGCACACTGATGCCACAGACTGTAACAAGGGAATTCTAAATTCCCCTCTTTTTTATTTACAATTTTATTTTATTTTTCTCTTTCCTTTTTTATTGATGCAATGAAGCATGGAAGCCATCTTGAGAAATGGAAATTCAAGATAAGCGAGTGATTCGATAGTATAGAATACTTGGCAACAATCCGAAAGTGTGAAGCCTGAGTATGCCAAGGTATACTTACCAGCAGGCGAAACTTACGTTTCCATAAGGAAAACGCTCAGGGAACAGAGACTTCATACAGTTTGTGAGGAAGCGAGGTGTCCCAATGTAGCTGAGTGCTGGGGAAGTGGTACTGCAACATTCATGATCCTTGGGAAGAATTGCTCCAGGGGATGCAGATTCTGTTCCGTCACGCATGGAAGGATGGAACCAGTGGATGAAGAGGAACCGAAAAAGGTCGTTGATGCCGCATCAAGCATGGGACTGACATACGTTGTGGTCACATCTGTGGACAGGGATGACCTGCCGGATCAGGGTTCCAGCCACTTTGCATCCGTGATTAGGGAACTCAAACAAAGCGGAATACTGGTAGAAGTCCTGATTCCGGATTTCCAGGGAAGAATTGACCTTATACAGAAGATTGTTGACGAAGAACCAGCGGTCCTGGCGCACAATGTCGAAACCGTCAGAAGGCTTACCCCGGTCATCAGGGACGGAAGGGCAGGTTATGATCAGTCAATATCCCTGCTAAGGCATGTCAAGAAAGCGAATCCATCCCAGCTCACCAAGTCTTCAATAATGCTGGGGCACGGGGAAACGGATGAAGAAGTATTATCAACGATGAGTGACTTGCGAGAATCGGATGTGGACATTCTGACAATCGGACAATATCTCAGGCCGTCGAAGATGCAGATAGAAGTGACGGAATATTGTTCGGTAGATAGATTCAAGAGGCTTGAGAGGGCAGGATATGAGATGGGATTCTCGTTTGTGGCCTCCGGGCCACTTGTGAGAACTTCATACAGGGCGGCAGAGGCCTGGGCATCAAGGAGGTTGAGAAATGCCTGAACAGGACAAATCGGAAGAAAAGACTAGACTCATAAAGGCATACACGGCAATTGTACTTTCCAGAACACTTGACAATAAGATTGTGGTATCACAGAGGCAGGGGAGAGTCGGATTCTACACTCCCACCATAGGCCAGGAGGCACTACAGGTAGGCGCTTCGATGGCACTCCAGGACAAGGACCTGATCTACGGGTACTACAGGGATGTCCCCCTCATGCTTCACAGGGGGGTACCAATGGAAAACATCATCAACCAGATAATGGGAAACCGTGAAGATTCTGCGCTGGGCAGGCAGATGCCCAGCCACTACTGCGACAAGAAGAGGAACTTCATGTCTGTACAGAGCCCGGTTGCGACAAACCTTCCGCTGGCGGTTGGTTCTGCATACACGCAGAAATACAGGAAAACAAACTCAATCGTGCTAACAACATTTGGTGAGGGATCGACCTCGGCACCCGATTTTCACGCCGCTCTTAACCTGGCTGCGGTATACAACCTTCCTGTTATTTTCCTGTGCGAGAACAACGGATGGGCCATTTCAATGCCCGTTGAAAAGCAGACTCTCGCGGAAATCTGGACCAAAGCCTCTGCGTACGGTATGCGGGGAGTCAGGGCGAATGGAAACGATCTGCTGGAGACCTATGAGGTCACCAGGGAAGCCGTGAAGAGGGCAAGGGAAGGAAAAGGCCCAACATTGATTGACGCTGTTTCATTCCGTATGGGGCCCCATTCGACGTCAGACGATCCAACAAAGTACAGGGATGTTATAGTTGAAGAAGGGAGCGACAAGGACCCGGTAATCATTACTGAAAAACTACTGAAATCAAAGGGTTATATTGATGACAAATTCATAGAGTCCATCAAGACAAGGGCAGAGAAAATAGTAAATGACAAGTTCGAGGAATGCGCCAAGATCCCAGCTGCAGATCCCAGCTCGGCATTTACTGGAGTTTACAAGGAGTCTTCCTGGATGCTCGACGAGGAGGTAAAGGATTTACTATGACCGAAATGAACATGGTTCAGGCAATCAACAACGGGCTCGATCTCGCCCTTAAGCTGGATGACTCCGTGATCCTTCTGGGGGAAGATATAGGGATCAATGGCGGAGTTTTCAGAGTTACAGAGGGCCTTCAGAAGAAGTATGGGGAAGACAGGGTTATGGATACTCCCCTGGTCGAACTAGGTATTGTAGGAATGGCAATTGGGATGGCGCTGACAGGGCTCAAGCCTGTACCCGAAATACAGTTCCAGGATTTCATATACACCGCAATGGACCAGATCATAAACCAGGCAGCCAAGATGAGATTTCGATCCAACGGTGACTACACTGTTCCCATGGTTCTGAGAACTCCGTACGGCGGTGGGGTGAAAGGAGGGTTGTACCACTCACAGAGCGGAGAAGCATATTTCGCTCACACTGCAGGATTGACCGTAGTCACTCCTTCTGGTCCATATGACGCGAAGGGGCTTCTTCTTTCAGCGATTGACTATGAAGATCCGGTTATATTTCTGGAACCGAAGAGGCTGTACAGATCCATAAAGGAGGAAGTGAAGGATGGTGAATACAAGGTTCCCCTCAGGAAAGCTTCAGTTGTGAGGGAAGGTGACGATCTTACTGCCATCACGTATGGTTCAATGGTACCTACCGTTAAGAACACGTTTGAAAAGCACAAGGTGAACGGAGACATCATCGATCTCAGGACACTTGTTCCAATGGATATAGGAACGGTGATACAATCTGTGGAGAAGACGGGCAGGGTGGTGATAATACACGAAGCCCCCAGAACCGGCGGATTTGGGGCGGAGATAAGCGCTTCAATTACGGAACGTGCACTCGAATCACTACTTGCACCCATACTCAGGGTAACGGGACCTGATTCTCCATTCCCATACAAGATGGAGGATTACTACATACCGGACGACAGAAGGATCATGAAAGCAGTGAACAAGCTGTTAGAATTCAGGTGAAGATATGTTTCAGTTCAGATTTCCAGACATTGGAGAAGGTTTAACAGAAGGAGAGATAGTCAAGTGGCACGTCAAGAAGGGTGACTCCATCGGAAGAGACCAGGACATGGTGGAGGTCATGACGGACAAGGTGACCACAAAGATTCCCTCGCCGGTCGCAGGGAAGATTGCATCAATAAAGATAGAGGAGGGAAAGGTTGCAAAGGTTGGCGAGGTTCTTGTAGAGATAGATGATGGTTCGCCTGAAATCACCACAAATTTAGAATCGAAACCGGAGGAAACCGTTCAGGAAGTTGAGACACATGATGTGGAAACCCCCAGGGGGAGGATCTCAGAGAGGAAAGTGCTTGCGTCTCCTGCCATCAGGAAGGCTGCAAGGGAAATGGGGGTCAACATCGAGGACATCGTGCCTTCAGGTCCAGGCGGGCGTGTTACAATGGAAGACCTTGACGCTGCAAAGTCAAAACCGAAAAAACAATCAACTCCGGAAACCAGCGGTGCCAAGAAAGAATCTCCGAAACCTTTGGATGAGGGTGACGAAGTTTACGAGCCTAAGGGACTGAGACGCATAATATTTGACAAGATGGCCAAGTCGAAGAGCATCATTCCTCACTTCACCATATTGGAGAAGGTTGATCTTTCAGAACTGAAGGACACAAGGGAAGAACTCAAGAAGAAGAACCAGGATATCACATATACTCCCTTTTTCATCAAAGCCTGTACCATCGCGCTTAAGGAATTCCCGAGGTTCAACGCAATTTATGACGAGGCAAACAGGAGATATATCCTGAAGAAACACTATAACATTGGAATGGCCGTTGACACCCCAGATGGCCTTACAGTGGCAGTTATCAAGAACGCAGACACAATGACAGTGGCAGAGCTGGCGAAGGTTACCAGGGATCTGGGAGAGAGGGCAAGAAAGGGAGAATTGAAGCTGAGCGAAGTCCAGGACTCCACATTTACAGTTTCCAATGTCGGAACTATTGGCGGTATCAGTTCTAGTCCAATCATCAACTATCCGGAGGTGGCTATCACCTCTTTCCACAGGATGGAAAAAGTAATAGAAAGCAAGGTTCAGCACTACATCATGAACATCTCAATGTCGTGTGATCATAGGCTGATAGATGGTGCGGATGCAGCCAGGTTCATAAGCAGGCTCAAGGAACTACTTGAAAAACCCTCTCTATTGCTGGTATAGTGGTGGAAATGTCATTCGATGCAATAATCATAGGGGCAGGTCCAGCGGGATATGCTGCAGCGATAAGACTGGGGCAGAAAGGCAAGAAAGTGGCCATGATAGAACGTGACAAGATAGGTGGTGAATGCCTCAACTATGGCTGCATTCCGTCCAAGGCACTTATAGAACTCGCCAATACAGTTTATTCTGCAAATGAAACACCCGGGTTGAAGTCGACAATCGACATCGACTTCAAGGAATGGCAGAAGTGGAAGTGGGACATGATCCACAAGCTTACTTCTGGCGTAGAGACGCTCTGCAGGTCATACGGAGTCGAGATCATTCACGGAGATGCGATGATAGTCGATGCGCGCACCGTTTCCGTAGGCGAGAACAGATATGAAGGGGAGAACCTGGTGATAGCAACCGGATCCTCTCCCGTTCATTTTAACGGCATGGAAAGCGCAGTAAGCAACAGGGAAATACTCGATATTGAGAATGTACCAAAAAGCCTCGTTATCATAGGCGGAGGATATATCGGGATAGAGATCGGAACCGCGTTGAAAAAACTGGGATCAGAAGTCACGGTAGTGGAGATGATGGATTCCATACTGCCCGGTGTGGACAGGGAACTTGTTGCACCAGTCGAGAGAAAACTCAAGGCCATGGGAGTTGAAATCCTGACCTCGACAAAAGTAAGCTCGGTCAACAAGGAAAAGGGATACTCTGTCACACTGGAAGGAGGAAAAACGCTGAACTGTGATCTTGTTCTTCTGACCGTTGGAAGGACGCCAAATACTCAGGGATTCGGGCTCGAAAACCTGGGAGTCGAAATGGATGGCAGGTATGTCAGGACAGATGAGAGGAAAATGACAACTGTTCCAGGCGTTTACGCAATTGGCGACGTCTCAGGGGAACCAATGCTTGCACACAAAGCGTATTACGATGCAGAAGTGGCTGCTTCCAACATAGCAGGAGAGGATGCGGTTGTTGAATACCAGGCCATGCCATTCGTGATATATTCGGATCCTGAAATTTCGTATACAGGCAGGAAGGGCAAGAATCAGTCCATGTTTCCACTGGCCGCAAACGGGAGAGCACTGGGAATGAACTCAACGATCGGTTCTTACAGGATATACTTTGACGAATCCGGGATAGTCACAGGTGCGGGCATTGTTGCGCCACACTCATCCGAGATGATAAGTGAAATCTCGCTCGCAGTGGAGGGAGGACTCAGCGCAATGGACATTGGCATGACAATACATCCACACCCAACCATCTCCGAAGGGGTAAGGGAAGCTGCGGAAGGGGCTTATGGAAAGCCGTTACATTTCAAGACTGGCCGTTGACCTCGGGAGGATCGGCTATGAAGAATGTCTTTCCCTCCAGAAAGAACTTGTAAGGAAAAGGGCCCGGGAAGAGATTCCAGATATTCTCCTCTTCCTTGAGCACGACCCTGTTTATACCATCGGAAGGAAGGCAGACCCCGCAAACTATCCCGGCATCGATGTCACCAGGACTGAGCGGGGAGGCGATGTCACATACCATGGACCCGGACAACTTGTTGTGTATCCAATAATGAAACTGTGGGAGGGAAACAGGGTCAATATAAGGGAACTCGTGACGGAGGTTACAGGTGCCCTGATCGGCATGCTCATGGAAAAGGGATACTCCGCTGAACTCGGAGAGGAGCCCGGGATCTGGGTAAACGGGTTCAAAGTTGCTTCAGTTGGAATGGCCATTGAATCGGGTGTAACCTACCATGGGGTAGCATTAAACCTTTCAATGGAAGCCGTGGAAGGGTTCAAGAAGATAAGGCCATGTGGACTACCACCGGACACCATGTCTTTTGTTCCTGTTTCAAGGGAAGATGCCATTAACGGCCTTCTCAAGGAATACTCCAGGAGATTCGGTAAGTTCACCTTCATCAAGGCAGATCAGGATTCCCGGCCTATGTCCCAGATCCTTTCCTCAATTCCCAGTCTCTTGTTGGACACTAGCGAATGAAAGAAAAGAAGGGACGAGAGCCTGTTCATGTATTGCAGAAGTTCGGGCCTGATCGTGGTGGTCTCAGAAACGGAGACCAGTGAACGCTCAGCATCTCTGCAGACCGTCCTGGCAATGTGAAGGGAAGTCGACTCCCTTGAGCCTCCAGGAACAACGAAGAGCTTTATCCTGCCCACCTCTTTCTTTATGGCTATGGTTCTTTCCTCAAGCCATGAAACCGCTCCCGGATCCAGCGTCCGCTTCTTCCCGGACGTGATAATCTCCTCACCAAGCGTATAGAGGTCGTTCTGCACCCTGGCAAGATCCTCCTTCACGTCATCCCACCTGGAGGAAACAAGTGCATCCCCTATGAATGAAATGAGTGAGTCCAGGTCACCCTGGAATCCTATTATCATGGAAGACTTGCTCACTCTCTTTCTTTCTCCTGTGTCAGTTTCTCCTGTATCTCCTTTCCTGGTGAACATGACTCTCCATGTCGAGTCTGGATAAATAATCAGTCACACCCGCCCGCTTAACCTGCCAGATATTCTCAGCACAATTGAAAGGGCTATGCCCATGCAGAGAAATATGGACCAGAAGAGCAGCGGCGTTGAGATCAGGAAACCCAATGCAAAGGTACCAAAGAGAGGCGAAATCGGGATTATCAAGCCACCAATCGCACCGAAAGCGCCGAAGTATTCTCCGCGTCTCTCTTCCGGTGCAAGCCTCGCAATAAGCGTCTGCGATGACGGGGCCATGATATTTTCAGCTATGGTCAGCACAACAGTGACAAGCAGGAGATATGCGAAATTGCTTGTCAAGGCAAAGGCGAAGAAGGAAACCCCGTAAATGAGGGCGCCGAGCGAAATCCTGGAAAGATCGGTGAATTTCCTCAGCGCAAACGTCAGGGGCATCTGAAGTACAATCACCATGATTCCATTTACTGAGTAGAGGATTCCTATCTGCATGGTTGTAAAGTTGTATGCGTGACTGAGGAACAGCGTGAGAGTTGTTCCCCACTGGCCTGCGACGAACCAAGCCATGGAAATGAGAATGGCGAAATAGACGAAACTGCGGTCATCGAAGGGAAACGACATTTTGCCCGAGGGCTTAGTTGATTCAGGCCGGGTCTCAATCATCTTGAAAGCATAAACAACCGCTATTGCAAAGCTGGTGAAGCATGGAATCAGGTAAATGTCACCAAAACCGTAGAGGGCTACAAATCCTCCAATAGCAGGCCCGATCGCAAACCCTACGTTCGCGGAAATTCTTGTTATGCTGTATGCATCATTTCTCTGCTCTGGAGGAACCACATCGGAAAGCATTACGTTGTCCGCAATCCCTTCAAGATCCACTACAGGATATACTGCGATGAAGAGCACGTAAACCACCAATGCCGGTAGCGGGAGCAGTGAGGTCACGAAAAGGCCAAGAAATATGCTTGCTGAAACGACTGGGAGTAACACAGAGATCAATCTTCTCCCTACCCTGTCTATGAGGTTTCCACCATACACGCTGACAGGCAGGGATACCAATGCCGAGAGGAAGAATAGTGCACCAATCTGAAAGAAGGTGTCATGGTAGTAATCTGCAAGGTACAGGGGGGTGAAGATCCATGCGACAGATCTTCCAAGGACCCTGACAAGCTGCGATAGGGTAACCAGTGCCATTACACGGTTATTCAGAAGCAGTTTCATCAGAAGAGACCTTTCCCTGCCGGCAGTCAAAGAAGTTATGTCAGGCAGCATCAGTATAAAAAACTGTATCCCTCGGAAACAGGTTAAAGCAAATACGAGAAGTGCATCTATAGAAACAGCATGAATAACCGGGAAGACTATCTCCTCGTCCTCTGGGAATATGGCGAATCTCACGGTCACGTGACAGAGAAGAACATATGCGACCGGCTTGGGACTTCTCCGGCAACAGTTTCAGAAGCACTTTCAAAGATGACGGAGGATGGGTTGATCTCGAGAGGGGGAAGAAACTTCTTCCTGACGAAAAGGGGGATGGAACTGGCTTTACCTTCTGTAAGGGTTCACAGGATCTCAGAGGTGTTTTCATACAGGTTCCTCGAAGTTCCCTGGGAAGACGTTCATGCCTCAGTTATGGAGATGGAACATGTCTTCAAGGGAAAGATGGTTAACTCCCTTAACAAGAATCTTGGGTATCCGAGCACATGCCCCCATGGAAACCCGGTAACCCCGGATTCAATACCGCCAGAGGTCAGGGCGGCTACATCAGAACCCGGAATATACAGTCTGGTAAGGGTTACGTTGGAGGACCATTCACTTCTCAAGTCTCTTGCAGATATCCAGGCCTTGCCAGGAACTGTTGTTGAACTCGTCGAGGGTGAAGTAACAACGCTGAAAACGCAAAACGGGGAGTTGAAACTCAACAGACCTGCAGCACAGAGCGTGAGATTGCGCAGAATCCAATAAGTCAGGGCTCATCAAGCGTAAAATAGACTCTCTTGTTATTCCTGCCCTTGCTCTCAAACTTGAGGAAGGTCATGATCCCGATTTCAGAGGTTCTTGAAACATGTGTACCTCCGTCCGCCTGCCTGTCTAGCCCAACTATGTCTACGATTCTTACGGTCTCAAGTTTCCTGATGAGTTCGTATCCAGGCCTGGTTCTGGCAAGTCCCTCTATGGAGAGAGCCTCCTCCCTTGAGATCTCATATGCCTTCACTTCATGGTCTTTCCTTATCTCTATATTTGTCCTTTCTACAAGGTCCTCAGCATCCCTTCTGGATATCGATTCAGTAGAGAAATCGACCCTAGCCCTGTCTCTGTAGATCTGGCTTCCGGTGCTTAGGCCAAGGGTTCCAAGAGTTTTGGTGAAAACAGCATCCAGCATGTGGATGGCAGTGTGCATTCTCATGCAGGCATACCTGTTTTCCCAGTCAAGAATGCACTTAACCCTGGAGCCAACAGGCGGGCCATCGTGATCCGCAATGTGCACCACTTCTTCACCTTCCTTTGAAACTTCCAGGAGATTTAATCGAATTTCACCGAAAACAATGGTTCCGGAATCAGACGGCTGTCCTCCGCCGCGTGGATAGAAGATTGTCCGGTCAAGGCATATCATGTTACCGTCAGAACTTGTTACAACCGACTCAATTTCTCTCAGGTAACTGTCACGCAGGTAAACCTTCTCTGTCAACTTTTCTTCATGCGTAACTGCATAAAATGAGTTTCTTCCTGAGCCAGTAATTCTTAATAATCAGTACAAAATGTTGTTGCCGATATCATGGTTCTAATACAGGAATCCGATCAGAAGTACCTCAGAGAAGAATTCTCAAAAAGCCTGAAGTCAAACATTGAACTCATTGTATTTACGGCAGAGGACGGGCAGTGCAAGTACTGCAAAGAGACAGTGCAGCTTGCAGAGGAAGTAAGCAGCCTTACCGGCAAGATCAAGCTTACAATTTATGATTTCAATAAGGATGCAGAAAAAGCCAGGGAACTTGGTGTGGACAAGTATCCCACAACAATAGTATGCAGGGAGGGGAGCATCCATGGGCGCGTCAGATATGCCGGAATTCCTTCAGGATATGAGTTTGGTTCGCTGATAGAGGACATAAAGATGGTTTCGGATTCAGAGGTGAAGATTTCTTCGAAGGCCATGGAAATCATTTCAAAAGTCGAGAACCCCGTAAAAATCAAGGTATTCGTCACTCCTACCTGCCCCTATTGCCCCAGGGCCGTGGAAACTGCGCACAAGTTTGCTTTCACCAACGAGAAAGTGAGCGCGGAGATGATAGAGACTTCCGAGTTCAACAAGGAAGCCCAGGATGCAGGGGTAACTGCTGTTCCGCACATCGTCATCAACGACGACATCAAGTTTGACGGGGCTAGACCTGATGAGGAATTCGCAGAATACGTGCTCGAGGCATCAATGAACTCTGCCCAAAACTAACTATAATAACCATCTTTAACATTTTCAACCATGTCGGTAATGCAAGAGGTATCAACTCTGATTGAAAAGGTCAGGGGTAAACCAGAACTGCTCGCCCAGGTTTCCAGCATGAACAAGACTTTCCAGTTTGACCTCGAAGGTGGAGAGAAATTTTTTGTCAAACTTGAAAACGGGGACATTGTACAGGGAGAAGGTACGGTTGAGTCACCATCAGCCACCATACAGGCGGCTCCAGATCTTATGCTGGATCTCATGACTGGTAAGGCGGATGCAATAAAGTCTTTCATGTCCGGTAAGCTGAAGGTTCGCGGCGACATCTTCGCAGCACAGAAAATAACTGACATGTTCAGGAAGGCATGATCTGTTTTGGATGAGATCAAGAAGGTAGTTGTTATTGGCTCCGGAATTATGGGGCATGGGATCGCAGAAGTCTTCGCTCTTAGCGGTTACAGCGTAATCCTGGAGGATGTGATCCCGGAATCACTTTCAAGGGCCAGGGCCTCCATCGAAAAAAGCCTAGCAAGAATGCTTGCATCGGGAAAGTTAGATCAGGGGAAGAAGGACAGAACCATGCAGCTCATAGGATATTCCCAGAACCTTGCAGAATCAGCCAGGGACGCTGATCTAATCATAGAGGCGGTTCCCGAGGTAATGGACCTGAAGAGACAGGTTTTTGAGGACGTCTCGAAAGTGGCAAAACAGGGTGCAATAATTGCCTCAAACACTTCAAACATTAGCATAACAGAACTTTCAAAGAGCGTTCCTGACCCTGCAAGATTTGTCGGACTTCACTTCTTCAACCCTCCTGTTCTGATGAAACTGGTGGAAGTCATAAGAGGAGAATCCACATCAGATGAAGTTTTCGAACTGATGTTCAAACTTTCACAGGAGATCGGAAAGAAGCCCATACGAGTCAACAGAGACCGGGCGGGGTTTGTTGTAAACAGGATCAGCGCTCCAGAAGGGCTCTTCTTTTCGGCTGTTCTGGACAACGGGATCGCGAGACCTGAAGAGGTGGACGCGTTTGCAAAGTCGCAGGGATTGCCCATGGGTCCATACGAACTTATGGACTATGTGGGTATCGACACAGTAGTCCACTCGATGGAGTACTATTCCAGTACCCTGTCCGGGGAATTCACCAGATTCCGCACCCTGAAGGAAAAGATGGACAGAAATGAACTGGGCCTGAAAACAGGAAGGGGATTCTATGAATGGAAGGATGGCAAGGCAGTAATTCCTGCGGCCACTCCGACAGACAAGATCCAACTGCTTGACATATTTGCCATTGACGTGAACGAAGCGGTGAGAGTCATCGAGGAGGGAATAGCAACCCCTGAAGATATAGAAACAGGGGTGAAACTGGGCCTCAACAGGCCGTTCGGCCCCATATCCGTGGCACAGGGCCTTTCCAACTCTGAGATCAAGGGGAAACTTGAGGAGATAGCAAGAAACCTTGGCTGCGACTACTTCCTTCCTGCACGTTCAATCCAGGAAGGCAGGCTTCGTGAGGTCATTAATTCTAAACCGGCCCCGGCAGAGGCCAGGCCTGAGGGCGAAAAGATATCGCATGCGCAGGAGTCTAATGCAGTCTCCACGTTGCCGCAGCATGAGGGTGAGCTAATCATGGTGAGAAGGGAGGGGCCTGTCACTTACCTAGAACTCAACAATGGAAGACTCAACCTTCTGAATTCGCAGATGCTTGATGAACTGGAAGAAAAAATAGAAAGCTTCAGGAAAGACAGGGAAACCAGGGTCATTGTGTTCAGAGGCAAGAGTGGGGTATTCAGCGCGGGAGCAGAACTTTCACAGTTCTTTTCCGGGGGGATTGACTTCATGGAGACTGACAGGAAGGGGCAGAGAGTCTTCAGTGCACTCACGGAACTTCCGCAGGTGACAATTGCGGAAATTTCCGGGTACTGCTTTGGCGGAGGCTTTGAGCTTGCACTTGCATGCGATATTAGGATCACCTCTGACGTTGCAGAAATGGGCCTTCCTGAAGTTACAAGAGGCCTCGTGCCAGGCTGGGGCGGCACCCAGAGACTTCCCAAGTTGATCGGCGGATCCAGGGCAGCTTACATGATCCTTACGGGGGAGCGCATAAAAGGTGCCCGTGCCATGAACATCGGGATCGCCTGGGATAGCGTCCCCGCAGAATCCCTCTCCGAAAGAGTCACCTCAGTTGCCACGAAGATAGCAACGGAAGTTGCACCAACCTCAGTCGCTACAGCGAAAACTCTCATCTACAAGGGGATAGACACTGCCATAACAACGGGGTTGGACATGGAAGCCATCTCAATGGGGATGCTGTTTGGGACAGAAGACATCAAGGAAGGAGTCTCGGCATTCCTGCAGAAGAGAAAACCAGAATTTAAGGGAAGATGAATTATCTTCCCAGACTTTACTTTCTTTAGCAGATTCATTATGAACATTGCTCTCATATAGGAAGGCCAATGGGGAACGATCCTGAAGCACCATACTCAGCACCATACGTGGTTTTTGACAGGAAAGAATGGTCCAGGAAGCGTGGTACATTCAACGTGGAAATTTCGGGGCAGGAAATAGATGCCATAAGGTCGCTGAACGACAGAATAGCAATAGAAGAAGCAAGAGACATATACTTCCCTCTCTCTCGACTTATTGCCCTTTACATAAGGGCAAGGACTGGGCTCTACGAGGCACAGAATGAATTTCTGGGAGACAACCCAAGGAAGGTTCCCTACGTGATTGGTGTTACTGGGAGCGTAGCTGTGGGGAAAAGCACAACTTCAAGAATGCTCAAAATTCTTCTTGAGAGATCTCCTGGAAAGCCCAAGGTTGACCTTGTGACAACGGATGGGTTCCTGTTTCCAAACAGTGTTCTGGAGGAAAGGGGGATAATGTCGAGAAAAGGGTTTCCAGAAAGCTACGATCTCAGGGCGCTCATTAATTTCATCACCAGGGTCAAGGCAGGAGAGAAATCGGTTAGGGCACCTGTGTATTCCCATCTGGAATACGACATTGTACCAGGTGGCTTCATCACGGTGGATAACCCTGATGTGCTCATTCTTGAAGGGCTGAACATAATGCAGTCAAGGTCTGATATGATCAGTCATCCGGTATCTTCGGCTTTCGTTTCTGATTATATAGATTTCTCCGTATTTGTGGATGCAAGGGAGGAGTGGATAAAGAAGTGGTTTATCGAGCGTTTCCTGATCCTGAAGGAAACTGCATTCCAGGAAGAGAAATCATATTTTCGCAAACTGGGAAGTCTTTCCGTGGAAGAGGCAATTTCTGTTGCGGAGGACATCTGGGATAAAATAAACGGGTTGAACTACAGGAAAAATATCGTCCATACGAAATGGAAGGCCCACCTCATACTTGAAAAGGACCTTGACCACTCCGTTGAACGCATTCTTATGCGTCGTCTCTAGGTTCAGTCCAGTATGCTGTCCTCCTTCAGATCCTTTTTCTCCCTTACCAGATATATGCCGGCAATCATGAGTATGGCGGCCAGATATATTTCCAAACTCCATACTAGCTTGAGACTCACGTAGTAAGTCGGGATCAGTATCAGTACAAGTGCAAATCCGCCCATCAGGGCTCCACCGTTATAGATAAAGCCGATCGCAGTGGACCTGTACTTCTTGCTGAACGATTCTGACAGGAAAGCAGGGAGGGTGGAAAATATCATCGCTTCAAGGAAGGCCTGAATGCTGAATACCAGCGTAAATACGGCAACGTTCTGTGAATAGCCCAGATAAATGAAAGCTGCAGTGGGGATAGAGAATGCCAACGCATAGATCAACATCGGGATTCTCCTGCTAGTTGTCCAGTTGGCAAGAAAGCCTCCAGACCATACGCCCAACAATGAAACAAAGTTGATGATCAGCAGTGCTTCCAGCATGTCAGATTTTGAGAAACTGAGTAACTGCACAGGGAAAGAAGCGTAATGAATCGTCGACGAGGCGAGAACAGACCAGAATGAAAAGGTGGCAGTGTTGATGAAGAGAAGTCCCGTGGTTATCATCAAGGCATAGATCACCTTGCTTCCAGACTCAGTTACCATGTTCTTTACAGGTACCCTGGCAACGGTTCCCTTATCCTTCATGTCTTCAAAGACGCTGCTTTCAAAGGTGGTCAGCCTGATTAACAGGGTAATAAATCCCGGAATCAGCGTTGTAAGGAAGAGATACCTCCACGCATAATCCACGATTCCTGTTGAGGTCATCCCACTGATAATGAGCAACCAGGTAAGCAGAACCAGGAAATAGCCAGTTCCAAAACCACTCTGAACGAAAGCTCCGACGATGCTTCTCTTCTTCTTTGGAATGCTCTCAAGGGCCAGGGCCGTCCCTGCACCGTACTCCGCTCCAGCGAAAATCCCTTCAAGGAACAAAATCACGTAAAGGAGTGCCGGTGCCAGAATTCCTGCCTGGGCATATGTGGGAAGCAGGCTCTTAGAGGCAGAAAATATGGAAAATCCCAGTATTGATACGGTGAGAAGCGCCTTTCTTCCAACTCTGTCACCAATGAAATTTCCAAGAACAAGTGAACCGATTGGTCTTCCAATACCGGCAAAAGCAACCGGGGCTAGCACAAGTACCAGCCTCCAGTACCCAAGACTGGGCGGGAACATAATCACGCTCAGGTAAAACGCCGCAAGAAGGAAGGCAATCGAATTGTATCCATCCATTACCCAACCGCCCCACGAAGCAAGAACCTGCGAAATCTGCTTCATATTCAAGTTCTGTTCTATCACTACATTTGAGTTTTCAACCATTAAGTTCACCATTTCTCGCGCCTGTTTACAGGAATGCACAGAAACCTGCAGCCGCAAGCCCTTCACCCGCGTGCATGCCAGTTTGCTGGTGCTTCCGTTAAGGATGGCCCCATACAAGGCTGCCACCTAAGGAAAAATCACAGATATATGAATGCGGAATATCATGTTATATTTATTTCTTGTGTCACAACCACTGTGGACTACCTGATACCCTTTATTTTAGGCCTTGAGTAGTTAACTTTACAGGATAAGATCTTGCAAGAGTTACATACCTGTGCAATAAGTAATATAAAAATAGACTGATAACGGTTCTGATGATCGGGGCGATACTAGCCGGAGGTTTTGGGAAGAGGATGAGGTCTTTCTCTCCTGACACTCCCAAAGGGCTCATACAGATCAGCGAAGGTGTTACAATTCTCCACAGGCAGCTCTTTGACTTCTCTGTCATGGGAATAAGGGATGTTTACATTCTCTCCGGGTACAGGGGAGAAAAGATCGAAGAGACGTTTGGAGATAGCTACCTGGGGATGAATATGCATTACCTGAAGGAGGAAAAGCCCATGGGAACATTGTTCTCTCTAAACAACCTTCTCAGCGTCAGAATGGATGAAGATATTGTACTGAGAAACGGCGACACGGTAAGTGACATCAATTACAGGGAGTTCGCCAGATATTCACAGAGACTTCAGCAAAAGATGATCATGTGCATCGTGAGGATGAGAAGCCCATATGGCATAGTCGAGTTCTCCGGAAATTCCATAACATCATTTGTTGAGAAACCCCTGTTGAGCTATTATATAAATGCCGGGATTTATTATATAAAACAATCTGCGTTTGAGTACTTTGGTCAAAAGTACCACAACAAAGACCTTGAGAAGTCCGCATTCCCAGAGATAGTAAAGAGGGGAGAAATGGGTGCCTACAGGGAAGAGAGTTTCTGGATAGGCATCGACAGTGAAAAGGAAGTGGAACTTGCAAGGGAGGAATATGCAGGGCGCAAGGATCATCCATGGGGGTTCATGAAGTCACACACTGAAGGCAAATCTGTAAAGGTCATAGAACTTTACGTAAAAGAACGGGAGATTGCGAACATCGGCTCAAAGAGGAAAGGGATCCTGAAGATAGATGAGGGTAGTTGTCTCATTCCCGGCAGGGACGGCACATTGTGTCGCCAGGGTTCCACGGTAACGGTCGACGCGGGATTTTCCATTGAGGCACTTGAGAATGTCAGGGCTTTGTTTATAGAGACCGGATAACATTCAGGAGTCCCTATCAGGGTACATTGCCCCCCTCATTCCAACTGCAGACCAAAATGTTAAAGAACTACTAACAATGCTTGACTGAGTACATTGCCCGTAATGACCAGGGAAATGCTTATTGCCGCTCTGGAAAATGTGTATGGAAAGAGAGGCATGGGTATCAAGGATATCAAGGATCTTTCGGATTTTCTCCTTTCTTTCTTTGGTTACGAGGATTATGTTCTCGACAACGTTCTTTCCGCATCGGAAAGGGACGTTTTCTACAATCTCGAGGAATTTGGTCTTCTGGAGGCCCACAGGGAGGAAGTCAGCATTATAAAAGGGAAATCCTGGCGCGTTAACCAGTGGACATACAAGAAAGATAACATCTTCAAAGCTGCCTCATACTCTGAAGAAACATCAGGTGAAGAAAACCCATACGAAGAGATCTTCAGGGAACTGGAAAGTTCAAAGCAATAAATTCACAGAGGAAAATCAGAGACTTCCTGAAGGATGAATTTTGAGCCGAACCTGTTTTCTGAGTTTATTCTGGTATACCGTGAAACTATTTCCCGAACATACTGGCTTTCGGCAAGCCATGTATGCCTCTCCACCTCGCCATCAAAGGTGTCTGTGAAATACAGCGGTGTTATTCCGTCTATCATTTCCTTTCCTGCAAAATAGTCAGGCAGAAGCGATGAACATTCTCCTTCTGTTATTGTGACGGCTCCCTTCCTGATCACTTGTTTATTGTCACCCAGGTCTGCGGGGTCGATCGCCCCCCTTGAAAATGTCACTTCGCTCAGCGTTTCCCCCAATCGCGGAATATCTTTCAATTCCTTCCGGAATGGGTGCATAAAGTATGGGTCCTTCCCCATATATTCAGCTGAGTTCCTCTGAATCATCACTATCTTGACCAGGTGCCGATTGAGGTGATATCCTGCAAGGTAATCCCTCTCAGATCTAGGCTCCCCAAGATAATCCAGGGATGTTGGTTTGGCCGTTTGGGACCTAAGCCTTGACATCATGATGCTATTCACATCCTTCAGGGACTCCACGGGGAAACGCACTCTCCACCTCATTGCCCCTGAGTTTACCAGAAGGAAAGCATCACCCACAACCCCGGGAATTGAAGCCATATCCTGGCCTATCTTGAGGTCAAACTGGGGAATTTCCTGCTTGCTTAATCTTGTCCAGTAAAATCCCCCTGAAGACTTGAACTCCAGGCCACTTGCCCTGATGCTCCTGATCAGGTTCTCCGCCGATTCATCATCCCTGTGAAACTTCAGGTATGCAACTCTCTGCCTGGCAAAAAACACCAAAGGTATGGAAAACTCTATCTCCTTAAGAAATGCAAGTTCCTTTTCCAGGCTCCTGGAGATCACCATCTCATAATCAAAATTGAGCATTTCATTCGCAGGGGTAGCTTTCACATAGGGAAATGATAGACTCCTTATTTAACCGTTAACTGTCACACATTGATCGAGAATCTCTTCTGTGCAATATTGTAAGCCCGAAGCGTGACCAGGAAGGAGAAAATGACAATTATCACAACAAGGAACATGTCGATCGCATCGGCATACAGGAGATAGGGACCTCCCTTAGCCAAGGCCATGTCAAGATTCAGCATTAGGCCGTTACTGACAGAGTACTCATGCCCTGAGAATAGTACATATTCGGCTACCAGAAGACCTCCCCAGTAGGAGCCAATCGACGCTACTGATCCTGTAACGAGACTTGGAAATACCGCAGGAAGAGTAATCTTTGTGAATCTCTTCCACCCCCTTATTGAGTAAGCTTCGGCGGCCATTCCTAATTCAGAAGGGATTGTCTGCACTGCCCCGTACACGTTGAAGAATATGTATGAAGCTGATGAAAGAAATGTGATTATGATGACTATGATTTCCATTGCGAATCCCTCTCCAATTGAAGCAGCAATGAATGGAAGCAAAGTAATCAGCAGGATGGGGAGAAATATTGGTGCAGGAATCGAGTAGATTGTTTGAATGGCTGAAGCAAACACTCTCCCTGCACGCTTTCTCGTTCCAAGCACGATTGCGAGGGGAACCATGGTTATCAGGGTGATGACGTAAACGATAGCTATTCTTCCCATGTCATAAGCAAGGGCTACTGCAGATTCCGCCAGAAATGCAGGCGTCACAAGATAGAGAAATATGGCACTGTAAAAACCCGCTTCAAGTATCGCAGAAGCTGCAACCAAGAGCGCCGCTGTCAGGATTATCCCAACAATGAAATTCAGCTGGCGCTCCGTAAGTCTTGGCTGCCTCTCAGGTTTAGCCCGAGTTCGTTTGCGTCTTCCCAGGGCAGAAGCCACCATTCCTCCAGTTCGTACTACCTGGTTTGTGGAGTATCTTATGGAACTGACGAACGTGTTTATGATCCTGGCATTCTGCCTTTCGGTAGACTTTACTTCCATGTCAAATGTGTAGGACTGCGAACTCCTTATCCATGGATCAATGATGAAGTAGTAGTTTGCCACTATGAATAAAACCAGTATGCCTATGAGCAACTCTATGCCTGCAATGTTTCCTGCCGAGGAGTACTGTACTGAAAGGGAACCTATTCCAAAGACTCCGTAGCTCTTGCTTCCTATCTGAATGACCTCCGAGAGGGTTATGTAGAAAAGTGCACTGTTAAACGAGGGCGATATATTCGAAACGACCTTTGGGTAGGCAGACGGAAAATATATGTGTCGTATCCTCGATAACAATCCAATTCTGTAGGCATTCTGTATATTGAGGCACTCCTCTGGAACTGTGCGAACTCCCTCAAACGCTCCAAGTATCATGTTCCACAGGGTGGCAGTGAGTATGAGGAAGTCCACGGAGAGTTCAAGACCCAGGCCTCCTCCAACGTCTTCCAGGAAGAAGACAAGTACTATGGGGAAGAATGCAACCACGGGGATCGACTCAAGAACATCCACAACGGGGATGATTATCGCCCTGGCGGAAGGAACTCTGGCGGCAAGAGTCCCAATCACCATGCTTATCGCCATCGAAACAACAACAATTATCCAGACCCTGAGAAATGTGAGCACGATCCCCCAGATGATTTCCAGTAGTGTGGAGGGGAGACCTGCAAGAGTCATCCTGTGAGAATACCTTAAACGTATTTATCACTGAGGTACTGCTGTCCCGTTGCGCTATGGACAGCGGCATGCTTCAGGAAATGGCTGAGTCGATATCCAGGGGCATTAGACTGAAGAAATTTCCCCTTGATTTCTGGAACGGTGAGCCATACGGTGAGCACATAGAGATACCAGAAGGGGACACGATGATGTTCAGGAAGGATGAGTTTGTGCAGGTAATGATCGGTGATAAGAGGTTCAACTTCATGGATCACTACCTTGCAAAGTTCCTCTATTACTGTGCAAAGACGGGTGTAACCTCGGCCTGTGTTCCAGACAGGGATATTCTTCCAGACATACTGAGCCGCTTTGAGGAGTACCTTGACAGTACAAAGAAGGTTGCCAGCGTGGAGATAAAGGCTCTCTCCCTAGATCAGGAAAACAGTGAGAAACTGGCTGAACTGCTTTTCGACATTCTTGGCATCAGTGGCCTGGTCTGATAAAGAAAAGATAGTATAGTGATTAGTGGCTCCAAGATCAATGGAGATACGCACTTCACACCAGATTCCCCCATCACTATGCATAAAGTGCAGGGGGGCTAAAATGTTGTGCGGACTATCTTACTGCCCGGTCATGGTTACTTCTCTGTTCAAGAGGAAGGTAACCGCGTATGACTCCAAATCACTAGACGGTTCCTCCCCACCAAGCGTGTTCGTGGGCAGATTCGGTTATCCCAAGGTGAAAATCTATCCGGGGACGCCACCAGTATTCGGGGAAACCGGCAGCTATGAAGATCCAAAGACCTGGCTCGGAGTTGATCTGGAAGAATTCCTTTCAATGAGGCTTTCAATTCTGAGGGGAGGAACAGAAATAAACGTAAGGAACGCTTCAGAGCCGTCGGGGTTCTTGCACGATTTTCAGGTGATGTCACTTGCTGAAAAACCAGTCGATGTCGAGATCAAACTGGACAGGAACCTCAGTGGAAAAGACATACTGCTCTCCGAACATTCTCCTCCAATGGGACCCTCTGGCCAGATGATTGGCTTCTCCATGGGGAATGTCAAGGTTGAGAAGAGGGTTGAGTATATCTACGGGGATACGGACCTACTGAGCATAGAGGGCATGATGGATCTTTACGAAAGGGGAATCGACGTTTCCAGAATATCAAGAATGCTCAGTACCGGAACCCTTGGAATAGGAAAGAACAGGCGTGCTGTTCCCACCAGATGGTCAATAACTGCCGTGGACAAGAATGTCTCTGACAATATTCTCAAGGAAGTCAAGAGAAATCCATGGGTAAACAACTATGAAGTGTATGTGAGAAAAGTCAACGGAAACCTGTTCGCAGCCCTTCTTTCTCCAGGAAACTGGGCATATGAGTGGGGAGAAGCATGGTTTCCAGGGACTACATGGAACCTGTTTGCCGATTACGCTAATGTTATGATAGACTCTGAGCCGTACGAAGGGAGGAAAACTTACCCTGACATTGGGGGATGTTACTATTCCACGAAACTCGCCCTTCTGGAAAGCCTGAGTTCCAAGGGAAGGCAGGCCAGGGCCATGGTCTGGCGGGAAATCTACCCGGGGTTTGATCTGCCAGTTGGTGTGTGGTATGTCAGGGAAAACATAAGGGAGCTGTTCAAGTCAAAACCAATGCTCTTTGACGATTACGACAAGGCCCTATGTTATATGCAAACCTTTTTCCAGGTTCCAGGCGAGAGGTGGAGAGGTAGGTCATTTGTCCACAAACTCAACGTGATGCCGACTCTTGACAGGTATTCATGATGATTTCGGTAAAGGAGATCATGGCGGCCAGGGCCCTATCAAAATCAGGACTGCCAGAGCTTGACTATTCGTTGAACCCCTATCTGGGATGTCTTCATGCCTGCAGATACTGCTTCGCAGTCGACTTTACATCCGACCGTGAGGCCCGTGAGAGTTGGGGAAAGCATGTGGCTGTCCGATCCAACATTGCCAGCGTTCTCGGTAGGGAGGTCGTTAGGATGCCAAGGGGACTTGTGGGCATCTCCACAATAACCGACGCATACCAGCCAGTTGAGGGCAAGTATCGGCTCACACGCCAGTCAATCAAGTTGCTTCTTGAGAACGGTTTCAGGATTACGGTACAGACGAAATCACCGCTGGTCCGTCGCGATCTGGATATTCTTTCAGGCTATAGGGGTAATTCAGATGTAGGGATAACACTCACCTGCCTGTCCAGGGATAAATCTGATTTGCTTGAACCAGGGGCCCCTTCTCCAGATTCCAGGGTGAGGGCCCTGGAGGAGCTTTCGTATGAGAAAATAAACTCATGGATATTTTATGGCCCAATCGTGAGGGGATTCAACGACGATCCTGAAACCGTGAACGGAATCGTTGAGATATCTAGAGCCCTTAATTCCAGGATAATATTTGACCGCTACGCAAGTTATCATTCGGCAGAGGCAATGATGGTGGCTTCCGGGTTTGATCGAAATTCTCTCTCCCATGATTCGAGGTGGTGGAGCGACGTCAGCACACGTATCCTGGAAGAAGCGCGAAAGAGAGGAGTAATGGCAAACAGCCAGTCGGAAGAGTGGAAGAATACCACTAGTCTTTACCAGCAAAAATTATTCTGATCGAAGGTTGAAGTTTTTGGCACAAAAAATAAAACTACTGCACGAATCAGGATACCGGGTTAGAGCAAAATGCCAGTTAACATAATAGTGCTGTTCAAGCAGATTATAGACATAGACTTGTTGAAAGCGGACCCTTCGACCGGGTCACCACTGGTACAGAACCTGCCGCTTAGACTTGAAACACTGAGCAAGAATGCCATAGAGGAAGCCGTGAGGATCAAGGAGAAGAAAGGAGGAAAGGTATACGGGCTCTGTTTCGGTACTGAAAAGGCTTCTTCGGCGTTGAAAGAGGCTTACGCGATGGGCGTGGATGAGGGACTGATTATTACTGGATATGAACGAAACGATCCCACCAGGACAGCCAAAGTTCTTGCAGAGAAGATCAAGACCATCCCACACGACATTGTTATGATGGGAAACCAGTCTGCAGAATCCTACACCGGGCTCCTGGCAGGAAAGATCGCCAAGATACTGGGCGAGCCTCTACTTTCAAACGCTATAAAGGTGGACGTGGAGGAGGGAAAGGCGAGAGTCGTCATGGCTACGGAGAGCGAAAACCTGACTGCAGAAGCTGCAACTCCACTCGTTATATCTGTAACACAGGAGATAAATGAACCAAGGCTGCCTCCTGTAATGCAGATACTGCAAGCTGGAAAGAAACCCATAAACATGGAGGCTACTTCCATCTCTGGCAGTTCGGAGGTGCAGGTAATCTCAAATCTTGCACCGAAGAGTGAGAGGAAGAAACTTGTATTTGAGGATCCGGAAAAAGGAATTCCCGAAGTGTCGAAGGCAATCAGGGAGGCGATCAAGTGAAGGCGATGGTATTCTCTGACGTGGACGATCTCGGCATACAGATCAATTCATTCCTTTCCGGCACCATGGAAACTGATTCTGTTACTAGCGGAAAGGACCCATACCGGGTGGCGAAGTACTGTGCCGGTAATATATACGCTCTTAAGGGGAGGCAGTTCCCAGAGTCAATTGCAGCCTCTATTCTGGAACTACAGAAGAAAAATGACTACGACTACATTTTTATCGGATCGACTGCAATTGGCAGGGATGTAGCCGCTCTGTTGTCTGAAGACCTTGGGTTTGAGGTGGCAAGCGAGATCACAGGATTCAGAACAGAGGGGGGAAGAATAATCACCAGGAGATTTTTCTACGGAGGAAAAACTGTTCTGGAGGAATCTTCGACCGCAAAGATTCTGACGGTAATGCCTGGAATATCAGAACCGAAATCATCTGCGAAAGAAGGGACTGTGACAGAAATAGAATCACCTGCAAGCAGGATTACCCTTATTGGCGCCGAGGACAAGACATCAGGCGCAGTTGATCTGGAGAAAGCGGGAATCATTGTAAGCATTGGAAGGGGGATAGGCAAGCAGGAGAATATCGAGAAGGTGAACCCCCTTGTGGAAGCAGTCAGGGGAGAGCTTGCTGGTTCAAGGCCAATTTGCCTGGATTACCACTGGCTGTCAGAGGACAGGCAGGTCGGTCTATCAGGAAAGAAAGTAAGGCCCAGGGTGTACATAGCACTGGGGATATCAGGGCAGATACAGCACATAGCCGGTATGCGCGGTTCCAAGACTGTGGTTGCAATAAACAAGGACAAGGCTGCCCCAATTTTTGAGGAGGCAGATTACGGCATTGTGGGGGACCTTTTCCAGATAGTACCAAAACTGGTTGAAGCCATAAAATCTGGACAGTAAGGAAATTCAAGAGAGAGGAGGCAAAGTCCGTTTCCTCTCCATGTACTTTTAGGAACTTACTTGGAAAGCCTCTCAGAAACAAGTTCTGCAAGGTCC
This sequence comes from Thermoplasmata archaeon, assembly GCA_021792595.1. Taxonomy (GTDB): domain Archaea; phylum Thermoplasmatota; class Thermoplasmata; order Thermoplasmatales; family Thermoplasmataceae; genus JAMDBT01. The sequence continues at coordinate 14,865 of JAJYUI010000003.1, read as the reverse complement.
TTGATCTTCATCTTGTCTTCAAGGTTCTTGACTTTTCGTGCATCATCCAACATGGTCATGCAGTAAGGGCAGGCGGTGACTACGGTGGTTGCGTTGACCTTTTCCGCCATCTCTATCCTCTTGTGGGATACTTTCTGCCCAACTTTCTCGTCCATAAAAAGCCTCCCTCCGCCAGCACCACAACAGAATCCCTTGGTCTTGGCCATTTCAAGTTCCTGGTAGTTTACGGCGAAGTTCCCGATTACGTCTCTTGGTTGCTGGAAAATGTTGTTGTATCTTCCAAGATAGCATGAATCGTGGAATGTGTATTTTTCATCCTTGTCCTGATCATTCGAGGCGATCTTTACTTTTCCCTCTTTCACAAGGCTATCAATGAATTCGGTGTGGTGGTGGACTTCCAGTTCCAGGCCAAAAGCCTTGTAGTCATTCTTGAAGGAGTTGAAACAGTGGGGGCAGTTCGTGATTACCTTCTTGACATTCTTGCCATTGAGGGTTGACATGTTCTGCTGTATCATGGTCTGCGCCAGGTATTCGTTGCCAGCTCTTCGGGCGGGGTCTCCAGTGCACTTTTCTTCAGATCCCAGAATTGCAAACTTTACTCCGGCGCTCTTAAGTACTTTCACAACAGCCTTTGAGATTTCCTGGTTCCTGGGGTCATAACTCCCCACGCACCCCACCCAGTAGAGGTAGTCGAACGGGGCATCGGGCGTCTTTGACAGGTCAACAACATCAAGCCCGTTGGCCCAGTCTCCCCTTGTGGACGGGTCGTATGCCCAGGGGCTTGAGTATGACTCAATGTTCCGGAACAAGTCCAGGGCTTCCTTCGGCGCCTTTCCCTGGTTAAGGACAAGTGATCTCCTCATGTCAACTATCTTGTCGACATGGTCAATCATTACGGGGCATTGCTCAACGCAAGCGCCACAGGTGGTACATGACCATAGATCCTCCTCCTGTATCGGGTCACCAATCACGCTCGTGAGTTGCTGAGACTCTGATGGATTTTCACCGCTCCTCCTCAAATTTCTTCCCTGGGCTATGAGTGTTTCTCTCAGATCCCATATGATGTCCCTTGGTGAAAGCGTCTTCCCGGTGAGAAACGCGGGGCAGTTAAAAGTACACCTGCCGCATTCCGTGCATGAGTAAAAGTCAAGATAGTCCTTCCACGTAAAGTCTCGGACATCCGTGGCCCCGAATCTAGTCTCCTTCTCGAAATCAACCACCGTAAGCTCTCCCCTGGGTTTGTAATCATAGAGTAATACATTCAGCGGGGCAGCTACGAGGTGGAGATGTTTTGACCTTGGTATGTAAACAAGAAACACCAGGAAGTCCAGTGCATGTATTGACCACACAGACCAGTAAATACCCAGGGCATAGCTTGCGGGAACAACAAAAATCGAAGAGAGAAACGCTGTCACAGGGGTAGCAGAAGCAGGCAATCCTCCCATTATTGATCCAGGAATTCCAGCGGTATAACCCTGCAGCCTGAGGATGCCGAGAATGTAGTATGATACCATCAGGGTACCAATAAGCAGCAGGATGAACCATGCCTCAAACCCGTTATATCCCTGGTACCTCGGGACCTTGATGACCCATCTCCTGAGGATGGAGTAAAACACATCCACTAGCACAATAACCGCGAAAAGATCCACTGTGAAGAATGCAGCCTCTTCCACAATACCCGAAAGGAAGAACCTGAACGACGGGTCAGCGCCCGTTGCGAGAAAGTCAAGAGAATATGCCCCGAATGCAACAAAACCCCAGAACATGAGGGCATGCATTACACCTCCGCTGGGGTCCTTGAACAATTTGCGCTGGAACAGTACATTCTTTATGACTGTGTAGACCCTTCTGAGGACCTGCAGTTTCATTCTTGGCTTCTTCAACGGGATCTTAAGCATGTTCCAGGCATATTCATAAAGTGAGTAGAAGAATAGAATCACTGAAGCAACGATGCCTATAATCAGAATTAGTGAGAAGAGATATATCATGAGACCTTCCCTTGATTTTTAACACAGGATAAATACGTTGCGGGAAGGACAAAAGGAGTTAGGTCTGCATAAATAACGATCACATCTTCTCGTTTATTACCTTCCCAAGCACCTTCAATGCGTTGAGAAGGGCAGTCATCCCGGAGGCCACATCAGGGTCTTTGATCATTGAATAAAGGGAAAGCAGGGACATCTTCCTTGGATTCTTGGCACCGTCAATGATCGCTTCAGAGAAACCCTCCGCGTTGTAAAGGAGCAACTTGACAAGGTCAGAATTCTGTTCACTCAAGAGGGTGTAAAGCATGGCTATCATCGTGTTGCCCGCCTTTATCGTGGCGGTACTGAACTCCCTTGAAGTGAAAAATTTTCCAAGAAATTCCACATCAGTGGGCATAAAGTCCTTTGACAGGTTGTCAAGGAACCCCACGACACCTGCTTTCTTGAGCCTCTTTAGGATGTCGAGCAACGACTTGAATATGTCCGCGTTTTCCTCAAGTTCTCCAAGCATCCTTGCCATCTCGTCAATATTCTCCTCTTTCATGATTTCCACAGAATCGTCATTCATTTCTTTCACCTCACATTATCCCCCTGAGCATCCCTGAAAAATAGGTGTCTGCAGAGGTCCACTTCAACAGGTAATCCATCTTGCTCTGGAACTCGGCCCTTGGGGGTCTGTCATACGAGAAGTACAGGGTCATTGCCTTCCCTGCACCCGTGATCGTCGTGCACGCCACTTCTCCGTTGTAAGTCTCGTCGTACACGTTTCCAGAAATCTCGTGAGCTATTCGGTTTGCAAGATACTCCGACTCAAAATGAGCGGTTGCTCCAGCCTTTGATATCGGAAGGTTGGTCGCGTCACCGATTGCAAACACATCGTCGTAATCCTTGTAGCTCAACTTATGCCTGTCAACGTCTATGTATCCGCTTGGGCCAGCGAGCTCAGAATCTGTGATCATCTTCTGCCCCTTGTGAGGTGGCACCATGATGAGCAGGTCATACTTCACGTCCTCTCCCTCGATTGAAGTGACAGTCTTATTGAGGCCATTGATCGACTCAACGTTGAAGAGGGTGTGCGTAATGATTCCTCTCTCGTCAAACAGCCTGTTGACAAAGTTTGCGACATTCTCCATGGTGAAGACCCTGTTGAGGGGGAATGTATAGTGGATTTCCGTTTTATCCCTTATCCCCCTGTCCCTGAGGTACTTGTCAAGCAGGAAAGTGAACTCGTAAGGGGCCGGAGGGCACTGGTACGGTATACTGGACGGACCAATGACGATCTTCCCTCCATTGAAGGAATCCAGAATGTTAGCGAGTTCCAACGAATGCTGAAGGTCGTAGAAGTGTCTCGCCTCACCTATGTAACCTGGAATTTCATTGTAATCGAACCTGTCCCCAGTTGCAATTATGAGATAATCGTAGGATGTGCTGTTGCCAGATTTGAGCCGAACGGTTCTCTGGGAAACATCAATTCCCGTTGCCTCGTCGAATATGTACTCAACGCCATAGTTGAACAGGAACCTCGTGGGTTTCACGCTGTTCTGGTACCTCTTCAGTTTGAAGGGGATATGCACGCCATCAGGCTTGAAATAGTGTTTCTTGGAATTTCCTATGACTACGATCCTGGTTTCGCTGGAGTGCGTAAGCATGCGCAGCTTGTTTGCCATTATGGTTCCAGCTGCGCCGTCACCAAGTATCACGACCTTTTTAGCAGCTAGCAAAACTCACACTACCTTACCTTTTTCATCACGATCTCTACGTATCCGTTTCGATCGATTATCTTAATCAACTCGTTCCCAGACTTCTTGATCCAGGCAGGCGCATCCGTCTTGGTTCCGTTGTCTGTGGAATAGACGCTTATCACATCGCCAGCCTTCGCTTCCTTGTACGCCTTTATCAGTTCCATAAGTGGTCCGGGGCAGAAACTGCCCCTTGCATCTACTACCTTGTCCGCTTTTATTTCTTCAGCCATTTCTTTCACCTCATATAAACAGGGTCACCTTAGAATCTTTTGCCATGTCAACAAATTCTGACACTCCAATTATGCTGTCCACCATGGGATCGAGGTCTTCCTTCTTTAGCCCCATGAGATCGGCAAACATTGCACAAGCGTAGACCTTGATGTTCCCGACATCCTTGGCCTGTCTCAGCATTTCCTTCCATCCCGGTACCTTCTTCTCCTTCATTACTGCAAAGATCTGGTCAGCCATGTCCTTGCCCTCAAAGCTCAACTTCATATTTGGAGGGGCATCTTTCTTCATTTCCATCAGCCCCCAGAAACTGACAAAGATGTCAATATCCATGCCATTCGCAACTCCACCGCTAGCGATTATGCTTCCTGCCATGAGCTTGTCAGCAGTTCCAGACACCAGTAACAGAGACATTTTATCTGCCATAGGTCATCAACTTCTTGATTTCAGGCGGGCTCAATAATTGGACACCTCACATATTAGGTTATTGCTGAAGCCAGCTTTCACGGAAAACGCTTCGGGAATCCCTGGATACCAGGATTATGGGGTATCAAGTTATTGCCATGAAACAATGCTACCACATCGCTATATATCCGCGGAATATTCTGAAAATCGACAACATGAAAGTTCTCAGTTATTTTATATCTCTTGATATAGATTTTGCGGGAAAGAAGTACAGGGGTTCTGAAAAGGTAATTCTTGAGTCAGATAGCGACGGGGTTGAACTGGATAGCGTAAATCTTGACATTCACTCCGTGAAGGTTAATGGAGAGGAAACAGGATTCAACCTGAACAAAGAGGCCGGGTCACTCAGGGTGGAAGACAAGATCGCTGGAAAGAAGTCAATTGAGATTGAGTTCAGCGCGGAGATCTCGAACACCCTCAGAGGATTCTACCTCGCCAGAAACACGCTCGGCGACGAAATGCTCACCACACAGTTTGAGTCTACAGGTGCAAGACGTACTTTTCCATGCATTGACAAACCTGACGCAAAGGCTGAGTTTACGCTGGAAATCAACATACCTGCGGATCTGGAGGCAATTTCAAACATGCTTCCAGAAAAGGAAGAGAAGATTGATGGGGGAAGGAAGAAGGTGATTTTCGGCAGGACCCCTGTGATGTCAACTTACCTGCTCTACATTGGGATAGGGAAATTCTCCAGGCTAGATGGAACGGACGGCCGGGTGAGTTATTCTCTGGTATCGCTCAGTACAGTCCCTCCCACGTCATCATATCCCGTCGATGTTGCCAAGAAATGTGTTGCATACTTCAATGAGTACTTTGGTATTGACTACGCACTCCCCAAGATGGACCTGATTGCAGTGCCACAATTTGCTGCGGGAGCAATGGAAAACTGGGGGGCCATAACATTCAGGGAAATGTATGTGCTCACAAACAAGAACACCAGTTTCAGGCTCACGGAGAGAACTGCCGAGATAATCGCACACGAGATAACGCATCAGTGGTTTGGCGATCTAGTTACAATGAAATGGTGGAATGACCTATGGCTGAACGAAAGTTTTGCCACTTTTATGGGTGTTAAGGCAACAGACCACTACTTTCCCGAGTGGAACCCGTTCGAGTACTATTTCGAGCTCAGGCAAGGTCCTGCACTCCTTGGAGACTCTCTTCAAAGCTCGCATCCCATAGACGTCGACGTGACAGACCCTGACACTATCTCCCAGATTTTTGATGAAATCAGTTATGGAAAAGGATCTTCCATTCTGAGGATGTTTGAGGCATATGTGGGGGCTGATAATTTCAGAAATGGTATAAGGAGCTATCTGGCAAAGCACAAATATGGCAACGCTGAAGGCAGGGATCTTTGGGAGGAAGTGGAGAAAGCATCAGGACTGGAGGTGGGAAGAATAATGAGCGCCTGGATAAAGAGAGAAGGGTATCCCGTTGTGACAGTCAGGAGAGAGGGGAATTCCCTGAAACTGATCCAGGAAAGGTTCCTTCTTGGAGGGAAATCAGAGGAAATGCCGTGGCCAATTCCCGTGGAGATTAGGGTTGGCGACGAATCAAAGTATCACCTCTTCGAAGGCAGGGAAACTTCCATTGAGGCCAATGGCGATTTCGTAATCAATCCTGAGAGGAAGGGATTCTACAGGATATTCTACGATGAACCAATGGAGATCACGCTATCCAGGGTCAGGGGTATGTCGGAATTCGAGCAGTGGGGGATTGTTTCTGACTTCTACGCATTTCTCCAGAGCGGAAGGGTAAATTTGAAAACCTATCTCTCAGTGGTAAACGCAACTCAAGGCTCACAATACAAGATGCCTTACCTTATAGCCGCAGATCAACTTTTCCACCTTTCAGTCCTGTATCCTGATATCAGCGAGATCAGGGATTTCGCAGTGAGCTACCTCAAGACTGCACTCCCAAATATAAAGAAACTTGCTGAAACAGATGGGAAATACAGGGATCTTGAAGGGAAGATCATGTCGAGGCTTGCTACTCTCGACATGGAATTTGCAAGAACGATTGCGGTGGAATTTGAGAGATTTGAATCTGTTAACCCGGATCTGAGGCTTTCCATTGCGCTTGCATATGCAAGGAGTGAAAAGAACATGGAAAGGATGATGCAGGTTTTGGAATCGCTGGACAACGACGAGGATAGAACAAAGATCATCAGTGCGCTGGGCTGGATAGACATGCCAGATGCGATGGACAATGTCGCGAAACACATAGAAGAAGGAAAGATCAAGAAGCAGGACATCGCTACATACTACTACGTACAGGCAATAGCAAACCCATACAACCGGGACGAGCTCTTCAAGAGAATTCCGGGAATTGTATCGCGGGTCAGCGAGATATTTGTGGGAGGAATCCAGGGATCTAGACTTGTCGAACTCTCCATCTCAACGCTTGGGGCCACGAGGAGGAACGACGCGCTCAAGCTTTCGGATTCCCTGAAGAACCCTAAGGTATCAATGGGACTCGCCAAGGGATTGGAACTCCTTGAGATCAACGCAAGGACTTACGAACAGATAAAGGCAGCTAATTGACGCTCAGGGCTGTATGATTCGGCCCTGACACAGTCGATCCCACAATGGGACGTCGAAGTACGAAGCATGATCCAAAAAAACAATAAATATAGCCAAATGAGATTAGAGAGCACAACTCTGATTACCATGCTGTTGGACGGTCTCTATCCCGAAAGCCATCCGGTGGACGTCTAACCTGTAATTACAAAGGGGAACTGGATCGCCCAATTCAGCATAGAACAGTCGGGGGTGTCGACGGAGGATCTGCTGCAATGGTTGACGAAGATGCATATATAGTGTACTATAAGAGGAGCCCGTTTTCAAGATCTAGGCCTAAGGACCCGGAGAGGGATGTTTTCAATGGACTTAGAATGGATGAAGCCCTTGCGAGGTTGATAAACGATTCGATTGAAGCTACGGGGGTGAAGGGAGAAGAGGTTAATGATGTAATCACAGGCTGTGCCATACAGGCTGACGAAAACTGGACGTATGGTGGCAGACACCCGGTGCTGCTTTCAAGACTTCCCGTCTCAGTACCAGGAATGGGCATGGACAGGGCCTGCTCATCTTCGCTGAATGCGATCTCCATTGCTGCAATGGAAATACAGACGGGGAATTCAGACATTGTAATGGCCGGAGGGATGGAGCACATGACGCATGTCCCATTATCTGACAACCCACATGTGAAGCCAAACATCAAGCTACTAGTCCGGCCAGAGTACATGAAGTACGAGATGAATGTTGGTTATTCTATGGGTCTTACTGCAGAGAAGCTGGCAGACCTTAAGGGGATACAGAGGGATGAAATGGACAGGTATTCCGTCAGGAGCCACTCTCTTGCATCAAAAGCACAGGAGAGGGGATACTTCAGGGATGAGATTCTCCCAATGAACGTAGAATATGAGGGCAAGGAAGTCACTATAGACAGGGATCAAAGCATAAGGGGGGACACGACACTTGAAAAGATCTCAAGTCTCCCTCCCGCCTTCAAGGCCGGCGGCCGTATCACGGCAGGCAACTCATCTCCGCTAAACGCCGGGGCTTCGCTTGTAATGTTGATGTCAGGTAAGAAGGTCAGGGAAACAGGGATACAACCACTGGCAAAAGTTAGAGGATTCGGCTGGGCAGCTGTTGAGCCCTCAATAATGGGGGAAGGACCGGTACCGGCCACTAGAAGGGCTTTGCAGAAGAGCGGTTTGAGCATCGAGGACATTGACCTTTTCGAAATAAATGAAGCCTTTGCAGTCGTAGTTCTCAATGCGATGAAGGAGCTCGGCATTCCAGAAGAGAAGGTAAACACGAGGGGAGGAGCAATCTCCATCGGGCATCCACTTGGGGCAAGTGGTGCAAGACTAGCGGGTACTCTGTGCAGATCACTGAAGGAAGACGGAAAGAACCTTGGAGCTGCAACGCTGTGCGTGGGTGGCGGCCAGGGCTATACGATGCTTCTTGAGAGGGTGTAAGATATGGATTTCAAGTTTTCGGAAGAACATGAAGAATTCAGGAAGAAGGTAAGAGAGTTTGGGAAGAAAGAGTTTACGAAGCAGAGAATCAGGGATTCGGACATTAATGAAAAGTATCCCGATGAACTGAGGGAACTGACTTACAAGAATGGACTGGTCAGCTATGACGATCCGTGGAAGGTCCTTATTTCCATAGAGGAACTTTGCTCCATAGATCCGGGACTTGGAATATCAGTCACAATACCATACTTCGGTGCAGAAGTTATAATGCTGTTCGGGTCTGACCATCTGAAGGAAAAGTACCTGTCCAGAATTAACAGCGGCAAGGCAATCATGGGACTTGCAGTGACAGAACCCAGCGGAGGAAGCGACGTGGCAGGGGCCAGTACCAGGGCTGAGAAGAAAGATGGGCATTATGTGGTTAACGGCTCCAAGATGTTCATTTCAAACGGCAACCTCGCTGATTTCTTCATAACGCTTGTACGAACTTCCTCAAAGGAGGCCAAGCGGCATCACGGTCTGAGTGTTCTTGTCGTGGATACAAACAGTAAAGGGTTCAGCGCTAACAAGCTTACCGGGAAGCTTGGGGTAAGATCTACAACGACCTCCGAGATCCTGTTCGAGAACCTTGAAGTCCCGGAGGAAAACCTTGTGGGAGAGGAGGGAAAAGGGTTCTACTATATCATGACATTCTTCAACATAAGCAGGATATTTGTCGCTGCCCAGGGAATCGGAGTCGCGCAGGGAGCATTCGACAGGGCAATGGACCTGGTCAAGAGCCGCGGGGAGGAGTATTCAAGCAGGGAAGAGGTACAATTCGCCCTTGCTGAAATGGCGACCAGGATCAAGGCAACAAGACTGATGACATACGAGGCCGCGTCCCACCTTTTCAGTTACGAGCCCATACCATCGCTGACCAGCATGGCAAAGCAGTACGCAGGGGAAACCGCCGTGTTCGTGACGGAGAAAGCTCTTGAAATAGCAGGGATAGATGGTATTGACAGCGATCTTGAGAGGTTTTTCAGGGATGCAAAGATTCTTGAGATCTGGGAAGGGACCAGTGAGATCGAGAAGCTGATTATCGCCAGAAATATGCTGAAGGGTGAGAAGCCATGAGTTCCGAGATAACTGAAATACTTAGGACAAGTGTAATGGAGTTTGTAAACAAGAATGTGCCATCCGGAGAGAATGGACTGGAGAAGTCCGGGATCACCCCGGATCTCAGGAAGAAACTCGGCGAGCAGGGCTTCCTGAACCTGAAATTGCCTGCTGAGGCCGGGGGAACCGGAATGGACGCAGAGTCCTATATTGCGGTTCTTGAGGAATTTGCCAAGGCTGAACCATCCATCGCGATGGAGATGTTCTTCCTCAACTCTGTAGCTGGGAGGGTCTTGTCGCATTTCGAGGATGGAATTGAACTGCTGAAGAGGGCAGGCAGAGGGGAAATTTCATTTATGACGGCAATACCTTCGGAGTTCTCCAGGATAAGCTCCCACTCCACCGAAACAACGATCACATCGGATGTTCCAATCGCTGCTGGAGGCTCTTCAGATTTTCTCCTGATGACAGACCAGTCCGGAAGAACTTTACTGGTCAAGGATAAGATCAATGTGAGGAAAATACAAAAGCCACTTGGTTTCCGTGCAATAACATGGGGCGGGGTAGAGACAAAGAACAGTCAGTATGAAGACCTGGGCAAGGGCAAACTGGAAGAGATATTCCTCAAGCAGGTCAACCTGGAAATAACGGCAATGGCGCTCGGAATAGCTGAAGGGGCCATAGAAAAGACACTGGAGTACACAAAGGTGCGGAAGGTCTTCAACACTCCCCTTAAGGACTTTGGTCCCGTCGCTGCTGCAGTCACTAACATGAAAGGGGAAATAGACCTGGTGAAGCACAGCCTAGACTCAGAACGCAGGGAGGAGAACTCCGAGGTACTGAGACACGCATCCCTTGAACTTGCTCTGAACTCAGCAAGAACTTCGGTACAGTATCACGGCGGCTATGGGTACTTTGAGTCCTTCGGCATTGAGAAGTTCTACAGGGACGCCATGGCAATGAAGATGATATTTGGAGGCCTGAAGCCAAGGGAACTCCTTTACAGGAAGATCTACGGCTCGGATTCAGGCAGGATATGATTACTCCGGTACGCCGGAGGCCATTATTTCATCAAACTGCTCAGGAGTAACCTTCCCGGTGGCTAGAGCAAGCGACTTGATGCTCTTGCCAGTGTGAAGTGCCTCCTGCACAATCTTTGCGACATTGTCATATCCAAGGTACGGGTTCAGCAGTGCTGCAGAGCCAAAGCTCTTGGACATGTGCTCGAGACATGATGCAGTGTCAGCCTGTATCCCGTCGATGAGTTTCTCCCTGAACATTGAAATCCCATTGGTGAGTATGTCGAGTGACCTGTTCAGTTCATAATCTATGTGCGGCATCATGACGTTCAATTCGAACTGACCCGCCTGCGCCGAAATGTTGACTGCCTGCTGTGCACCAAGTACTGAATGGCAGATCATGTTCATGGCTTCGGCTATGGACGGATTGATCTTTCCTGGCATAATGGACGAGCCCTGCTGGACTGCCGGGATCCTGATCTCATGAAGTCCTGCCCCAGGTCCAGAATACATAAGCCTGGAATCGTTGGAAATCTTGTTCAGGTCGACAGCAACATTGGCAACAGCATTCATTCCCCTGCAGAAATCGCTCATGAACTCCATTATCCCGGGAAGATTCCTCGACTGCCTGAATGCGAAACCGGTGAATTTCGAAAGCTCCGCGACGACATTCTTCTGGAAATCAGGAGCCGTGTTTATGCCTGTTCCAACCGCGGTGCCCCCGATGTTGAGATCGAGGAGGTAATCAACAGCGGAATCTATCTCGTTAATTGCCCTTTTCATGGTATAGGCCCATGCGCTGAACTCCAGGCCAAGGGTTACCGGGGCAGCGTCCTGAAGGTGCGTCCTTCCTGGCTTCACCGTCCTTTCGAACTCCTTTGCCTTTGACTCAAACGATTCACTTAACTTCTTTACCTGTTCCCTGAACTTCGCGAATTTCTTCACTGCGGTGATCCTGATCATGGTGGGGTATACATCGTTTGTAGACTGACTCATGTTGACATGATCGTTGGGGTGAATGTACGAATAATCGCCCTTGTTCTTGCCTGCCAACTCAAGGGCCAAGTTGGCAAGAACTTCGTTGGAGTTCATGTTGAAGGACGTTCCAGCACCAGCCTGGAAAACGTCAATCCGGAAATTGTCATGCAAGGAACCGGATATGATCTTGTCTGCAGCCTTGACTATGAATTCTTCCTTGTCAGGCGGGAGCTTCCCACCCTTGTTGTTAGCTATGGCTGCGGATCTCTTGATGGTCACGATTGAGTTTATGTGATCTGAATCTGCCACAATGCCTGAAATCCTGAAATTGTCAATAGCCCTCATGGTGTTTATGCCGTAGTATGCACTGTCCGGAAGTTCCACTTCACCGATTACGTCCTTCTCAATTCGAGGCATGTTTCTCAATCGCTGGGATATATAAAACGTAAATGGCTAACAACCTTTTATAAATAAAATCGATAACTGGAAATGGATGAAAATGAGATTATCGTGAGGGTAGCAGGTGCGGCTGGCGATGGAGTCCAGTCTGCCGGGCTCATCTTTTCCAAGACATTTTCCAGATCCGGGTTGAACGTTGTCACATATAACTACTATCAGGATATCGTGAGGGGCGGTCAGAGTTGGTACCAGATCAGGGCCTCGCATAATCCTGTCAGGTCGCAGGGTGACGGGCTTGACGTACTTGTAGCACTTAACAGGGATGGACTTGAGAGGCACACCAACCCAGAGATAAATGAAGGAGGGGCATCCCCCCTTGATGGAATAGCGATTTTTGACGAATCTATCTCACCCTCACAGGAAAGAAACGTAACATACTGCAAGATGCCGCTTTCCGGGATCGCGTCAAAGCACAGCAAGGTAAGCCTGGTGAAAAACACTGTTGCGATAGGGGCCGCAGTTGCTTCTCTTGGAATAGAATTTGATGTTCTTGCAGAGGTTATCAAAGACACGTTTGGAAACAAGGGTGCAGTAGCAGACCAGAACGTTAACGCAGCACGGGAGGGATATGATTATTATGTCGAGCATTACAAGCCAGTCTCCAAGAAAGTGACTTACTCAGGCAAGAAGAGAGTCCTGATCAACGGTGGGGAGGCCGTAGGTCTTGGAGCCGTAAGCGGTGGACTGAAGATGTACATAGCGTACCCGATGACACCAGCATCTTCCTGCCTTCATTTTCTCGCTGCCCACTCAAGCAAGTACGATGTGTTCGTAAAGATTCCCGAAGACGAGATTTCCGCAATCACCATGGCCATCGGCGCTAACTACGCAGGAGTGAGGGCCATGACTGGTTCATCCGGTGGAGGCTTCTCTCTAATGGTTGAAGCACTGGGGATGGCAGGAATGCTGGAGATACCCCTGGTGGTTTATGAATCTCAGAGGTCCGGGCCTTCAACAGGACTTCCGACCAAGACCGAGCAGGGTGACCTTAACCTTGTCCTTGGAGCTTCTCAGGGCGATTTTCCAAGGATCATCCTTGCACCAGGCACTGTTGAGGAATGCTTTTACATGACGAGAGAAGCGATGAACCTCGCACAGGTTTACCAGACTCCTGTGATCGTTATGTCTGATCTTTATCTTTCTGAACATGTTGAAACTGTTCCAGACCTCGAGCTTGAGTTCGAACTGGATGATGGGAAAAGGGCAGCAGACAACGAGGAGAACTACAGGAGATATCTGATCACGGAAGACGGAATATCGCCGAGAGCTTTCCCCGGCCAAAGCGGTCTCATGCATAACGAGGACTCAGATGAGCATGATGAGTACGGGAATGTGGTGAGCGATGCGGAAACCGACCCGCGCAAGAGGATCGCAATCATGGAGAAGAGAATGAGAAAACTTGACACCTATAAATCCAAAATGAAACCTACTCATACATACAGGTTCGAGGATGCGGATGTTGCCATTGTGCAGTGGGGGTCAACCAAAGGGGTCGTCGAGGAAGCTATCGATGTTCTCAGGAAGGAAGGAATAAAGGCTGGAGCCATCGAGGTCTCCCATGTGTTTCCACTGAATCCGGACATACGGGAATTGATGTCCGGGAAGAAAGTAATTGTCGTGGAAAATAACTTTTCAGGGCAGTTCAACAGGCTCTTGAAGTCGGAATTCCTGGTAAAAACAGAGTTTGTCAACAAGTTCAACGGTGAGGCATTCTATCCTGGAGAGTTGGCTGCTGAACTGAAGGCAAAGATAAAAGGAGGTGCATGATCATGATAACAGTTAAGGATTATGAAGGCCCAGTTAAGCCGGACTGGTGCCCGGCATGCGGAAACTTTTCCCAACTTTCAGCGATAAAGAATGTGCTGGTTGAACTGAAAGTTGAACCGAAGGACGTTGCGGTAATATCCGGCATAGGTTGCTCAAGCAATCTTCCAGAATTCATCAAGGCATACGGCTTTCACGGGTTGCATGGAAGACTACTTCCAGTGGCCTCTGCAGTCAAGTGGGCAAATCCGAAGTTGACCGTTATTGGTTACGGAGGAGACGGCGATGGATTTTTTGAAGGGACGCAACATTTCTTTCACACAGCGAAGAGAAACGTGGACATAACCTACATAGTCTCGGATAACGAGATATTCGGCCTCACCACTGGACAGGCATCGCCGACTTCAGAAATGGGTTTTGTCTCAAAATCCACGCCTGAAGGAAATATAGAGAGGCCTGTGAACCCCCTTACCTTTGCCCTTGCGGCCGGAGCGACGTTTGTTGCAAGGGGTTTCTCCGGGGATCCAAAGCATCTCCAGGACATCATCAAGAGGGGAATACAGCACAGGGGCTTTTCTTTCATAGACGTCCTGAGCCCATGCGTCACATTCAACAAGATAAACACCTATGATTACTTCAGAAAGCGGGTTTACAGGCGTGAATCTGATAATCTTGAGGACTTCACCGAGGCGTACAAGGCATGTGAAGAGTGGGGTGAAAAGATACCCATTGGAGTATTCTATCAAGCGAAAAGGGATACATATGAGGGCCTTGACCCTGTTTACAAGAAAGGGCCAATTATCGACATGCCGTACAGAGGCCTTAAAACTGAGGATCTCGAGGAATTCATGTAAAAACTGAATGTGCAGCGAGACCTTCCTCATGGAAATTTGCAATTTCAAATGGCAGAGAAGTTGACATAAGTGCACAGATTCAAAAAATTTTATAAATCCTTAACTCCACCTTTTTTACATAGCATGCCAAACTGTCGTTTCTGATTATCTCATAGAAATCTTTTGTTTTGCTCATTGGAATTACTTCATGGATATCAGATGTATTCATATGCATGGTATGTATATGTGTATTACATGGATACTATTCCGGCCTGGGCATTGAAATACAAAACCAGGGGTGTG
>JAJYUI010000002.1 GCA_021792595.1 Thermoplasmata archaeon | reverse complement strand
GAAAAATAAGGAAATAAATATTTTGTCTGATTAGTATATATATTTTTTGAATTCTGCAAACATGTGTATTTTAGTTATTATTGCATAAATCATATATTTATTTTCGTAATCCTGACGGAATTTTTCAATAATCGTCGGACAAAATATTTATTTCCTTATTTTTCTCGACCTCTGTCTTATCCTCCTGATCGCATGCCCGCAGACTGAACAGGTTCCCGTGGTTTTCCGGTATGTCTTTCCACATCCCTGGCACCTCCCCATCCACGTAACTGCTGAATCGATTGGCTGCAGGTCTGTTGACAGGTGATCCAGCCCAAGCGCTTCGCAGACATTCTGGACTGCAAAATCATCCGAGATCACTGCTGAGCCTCTCTCCAGCGCAAGTGCCACCACTTCAACATCGGTGGTGCTGAGTTTGCCATAATCCCCGGTTTTCCTGGATTTTTCGATGACCCGTTCGACGAAGTTTTCAGACGGTGACTGAATTTTCAAAGTGCCTGATATGCCATCGAGTATCCTCTTGAGGCTGCCCCTGCTTATCTCTTCCACCACGGCCGAGGGGATGATATATCCCGGCTCCAGTATGTTGATCTTTCCTGAAATCACTGCGGAGGTGTCGAGGACGTACGTGATCATTTCTGCAGCCACCTTAGCTGGAATGAATGAAGGCTTCTATCCACTTCATTGTACCTGCCAGGGTTTCCAGCAGATCCATCTGGTCATACCAGTACGCCTTATCCCTGAACAAATAGTCGGCGGTCCTCTTGAGCAGGTAGCTTGCCATGCTTGCAGACCGAACGGGTTGTATACCCTTTGCCATGAAGAATGCAACCAGGCCCGCAAGGATGTCCCCTGTCCCTCCCATTGTGAGCCTTGGATTTCCGCCTTCAGAGTGAATCGTGGTCGTTCCGTCCGTTATGATGTCCACTTCGCCTTTCATAAGGATCACCGCGTTCAATTTCCTCGCTGCAGAAATTGCATTCTCTTCAGTTGGTTCCTTTCCCGTGAGTTTCCTGAATTCCCCGCCATGCGGGGTCAGAACTGATTCCCTTCCTTCGAGGAGGGATGGGTCCTGGGCAACAATGGCCAAGGCGTCTGCATCAACGACTATCCTGTTCCTTGTCGAACTCATGACATGCTTCATGAAGTCTGAGGCTTCCTTTTCCTTCCCCATTCCCGGGCCTACCAGTACGCAATCGGCCTTTCCAATCTCTTCGGTTGCATTCCCGATTCTGTCAGTGTCCCTGACGATGAGGGATGGGTATGACACGGAAATCAGGTCAGGCGATGAGCCCCTGACATAGATCTTGACAAGATCGGTGCCGGCTTTGCTGGCTGCAAGTGCTGCTAGTATGGATGAGCCCCTGAATTCCCAGCCGGATACCATTGCCGTTACGCCGTTCATCCCCTTGTGGGAGTCTTTCAGCGGGTATGGATAATAAACGAATTCGCCTGGCCCGGCGTATCTCTCGGATTTCTCATGGTAGCCGAGCTTTACGACCTCTATTCTCCCGCAGTTTTCCTGCGTCATGCCTTCCTTCTGATACTGGAATGTAACTGTGAAGCCAGGCCTAACGCTCGGGTTCATGCCGAAACCTGATGGTACGTCGACGGAAATGATCTCCTTGCCAGAGCCATTCATTAGCTCGATCGCTTCCCTGTAGATTCCTATCGGATCACGTTTTATTCCCGTTCCAAAAATGGAGTCTATGATGATCCTGGCACTTGAGATCTCTTTCGCAAGGTTTGCCACATCGGCCACCCTTCCCTTGTACCTTAGCATGGCTTTCCTGGCATCGCCCGTGTAAAGTTCTGAGTTTATCAGCGGGAGCACCGCCACTTCTGCACTTGCCTCGAGATGGCTAGCGGCTGCGAATCCGTCTCCGCCGTTGTTGCCGGGGCCGCAGATTATGAGGATGTGATCCCTGCTGTCGGTGCACTTCAGGACGAACTCAGCAATTGCCCTGCCGGCAGAATCCATCAGGGAGAATGATTCCCCCGTGAGGTACCTGTGGTTGACGTCCATCCTCTTTGAATACCTGAGATCTATCATCTCATTTCAACACCTTTCCCGTTGCTATCTTCCACATGTGGAGGTCAAGTACACCAGGCCTCAACCCGAAGTGATCCGATAACTTCAGGAAATGTTTCTCCATTTCCAGATACCTCTTCCTTGAAAATGATTTTATCGGTTGCAGTCCAAACTCCTCGCAGAGCATCCCTACGATGTGCTTGTCAAGAATGGCAAAATCGAAGACCCCGACGTTCCTGAGGAAGTGGGAGGCTTCCTTGAAGCCGATGCCCCTGACCCTGTCGACGAGCTCTTCACGGGCGGCACTTGAATCATCTGAATTAACTATGCGTGGAAGTTCATCCATGATGCTCCTGGCTTCCACTATGAACCTGGCCCTGTTGTTGTAGAACCTGCACCTGACCCTGTTGAGTTCCCTGACAAGCTCTTGGTGTTCCAGTTCAGCGAGTCCCCTGTTCCCAATGGCACTCTGCACCCGTATTCCCATTTCCGCAGAGGTATTGGCTGCCAGGATGCAAAAAGAAAGTTCGCCAAACAGGTCTTCCCTGCTGGCCTTCCTTAGACCTGAAAAAATATTTACCCTGCTTGCGACCAGGCCGGAGTCCTTCCGGATGCTCTCGCTGATCCTTTCAAGGAGGGTTCCCAATTCGGATCTGTCTCACTTGAAGACTTCGTAGGCTTTGTGAGCCTTCGAGAGTTTCTCCTCGACAAGTTTCCAGTTCACGTTCTTCATGAATGCGTCGAGGTATCCCGCTCTCTTTGGTCCGTAATCCACATAGTAGGCGTGCTCATATACGTCAAGTGCAAGGATCACGATGGCGTTCCAGATTCCATTGGTGTTGTGAACATCAGCCCCGATGTTTCTGAGCTTGCCTGTGTTTAGATCAAAGACCAGCAGCGACCAGCCCCTGAATGCAATTCCAGTGGCCTTGAAGTCCTCGACCCACTTTTCGTAGCTTCCGAAGTCCTTCTCGACAGCTTTCCTGAACGATTCCGGTGCGCTGGACTCGCTCTTGTGCAGGTTACCGAAGTAAATCTCGTGAAGCAGAGCTCCGTCATAATTGAACGTCTCCTCAAGCTTGAGTTCCCTGAACTCTGAATAGTTCTGGTTTGCCTTGCTTCTGTCAGCTGTCTGTAGCTTCTCCCAGGTTTCGTTCAGCTTCTTTACGTAACCCTTGTAGTGTGTCTCGAAGTGATACTCAATCTGCTGTGCGGAAATTCCGTCAAGGTCCTTTGGTTTCAGGTTATCTTTTCCTAGCCATTCTTCAGACATTATTTCACCATTTCACAATTTTGACAAACTTTAAAAAACTATTTGTTTACAAACTTTAAAAATTGTCAAGTCTGCTGTAAAGATCGGCGTCAAAATCCTGTTTTCTCTGGTTCCTGTTCTCCATCAGCCACTGATCGAACGACTGTTCTTCAATTGTCCTCGTACGATGTATCTCCGCGGAACAGTCCGAGCAGAACAGCCCGGAGTATACCAGATCAGAGCAGATAATGCAGTGCCTTTTGGAGGACATCAGACGCCTAAACTCACTGCAAATAAAGCCTTTTCATTCCAGGTCACGGTGCAGTAAGCGTCTATATAAAAGCCGCTCCTGATGATTTAAAACTGCTTACAATCAATTGGATTGATACATTTTTGTCACGCACACTATTTTAATGAGGCGATCAGGGTTTATAAGCAGGCAATCACCACTGGGCTCCTGCAGCGCTGAAGGAAAAAGCCTACTCATCCCTGTAAGCCGTATCCGTATCTTCTCCGCCGAGGAAAAACAGCGTCATCTGTGAGTATATATCGTCAAATCCTGACATCTCGGTTGATGAAGTGGAATACAGCCTTGTCATCAGTTCACTCTCCTTGAACGATCTCACAATCTCGAGAAGGTACTCCTTGACCATGTTCTGTTTCTCGTCTCTCAGGGCATCGTAAAGCAAATCCGGATCGGACTCCCAGGAAACTGCCCTCGAAATGTCTTCTCCTGTTATGAGATCTGATTTGTTCAGGACGAAGAGCATTGGCTTGAAAAACCTGTAGAATACAGAACCGAAAAGCATCTTCTGCGAGATGAAGCCCGACGGCGTGGTGGAAAGAACAGAGTCTGCCAGGAAAGAAATCATGGACTTCCCGTCGGAAAGCGCATCAACGAGTTGAATACTGCCCTGCCTGAACGAGAAAAGTTCTATCTGGCCCGGAGTGTCAAAGATCACATATCCTTCGTCCAGTTCGTCAAGCTGTTTCCTGATCTCGTCAACACGCTCCAGCATTAGATCTGAGGCAACAACCTGCGCACCGTTTGGGCCGAGCGAGTAGTCGCTCATGATTTCTGGAAGGGAGATCCATTCCCTCACGTCTATTTCAGGTTCATAAGGTATGTATTCCGCACCCGGATCGAGGTTCACCGTGAAGCACTCGGCGTCATTCAACTGGATGTAGTTCTTCAGGCTAGAGCAGAATGTCGACTTGCCGGTTCCTGCCGGCCCTGTTACAAAAAGCGATCCAATCATATTATTCCCTCACATAATCTATTAGTGATAAATGCTGTTCTTCCTGGGTAAAGGTTCCATCTATAGTTCTCATGAGATTCTCGATCCTGCTTCTCAGGTATTCCGGCAGTTCAAATGAGGCAAGAACCTTTCTGGTCTCCTCCAGGTACTTCACGATTCCCCCCTTGTGTACGGTGAGGATAATAGACTCGGATCCGCAACTCCTGCATTTTCCGGAAAGGGGAACCCTCCTGTACTTTGCGCTGCATTTGCTGCACCTGAAGGTCTGTGTGAAGAATCCCCTGAAATTACCGTAGATGTCCGGGAGAAAGTGGGACTCAAGCACCCTTGAGGCAACGTCATCGGCATCCACTGCACGGATGCTCCTTGCGAGGTTCAACTGCTTCTCTATCTTCTCTGACATTGTTCCTATTGACTTGTAGGCGGAAAGCGTTATTCCCTGGTTTATGTCTGATACTTCAAAGGAATAGCCCATTCCGCAGTAGGTGCCATGGTCACTCATGAATACACTCACCGGTTTCATGATGTCCTGTATCTCCGACGGGGTCGTTCCCTTGATGCATTCCTCGTAGAATTCCTCAGGGTATGATGATAAAGTATCCACGTTGAGTGCTTCCTTGTCAACTTCCTCCGGGTTCAACTTGGTTGTTATGACCAGGGGTGCATCCATTAGCCCCCCTCTCGTGTATGGGAGGAAGTGCCTCGAGAAGTTCAGTAGCCCATCCAGGAGAAGCATTACACTGTCCTCGTCTCCGTCGCAATTCCTCCTCTTCGCAGCGTGGAAGAACGGGTGAGCATAACAGGCAGACGCTTTTGTGAATCCTATGATCCTTCCAACAATTCCCCCGGAAGTGTGGGGGGCAAGGCCGATCACGAGGCTTCCGATCAGGTCGTCCCTCGTCTTGCATGAGTAGAATGGCTCTGCGCCATAGTAATAGATGAGCAGGTGATCTATGTACTTTGATACCCTGAGGAGGTAATCCCCTGCGTCTTCAGGGATGATCACATCCTGAGCGAATATCTCGTTAACATGATCCGGTTCATATCCAAGTTTCCTTGCCACCTCGCCACTCATGGAAATTTCTTCAGTCGTGAAGTGCGTGAGGGTTACGTCGGTCACATCGTAACGGCATGTCCCGTCCTTGTTCACTGAGATGTCATAGTAGGCCCTTGCTATGCCTTTCTCAAGCGGTTCGCACACTTTCTGGGCTGACATGAGCTTCTTCACACCCTTGACTTCCGTCTTCTCCGTAGGAATGATGCCTATCCTTGTTTCAGCCTTCGAAATTATGGTCCTGAGATCAATCTGGTTCTTTGAAGGCACATCCCTGGCCCTAGTGGGGGTGCCACATTTCTCGCAGAGTGGGACTGGAGTTATATTGTCACAGTTCGGGCAGTATCGCGGAAGGAACTCTGCGAGGTATTCCCCCTTCTTCTTTCCTGCCCCCATTATGGATCTCCTAGCATCGCCATAACTCTCGACGGGAAACAGCGCGTGGACTTTCGGCTTCATCTTCCTGTCTCCTGCTTTCTCAGGCCTCCCCATCCTCGCTCCAATCCTTGTCGGGGCACGTGGAATGATCCTGATTCCTGACAGGGAATTCACCATCTCGATGGAACTCGCGTGGTCTCCCCCTATCTCTCTTGACTCCACTATCCTGCCGTTTTCAACGTCCAGCCCAAGGCATACTGCAAGGGGGTAGAACCATGGCAACTTCAGGCTGTTGCCTTCGACGGAGAACTCCATGTTGATCTTCACAAGTGTGTCCTTCTGGTCAGCCGGAACCAATAGGTTACCATTGGTAATGTCCGATCCGAGTATTGCTCCACGTAAACACTTCAGTTCTTCAATCCCGGCATCGTGGTAGAGTAGATCATATTCCGGATGAAGCGGAAGCCCGTATTTCCTTGATAATTCCACGCTCTCGTACTGATCCGGAATTGAATCCACGTATTTATCGGTGAATTCCAGTGCCATCCTGTTCCATCTTTCCGTCCCAAAGGCGCCCTCCTTGAGCCTGTAGTTGTTTTCAAGGAACTCCCCGTATGAGATCAGTATGTCCCCGAGATCGGTTATGCTCACTATCCTGTCCAGAACCTCCCTTGACCTCTCCTCGGTTCGTATCCTTTCATGCGATCCGTCATCAAGCATTACGGTAGGGCCGTCAATGGTATCGCATGCAGTCATTGCAGCGGCTTTGCCTGGAAGCTCAATCTTGAGCTGCGTTCCTATGGCTATGAATCCTCCCAGCACCACCATGGAGGCAGGGTGAATGGATGCAGCTGCAAGTCCTGAAACCCGCGACCTGCCATAACGGAGCCTGAACCCGCCCGGTCTTCCTGGGTGACTGAACACAGGCCTTCCTGCGATGATATCCTTCAGAAACTTTTCAGACTTCGATGTATCGGCGGTATCCTTTTCAATTCCCTTGCCAAAAGCTGAGAGGAATTCCCATTCCTTCATTCCCATGGAGGTTGTGTACTTCAATATCTTGCTTGCCTTCTGGATCAGTCCTTCGCAGATGACAAGGCACATCCCACCCCTTATCCTGTTCGTGGTGATTCTCTTCATGTCACGGTGACCGGAGACCTCCTCCTCTTCGCTCCCCTCTCCATCGATGAATATGGGGCTGTTCTGGACTACCTTCCTGATCTCTTCTGGCGAAGGCAGGTACTGAAGATGCTTGATCCTGTTGTAGCTCTGGATCTCCTCTATGTATCTCTCCACCTCAGCATCCTCCGGGACAAACTCTCCCACGCCAAGTTCCCTTCTCACTATGTCTGCGATCAGCACACTTAGGGCCTGCGCGGTTCCCCCTGCCCCCCTGATGGGCCCGGAGTAGGAAATTGAGGCATAGCTGTGTTCGTCATCCCTGACTATGTCCACGCTTGCGATTCCCTCAAGCGGAGCAACGAGAATTCCCTCCGTCAGAATCGCCAGGCCAACCCTGACTGCCTTGTCCAGGGCCAGACGCTCATCCTTTTCCTTCAGTTCCCTGGCGACCTCGACGGATATCTCCAGCGACAGCTCTTCACGGCTCCTGTCCTTCCTGGACCTGATCCTCTCAGCCAGTCCAGGGATCTGGATCAGTTCCTCTATCCTGTCTGCCATGTCTACTGCAAGGGGTATCTCAACAATGTCCGTGACATCCTTCCCCTGTCTCCTCATCCTCTCCGCAATGGAATATGCCCTGAGAACCTCGCGGCTGATTTCAGAGTTGTAAGCCTCAAGATGTTCTGGCGTTACCTTTGTAATCTGCAATCTATCGACCCCGGACTCACCTGAATATCTCAGTCATCAGGAGCTTGTCCCCCAGGCTTGCCCTGATCCGGAGCTTCTTCTCAAAATATGCAGTCATCGGGTTCACTTCCCTGGAAAGTATCTGCCTGAAAACCTTGGATGGAACGGAGATGGATATATCTGCATCGATCTTTCCGGCGCTTATCTCGCTGACAACTCCATTTTCGATACTGAAGTTGTAAAATTCCTTCCCGTCAAATTCCACTGAAAAGCTGCGGTTCACCTTGCTCAGTTTTACCCTGAACCTGTCATCACCCTCCAGCTTTCCGATCACTCTGAGTCTCAGGCTATCGAGTATTTCCTTGATGTTTCTCCCTCCCTTTCTTTCTTGTACTTCAGGGCATTCATAACAAGGCGCTCATGCAAGATGGAAGGCGAGAGCGGCCTGGACTTGAATTCGCAGTGATACTGGGATGCGATGAAATTTTTCCTGTCTTTCAGTTCAAGAAACTCCATCCTCACCCCTTCCTCATCACATCCGCTAAAGATCATTCCGTTCTCCTCCAGGCGTGAAATGTACTTCTGGTTGACTTCATAACGGTGCCTGTGGCGTTCCTGTATAACCTTGTTACCTCCATAAATCTCGAATGCCTCGCTTCCTTCATTGAGGATTACGTTCTTGAGGCCAAGCCTCATTGTTCCCCCGAGAGAATCGAGTCCTTCCTGCTCCGGTAGAAGATCGATAACCGGGTCCGGTGTGTTTTCGTTGAACTCAGAACTGTTTGCTTCCTTAAGGCCGAGTACGTCCCTGGCAAACTCTATCACTGCCACCTGGAAGCCGAGGCATATTCCGAGGAACGGGACTGAATTCTCCCTTGCGTATCTCGCTGCAATGACTTTTCCTTCAACGCCCCTGTAGCCGAATCCTCCTGGAACTATTATTCCTGACACGTCGGAGAGCACTTCAACGCTTTCCTTGAGCTTGTCCGAGTCCACCCACTTTATGTCCACGGCTATCCCGTTCTTTCCAGTGACATGAGTTAGTGCCTCCCTGTGGCTTATGTAGGCGTCAGTGAGAGCGGTATACTTTCCGACGATCGCCACCTTTACTCTCTCTGAAGGATTGGCCAGGTTCTCCCTGAATTCTTTCCAGATATCCCTGTACATCAATCCGCCAAGATCAAGTTTCCAGGAAACGTAGTCCAGAATGCCCTGGCCGTGAAGCATTTCTGGAACGAAGTATATGCTTTCAGAGTCTGTGACACTGTAGATTCCTTCTTCTGGAACGTCCGTAAAAAGCGAAATCTTCTTCCGGGTATCCACTTCCAGCTGGTTCTGGGACCTGGCAAAAATCATGTCAGGCACGATCCCCAGGCTCCTAAGGCTGCTGACACTGTGTTGCGTGGGTTTCGTTTTCTGTTCCATTCCTCTTCCTATTTCCGGGATCAGGGTTACCAGGCCAAACATCACGTTTGAATCGCCCTCTTCGCGCCTCAACTGCCTCAGCGCTTCAAGAAACGGCATGGACTCAATGTCCCCTACTGTGCCGCCCACTTCTATCACCGTGATTTCTGTTCCTGCCTTGCCCGCCTTCCTGATCCGCCTCTTGATCTCATTGGTGATGTGCGGGATTATCTGGACAGTGCTGCCCAGGTAATCCCCCCTTCTTTCCTTCTCAATAACCTCTTTATACACCTTTCCTGTGGTAATATTGTTCTCTTCCCCCAGATCCAGGTCAAGGAACCTTTCATAATTGCCAAGATCCAGGTCGGATTCATTCCCGTCGTTAAGTACGAATACCTCACCGTGCTGGTAGGGGTTCATTGTTCCGGCGTCATAATTAAGGTAAGGATCAATCTTCACGACTGAGACCCGTTTGCCGCTGTTAACAAGGAGGTGAGAAAGGCTGGAGGTGATGATTCCCTTTCCAAGGCCGGACATCACTCCGCCAAAAATTACTATGTATTGCATCTTAGATAAGCGATAGGTGACTAATTAAGATTCATCTTTTATATCGATGTGATCAGCCTGCCTGGGAATCGTCCTGCGATTTCCCTCTTGGGTGTACCGCAGGACTCTTGCCTTGGAACCTTTCGGGAGACGTTTTCCCAGCATGATTATGTGACTATGGCATAATTGGACGGGAACTGGTAGGTTCCTCCGTTAACCTCTATGTTGTCCATGGTGTACCAGTTACTGATCACAACGGAACCGCCGGGGGAAATTTCATTACCTGTATTCTGTATGTATCCACTATACATGAAGGTGGTGCTGCTCACCGAGATGACGCCGCTTAACAGGAAGCCCGCTATGGCAGTACCCAGACCCAGGAATGCAGCCATCGCTGCTGGAGCTGCAACCGAAGCTCCAAATGGTATGGCAGCGAAAACAAGAGCAACGCCTATAACCGCTGCTGCCAATCCCAAATATGCGTCGATTTCTCCCCATAGATTGCTCGTTGTAGCTCTGATGCTCGAGTAGATATCGTACCAGGATTCCTGGCTGTTGACCTGAAGAGTGGTGTTGTCGGAAATCGTGTTGGCGTTGCCAAACAGTGCGGAAGAATCAGTTCCGTTGAAATATATGCCAAATGCGACCTGGTATCTCTCCTGGAGTGGCAGGTCCTTGAAGGTAGTATTGGTGTATTTGGCGAGGTTGACAAATCCTGCATGGGTTTCGTTAAGATGGAACTGGTCATAGGCCTCGTCCAGTGATGATATGAATACGTTTGCCTTGTAATAGTCTGCCTTCTTCATGACCTGGTTCCATGAATTGACCTCGGTCCATTGGTACTGAACCACAGTGGCATTTCCCAGCACGGTTACAACCCCGTCCCTATAGGTCTTGTTGTAGTTGTTTGGAAAGGTAGTAACACCGGAACCCCCCACGTAGAACCCGGAGATCCAGACCGGAGATGTCCCAACAGAGTAGGATCTCTCTGAACTGCTGAACGTTGTCTGGGCCATGCTGAATTCTGTCGAAAACTGTGTCGATCCCATGGTGATGGAATCGGTTACCATGGACGAGAGACCCGACTTCGTCTCATTGAGGAATGAGATTGGTATCTGTGAATGTGTGAATTGTTTGTAGTAACTTACTCTCCAGACCCAGTAATCACCGCCACCTCCAATGCCCATTGGGGAATATCCACCGGTAGCAGAGTTCTTCGTGGGGATCAGGATTGAAGTATTGTTTGCAAGCTCGGAGTAGTTCGAGTAAATTGGGGTTGACGGATAGTTAAGATCTTTGTCCGGAACCATGGCATGAAAGTTACTGTTGAGAACTGGATGATCCGAGACGTTGATGAGCCCTCCAGTCTTCAGGCTGATTCCAAATGGGCGGTAAGGGGCTGTTGTGGTGACTGAATATGCTATCTTGGATGTTGAGTTGTGTGTGTAGAAGTAAGTGATTATGACAATAAATGAGGTCTCACCCACTGTTGCGTGCCCGAAGTATGCCCTCCACTGCTTAACCAGGGGGTACATCGCGAGCGGTAGTTTGAATTTGCCGCTATACGTATGGTTGAGCCAGCCGGTTGCCATTGCTGTTATATTCGAATAATTCAGGTAACTTGGCCCATTGGTAAATGGGTGATATACAGGAAAGAGCTGAATCAGTGCCCCCGAATAGTTCGTAGAGTTGGTCTGCGCCGAGGAGGATACTGTAGGCCAGTGTACCAGGGGTTCAACGCTCACGTTAACAGTAACGTTACTGAGCGGAATTGACGGAGTGACTGCAGAAGGTTGTGTCTGAGACGAGGGGAAGAATGCAAACACGCTCAGGATGATAATCGCAGATGCGATCAGGGAAAAGACAATCTTCTTCCAATGTGACTCGATCACGGATTCTACCTTCAACCTACGACTGTAACGTCTCTCTCTGGAAAACTAGATCCAAACCCATAATTCTTGAACATAGTTACCTGTAACTTCATCTGTTGACAGATATAAAGTATTTTTGATGTGTGCAACCCCTAGTTTCCTAGAGACCACATTGCCCTGAACCTGATCAGGCGACATTAGCTTTCCTGGAGTGCTAGAGGGATAACGCATTACCAGGGCCTGTCTGTAAACGCACTGCAGATCGTTTGAACCTGTCCGGTGGAAGGCTCTCACCACATTGGTAGAAGGTGATTATATACGGGATACCATGTTGGTTGAAAACCTCAATGGATGTGGCAGTAAAGTATCATGACTTCAGGCTTGACGACCCGAAGAGATCGACGATGAGGAAGCTGAAACGCATGGGCATGGCTGAGGAAGTCCCGGTCTCAGCACTGAGGAAAACCGTGAACCTCAATCCTGAGTCAAGGAGGTACCTGCTCAGGAGCGACCGGGATCAGTGCCTGAGGACCGGGATAATGGTCATTGAGACTTCATGGAAAGGCGAAAGGAATTTCGAGAAGCACCTAACAAAGTATTCTGTGAGGTTGCCAACTATCCTGCCCGTAAACCCTGTCAACTATGGAAGACCAGGGCTTCTTTCATCCGTGGAGGCACTGGCTTCTGCTCTTTTCATTCTGGGGAACCACGATCAGGCAGAACGGGTGCTGTCCAAGTTTTCCTGGGCGCAGACGTTCATAGATGTGAACAGGGAGCCCCTGAATTCCTACTCATCCTGTGAAACACAGGAAGAGGTTGAGACGGCCATAGCGGAATATTTCTAGTTTCTCCTCACCCAGTTTTCACTGGCCAACGAATATATTCCACTGGAATACTTTCCAACAATGCCCATGAGACCTGGTCTCAGTTCTTCAGGCACAAGGCTGAAGGGAACAGGCTCTCCCGGCAGCATATGAACTCCCTCCACATGTTCGTGCAGTTTACTGTCGATTCCACGCACCCTGGAGATCATGTGTTCCAGTTCGTCCGGATCAAGACGCATTCGTCCTGAATCAGCCATCCTGATTATGTCGTTGCAGGTGACATCCCTGTACCCTATCAATCCGTAATCAAGGCTGGATGCTGCACAGAACAGGAGTATTCCTGCACATTTTGTGCATTTCCCGCAGGGGGCGATCTCCTCCTCGGTGAAATGGCATGAATGGCAGGATCTCTGGGTGGAGAATAAGTCCGGATACCTGTGGCCCAGTATATTCTCCACAACATACCCGGAGATTGGGTATAGAAGGGAGTACAGATCGATTTTATGGCCGGATTCCCTGAAATATCCTGAAATTCTTTCAGAAAAGTCCCGTGACTGGTCGTACACTCCATAGTGGTGGATGATGCCATGAAAGGGCTTCATCTCACCAGGATCGTCAAACTCATTCCCCATGACCAGACCTGATATCCCGTTAGATACCAGGTACGGCAATGCGGCCATCACATAAACTGGAAAAATGAACAGCCTGATTGGGTAGGTGTCTGCCCTCTTCCGGACCATGGCCTGGTCTAGAGCGGTTATCCTGTCCCTCATGAAGGTGTAGAACCTGTCCACGTTGGACCAGATCTTCAGTGTTTCCGGGTTTTCCCTTGAAATCATGTCGTACGAGGTCTTCGCAGTTCTCCAGTGCCCCCCGGATTCGTTGAAGAAAACAGGAAACACTTCCTTTCCAAGTTCCTTCAGGATACCGTAGGAGAGCAGGCTCTCCTTTCCGCCGGAAGATAGAACCGCAATTCTGCAGGTCGAGTATTCCACAGTTTCGCTGGGGGTGTCGTCCACGACATCATCTGCAATGATCATCGTGGAGCCTTCGGCATTTTCCCTGGTAATTTCACCTTCTCCGGGAATGAAATCTCTCTTGATGAATTCATATCTCCTCCTGCATATCTTGTTAACGAATACTTCCGTGTTGTTTGTCCTGACAAATTCCCTCACGAGATCAACGTCCCTTTTGCGAAGCCTGAAGTTCAGCCTGATCTCCCCGGCAAAGTAAGCATAGTTTATCACCGGCATTGTGAGAATGAGGCCCGCTGTTCTGCTGTCAATTGTTACATCGCGGTTGTATGAGAATACCAGATGGAATTTCTCTGTGATTGCACCCATGGTAACTATTATCGTGCCCGAAACAGTGTTTCTTCCAGGCCTGTCCGGAATCACCTCTATGGAATTGAAACATCGAACTCTCTCGGCATATCCCATCGAGATCAGCCTGACACTATATCCCCTATTTCCCGGAGATCCCCGAGAGGATCAAAAACTGGTATTGAGTACCTGTCCCTGTATGCTTCAATGGTTTCGCGGAGTTCAGAGTCCTTCATCCCTTCCCTGTTAATGGAAATAGCTATCACCTTCTTGCCCGAAAGCGTTTCGAGTATCCGGATGTATGTTTCAACCGGTGGGATCCTGAATCCGGGGAAGCCGTCATAGAATTCCCTGGCTGGAGAGTGCTGCAGTATTATTGCTTCGGGCCTGCATGCTGCTATGATCTCGAAGCTTCCGGGATAAGCAGGATGCATGACTGAGCCCTGGCCCTCAAGCATCATTATGTCAGGTCTCTCTTCATTCCATGCGTCAACTGTGACTTTTTCCAAGGCACCAGGGACGAAATCATTCACGATTGCATCCAGGACAATGGTGTGCCGGAAACCCTGGATCCATGCAGTCTGGCCCGTTCCTATCATCAGGGCGCTGCTTCCCCTGCCCTGAAGGTGTTCCATCAATTTCACTGCAGTGGTCCTTTTTCCAACTGCGCTGTCTGTGCCGAGCACTGCAATCTTTTTTGATTCCACGTTCAGGATGTCGCCGGTGAAGTTATGCCTCATGTCCCTGAATATCTTTCTCACGTCAGTGATTTCTGAGCCGGTACGTTTGGCAATCCCTGAAAATTCCGGATCGTCGCTGATGAATTCGTGGAGACCGCTGACGACAAACATTCCCCTCTCCAGGGCATCCGATACAAACTTCCGGTAATTCCCAGGAAGGGTCCCTCCGTCGCTGGCAACCCCTATGATTATGCCTTCCGCACCTGCGTTGAAAAGGTCGACCGGATCTGATACAACCGGTATCCCCGAAGGCTTTCCATTGACGACCTCCCCGGCATCCTTTCCTTCTTGCCTGGAGTCGACTACTCCGACAATGTTGAACCTCTTGCTGTACCTGAGCAGGCCGTTGGCCGTCTTTCCGTAGGTGGTGCCCAGCACTCCCTCGGCAATGATGACTGCGTTCTTCATGTCCTGCCACGACCGGTGAGCACGATAACACATTCCCTGTCGTTTCCTATTCTTCCGAGAACTTTCACGGCGGAAGCTATGGCGGAAGAAGAAGCCGGAAGAGCTGAAATTCCTTCTGCCTGCTCAACGAATCTTGAGTAATACAGCATTTCTTCATCGGTCACGTATTCCGCATACCCCCTTGACTGATAAATAGCTGTGAGTGCCTCCTGTCCGTTAGTAGGCCTGTATGATATCAGGGGTTCATTCGTGCCAGTTTCCCTGATCTGATCTGCCCGGAGATTTCTTATCGTCCTGTATCCCTTCTTCCAAGATTCAACGATTGGATTGCCGCCACTCGTGCTGGCGCCAATAATACTTGGAATACGGTCCGTCGTGCCTGACTGGTATGCTTTCCTGAACCCCTCGAAAATGCCTGCAAGTGTCGTTCCGTTCCCTACTGGAACTGAAACTATTTCCGGTGCGTGACCAAGCTGGCTGATAATTTCATCAGCAATGGTCTGGTACCCACTCAGGTCCACATCTGAGTTCACAGAGCCCGGGTTACAGTCATACCAGTTATTGTCCCTCGCTAGGTCTCCCATTGTCCCCAGGGCCTCCTCATAGGTTCCTTCAAGGCCAAGTATGCTTGCACCATATGATTCAATCTCTGACCGCCTGCATGCGGTGTAAGCACTGGGTATTCCAACGACAGTGCGCTTTCCATAGATCCTTGAGTAGTAAGCCACGGAGGCACCGTAGTTGCCACACGTTCCCAGGGAAAGAACGTCATAGCCTCCCAGGGCAGCCCTTCTTACGTGAGACAGGGAAATCCTGTCCTTCTGTGTGCCGGTTGGATTTGCTCCCTCAAACTTAACAAAAAATTTCCTCAGCCTGAGGCGTTTCTCCATGTTACTTGCCCTAATCAGGGGGGTACCGCCGGGTGGTTCTTCCTCTTGAGCGGAAACCTCTTCCATCTCCATTAACCTCAGTTAATACAGGCAAAGTAGTTGTTTATTATATTTAAATTTGTCTTAGCTGAACTTAATACAGATTGTTTACGGATACTGGAATTTCCTATCTCAGGTGAGATAACAAGCGAACTATATATATAATTTCATATATGTAATATTATACTTTTATTATATCATATAATGACCAGTTCGAGGTTCCGTACTTCACAAATTTCCCTGATTATTCTCCTCGTTTCACCGTTTGTCCCTTTCCTGTCGACGATGAATCCTTTGCATTCAGGAGTTTTTTCCACGGATTGTGCCAGAATTTCAATGGAAGGAACGACCCTCTTTGTAAGCATGTGGCCAACGTTTTCTTCCCCGGAAAGAACATGTGACGTTACCTTGGGCATATAGTGCCCTCCGCCAACCCCAACATAATTTTTTCCTCTCGACGGGGCGGCGCCTACTACAGATTTAAGGAGTGTGTCAAGAATCTCATCGCTCTTCCACTTGTCGTCGACCACCCCTATCTCAGCATAGTGCATAGGCAGGTGGCTGAGTGGACCGTGATGCGTTGCCTCAAGGGTGACCTCATAGCCGAAACCTGGAGCTTCTGACTTTAGCAGACGTAGTGTGGAGCACATCATTTGCGGATCTGACATCGATAGTTTCCCCGATAATCCGCCCAGCATTGCTTCCCCTGGATTACCGGTAGGATGCACCGTCATGGACTTCACGTTAGCCCCTGAAGAGTGGCGGGATAGTACCACCACGTCGTGTAAATCTGGAAAAAGACTGTCTATAGAATTTATATTCGAAAAATTTAAGTGAATTTCTTTTATAAAAATAAGTACAAAATTCTTGTAGATGAAGTTTGTCCCCAGAGAACCTTGAATTTGGCTGAAATTGTATAGTTGCAGGAGCCTCCTGCCAAGCGCCAGGCTCACCTCGTCTCTCTCCGACGAAATGATTACCCTATTTCCGCTTTCTCCTGGCAATACGATCCCACTCCCCGATTGCCATTCACGATAAAAGATAACTGCTGCAGATCTGCCCTGAATAGAGCTGCGTTGGGGAAGAATTATAACTCTCACCTGATTCAGGACCGCTCATGGAA
This sequence comes from Thermoplasmata archaeon, assembly GCA_021792595.1. Classification (GTDB taxonomy): domain Archaea; phylum Thermoplasmatota; class Thermoplasmata; order Thermoplasmatales; family Thermoplasmataceae; genus JAMDBT01. The sequence goes on along the minus strand of JAJYUI010000002.1, from coordinate 22,257 downwards.
CTGGATATCAAGGCGATGGAATCAAAGTGGATCGAGCGATGGGAGAAGATCGGGTTGTATTCATTCAAGCGTGACGAAAGGAACCTCTTTACCGTTGACACACCACCTCCAACCGTGTCCGGGGAAATGCACATAGGTCATTCTTTTTCATATCCATCACAGGATTTCACTGCAAGATACAAGAGACTGCGTGGTTTTAATGTACTGTATCCCTGGGGTTTTGATGATAACGGCCTCGCAACAGAAAGATATACTGAAAAGAAAATGGATGTCCATGGATATGAAATGCCGTTGGAGGAATTCAGGAATCTCGTGAGAAAGGTAAGCGAGGAAGCGGAGACTGAAATGCTCAGGTCCTGGAAATCCCTTGGCATCAGTGCCACTTTCGAGAATTATTACAGGACGATTTCTCCTGAAGTAATGGCCCTGTCGCAGAAACTATTCCTTTCCCTGGCAAGGAGTGGTAAGGCATTCACTTCAGAAGGGCCAACGATGTGGTGCCCCACATGTGGAACCGCGATATCCCAGAGTGACCTCAAGGACATGGAGAGGGAAACTGACTTTGTAAGAGTCGCATTTTCGTCGGGCATGAGCGAGATCATCATTGCAACCACGAGACCCGAGTTGATGGGAGCCTGCGTCGCGCTTGCCGCGAATCCGGAGGACCCCAGATACGCTGCCTTGATAGGGAGAACCGCGAAGGTCCCCCTGTACGAATTCGAGGTACCCATTATCTCCGATAACTCGGTGAACCCCGATAAGGGAACGGGAATCGAAATGGTATGCACCTTTGGTGACCAGAATGATCTTGAGATATGGAGAAGGTTGAGCCTGCAGACAAGGATAATCATAAACCGGAGGGGCAAGATTGAGGATTCTGGGTTACTGAACGGGTTTGGCATCAAGGCTGCAAGAAGGGCCATCATTGAGAAGCTTGAAGCTGAGGGTTTTGCAAGGGGAAAGGAAAAGAAAAACCAATCGGTCAATGCGCATGAGAGGTGCGATACACCTGTGGAAATTCTCGTCAGCCGGCAGTGGTTCATAGGGACCATGGCAGAACGAGACAGTCTTATCGAGAGGGGAGAAAGTGTCAGATGGTTTCCCGAGCATATGCACACCAGGTTTAACAACTGGGTTAACGGAATGAAATGGGACTGGTGCATCTCAAGACAGAGATTCTACGGTGTTCCTTTCCCCGTATGGTACTGCAACTCCTGCGGAAAAACCATACTGGCTGGCGATGACGAGCTCCCCATCAATCCAGTCATGACAACAGGCAGGAAATGTAATCACTGCGGCTCCGAAGACGTTGTGCCTGAAAGGGATGTCATGGATACGTGGCTTACTTCCTCCATATCCACCGCAATTGTGGCGGACAGGTGGAACCTGCCAAATGACGTTTTTTCAGTGCGGTTCCAGGCGCATGACATCATTTCTACCTGGGCATATACAAGCATTGTGAGGGCACACCTCAACTTTGGCAGGAAACCATGGGAAGACATAGTGATAAGCGGCCTTGTTTATGATCCCTCAGGAAGAAAGGTGAGCAAGAGCAGGGGGAATTCACTCAGCGTTGGCTCCATACTGGAAAGATTCGGGGCTGACTCCCTGAGGTACTGGGCGTCCGGTTCAATCACGGGCGATGACATTGCCGTGAGGGAACAGGATTTTGTGAGAGGCAGACGCTCCGTAATAAAGATATACAATGCCGCAAAACTAATCGCGATCATGGCGGATGGCACCGTTCCGGAACATGACGTCAAGGGGGTCAAGCTTCCCGTGAATCAGTGGATTCTTGGACTCATTGGAGCACTTATTCCTGATGTCACAGATGCGATGGACTCCTACCAGTACTCAAAGGCAAGGAGCACCCTTGACAATTTCTTCTGGAACACTTTCTGCGATAATTACCTTGAAATTGCAAAGGCACAGATCAACATGGCAAGAAGTTCGGGTAAACGGGAAGAAGTCCGCGAAATTGTCAACGTATCGTCATTTGCAATGCTCCAGATACTCAGGATGTTTTCCCCATTCCTCCCGTTTATCTCTGAAGAGGCGTACGAAATGATTCCGGTAAAAGACAGGAAAGAGAGTCTCCAGCTGGATAAATGGCCCGATCCTGCAGACATGTCTGAATATTCTCCCACAGACTTTGAAGAATTCGTCAGGCTGGTTTCCATGATCAGGGCCTACAAGAGTTCGTTGAAGATGTCACCGGGCATGCCAATGGAAAGTCTTACAATCAGGACTCCCTTTGATGTCAGCGGTTTCGTCCCGGTATTGTCCGCAATGTTCAGGATTGGAGAGGTAAAGACCGTTGATTCTGACAGCATTCAGGTGGGAGAATAAGGTCAGATTTATAGACAATATTTCGTTGAGGTTCCATTGATAAGCAGGGAAACAATAAGGTTGCTGAGGATCGTATCCTTGGCGCTCATGGTGGGGTCTGTCGTGGTAGTTTCCTTTGCAGTATACTCCCTGGATTACGGGAATTACTATTCAGCCAGTTTTACGCAGGATGCAGGAGCATCCCAAAATGTGAGTTTTCCGCATGCGCTTACAAGTGGAGACAGCCTTGCTTATTCAGTGACCTCTTCAGGAAGTGCAGACACCTATGTTGTGCCTTACTTTTCCGGTGCCAGGATAAGTGGTGGCATACAAATCACGAGCAACACAACTTATACGGGCACATACTCCCCATCCAGCCAGGGAAGTCTTTACCTTAATATAACCAACCTTGGAAATAACTCCTCGAAAGTCATTGTGTCATTCACCTATTCCACAACCACTACACAGGCCCTGCTCTTATCCGGGATTCCGGCAATCGTAGCCGGTGCAGCAATGTACTTGTACTCAGAATATGGCAGGTACATCAGGAAGAGGGATTACCAGGATTGACACAAAATTAATGCATCATATTTGAGTGCTTCCCACTCAGGTTTGAGTGTTTCCCGCTCAGGTTCTTCTTGAAAACTTCATTGAGCTTCTTTGCAGCCCTTATTATTCCTAGGTGTGTCATGGCCTGCGGGAAGTTTCCAACCTGGTCACCCGTGTCGAAATCTATCTCTTCCGAAAACAGGCCCAGGTGGTTCCCCCTTTCAAGGAGCGATTCAAATACCTCTCTCGCCTTAGTATATTCTTTCTGTTCCACGAGAACTTCCAGATACCAGAATGAAAGCAGCGTGAAGGCATTGTCACGGCTCTTCAGGCCGTCATCGTTGGGGTACCGCTTGAAAAGGTATCCGTCCATCATAAGATCCTTTTCTATTTTCTGGATTGTACCCTTCATTCTTGGATCATTTGCTGGGAGAAATCCCAGGAGAGGCATCCTTAGTAGCGCCGAATCAGTATGTTTGGCCCCATAGTACTGGACAAATGAATTCTCGGACTTGTCGAATCCGTTCTCCAGAACACTCTGTTTGATTTCATTTGCGATGGACTGCCACCTCTGGTAGTGCCCTGTATAATTCAATTTTTTTCCTATCTCAATCGCACGAGTAAACGCAGCCCATGCCATGACCTTTGAATAAGTATAGTGCTCTGGGGCGGATCTGAATTCCCAGATACTAGAATCCTTTGTGTTCCATATTTTTTGCAGTTCTCCAAGTATCTCTCCCACGAAGTCCCATAGGTAGGAGTTCACTATCCCTCCTATTGATGAAAGGAAGTATATGGCATTTACAATCGATCCATACTCGTCGATCTGGAGCTGTTCGGATGCTTTGTTTCCAAACCTCACAGGTCTCGATCCCATGTATCCCTCGAAGTCGGACTCGATTTCATCCAGATCAGAATGAGAATTGATACTGTATATTGTTCTGATTCTCCCCTCCCTCTTTATTATCTCCATCATATCGTAGATGAACTTGATGGCTTCCCTCTTATACCCTATGATTAAGAGCGCCTCCACCACGTAAGCAGTGTCTCTGATCCATGAGTACCTGTAATCCCAGTTCCTCTCTCCCCCTATTGATTCAGGCAGTGAGGAGGTGGGCGCAGCCACCATCATTCCGGATGGTTCATAAAAAAGCGCTTTAAGAGCCAGGGAAGACCTGCTCACTGCTTTGCTGTATATTCCGGAATACTGCGCCTGGGAAACCCACGCTTTCCAGTATGACGATGTTTCCTCAAGTCTTTCGTATGACCGGTAATCAGTCACTCTTTCTATATGGTTAACCCCATGCGCTACTACCGCCCACTTTGAGGATCCCTTCTCCATCTGTATCGTTCCAGATACAAGGTTTCCCTTTTCCCTGAGACTCATGTCTGTGGATAGAGCTATGTTGTCCTTGCTCCCCCTGAACATGAAACCGTAATGATTCTTCTCAATCAGGACGGGGTCCCTGCCGTAATTGAAGGAGGGTTTCAACTCCACCCTGATCTTCATGTCAGTTGCAGGAGTCTCAATATATCTGTGTATTTCGGGAAAGTTTATTGTGCTAAACTCAGAAGTTGGAATGAAGTCGGTTAACCTTAGAACTGTTCTGCCATTATTATAGAATTCTGTCATAAGAACATTGGTATGATCCAGGTAGAACTGTCCCGAAGTTGCATCTTCCTGATTTTCAGGAGTGATGGTGAAGTAACCTCCCTTGTTCTTGTCCAGGATTGAGCAGAATATCGGTTCGGAGTTAAAGTTGGGCATGCATGCCCAGTCAATTGTGCCGTCCATCGCAACAAGAGCGGCAGTCCTGTTGCTTGCAATCATGCCATGATCCTGTATCCGGACGTATCCGTTCTTTTTCAGATTGTGGAGCCTCAGAGGGCCTATAAAATTACTCAAGAGCGTTCGTGCATTTTATGATGCTAAATTAATGTTTCCCGGATTGATTTGAAATGTTAGAATCATTTTAATCGTTGCTGACAATCTCAGTGGATATGACCAGAAAGATTCGGGGGGAGATTTCCGGGATGGTCAGCGAAGTCCTGATTGGGGATCACCTGGATTCAGAGATCTGTAGGTCTCTGGAACGATTTGATGAATCTTTGATGTTTGTTTCGAAAGGGATCCCGGATCCATTGAGGGAAAGGATTTCACGGATTGAAGGGGCGGACAGGACTTACCACCTGGATGATGGAGAGTTGTGCAAGACAATTGAGACATACAATAACCTCGTGCTGATGCTTCTGGAACGAAATTTTCCCAGATCTGGGTTGATCTCCTATGCCGGTGGAGGCACACTTGGAGATCTTGCGGGCTTTCTATCCTCGACCTATAAACGGGGGACTCCACTGCACGCGATCCCCACAACGCTTCTTGCACAGGTAGACAGTGCCATCGGTGGAAAGAACGGGTTAAACGCCTCGTCTGTCAAGAACGCGATCGGCACATTCCACGTGCCTGGAATGATTTTCTGTGATATTTCTGTGCTGAATGAAAAGGTTCTCGCGGACGGACTGAGTGAGGTGGTAAAGTATGGCATGATTGGTGACCCCTCTATACTGGAGATCCTTGAATCGCTGACCAGAGAAAATTTGATCGAAGACAGAGGTTCTCTTCTCGCCCTTGTCGAGAAATCTGTGTCCCTAAAGATGAAGATGGTGTCAGAGGATCTTTATGACAGGAAGGGCATAAGATCAACGTTGAATTTTGGTCACACAATAGGACATGCAATAGAATCTGCCACTAGCAACATGGTCTCGCATGGAAGGGCTGTGGCCGGAGGTATGATACTAGAGTCAGTAATTGGGGAAATCGCCGGAATCGCTTCTGAAAAGTATTCCGGGTTCATAAAGAGGCTGCTTGTAGATTTAGGTATAGAGTTGCCCCGTATCAGGAGAGAAGATGCAGACCGCATACTATCCTACATTGGAAATGACAAGAAGGTTGAAAATGGAAACATAATCCTGAATGTGCCAGTCAGTCCCGGAATACCGGTGGGGGTAAAACTTGAACCCCATGATTTCCGGAAATTATTGCAGGAGGCAATCTTGGAGTATGAAAAATGAATAAGTTCATGGCCCTCGTTGGCCAGCCTGTTTCTCACTCATGGAGTCCTGCACTATTCAATTATGTGTTTGACAGGAGCAGAATCTCCGCAGACTATTTTTCCATGTCAGTAGACAAGAATCATCTTGAGCGATTTATAAAATTCTCGAGGGAAAATTGCTTCGGGTTCAACGTGACGATGCCCCACAAGGGCACGGTTATCCCCCTTATAGACGAGGTGGACCCCGAGGCTATGGAAATTGGTGCAGTGAATGTCGTGGCTAACGACAATGGGCACCTGATCGGTTTCAACACTGACTTTTCTGGGTTTTCCAGGTTCTTGGTTCAGGCTGGAATTGACTTTCAGGGAAGAAGCATTCTTTTCGTTGGGGGTGGAGGCGCATTCAGGGCAGTGAGATATGCGATAAACAAGAATTTCAGGCCTGGTGAAGAGAGCGTGCTGGTGAGAGACCCCGGGAAATACAGGGATGGTCCAGAAGGGGTCAGATTTTTGGACTATGGTGGCATTCCTTCAAGTTCCGATTTTGTAATAAACTGTTCCCCGGTTGGAATGGTTGGAATTTCCGGGCCTGCCCACCTCCCTGAGCCCATAATTTCCGGTTGTGAAACTTTTATTGATCTTATCTACAACCCAGTCAGGACCGGCTCCGTCATTCTGGCGAAGAGGATGGGGAAGAGGGCATTCTCAGGCCTGGACATGTTCCTCTATCAGGCTGAGGATAGCTTTGAGAAGGTGTTCAACACTCGCGCCGATCACGTTTTATTCAAGGAGTCCATTGAAAGGATTACTGGAGAGAGTCATGATAAGGTGCAGGGTTAATGGTGCCATTTCCGTCATATCCGCCTTTGCCACTGGCATAGGATCTTCCCTTGCCATTGACTTGCCGCTCTATGTTGACGCAGATGCGTCCAGTAAGGAATACATGAGAAATAGTGTAATCGGGAAAATACTGGAAAGTGCGGATGCTGAATATCGAACAGGCAAGAAATTCAAGATTTCTGTCCATAGCACCATCCCTCAGGGAAAGGGCCTCAAGAGCAGCAGCGCACTCGTCATAGCAGTACTCTTTGCAGTATTCAAGATAAGCGGAATCAGGGTTGATAATACGGCTTTCCTCGAGACCTGTTCAAGCGTTTCGGTTGACGCGGGAATTTCAATTACCGGAGCTCTGGATGACCTTACTGCCTGCTATTTTGGCGGTCTATCTCTTTGTGATAACCGGGCAGGAAGAATCATCTCGAGGCATGATCCCCCGGAAGAAACCCTGGCAATCCTCTACCCGCAGGAAGAGCGTCTTTCATCGTCTATGGGCAGCCACGATTGGCGGAGTATCAAGGATAAGTTCGGGAATCTCCTGGAACTTGTTCTGGATGGAAACTACAGGGAGGCCATGATAAGAAACGGTGAACTTGTTTCGTCAATGACCGGAGATTACCCGGAATTGAAAAAAAGGTTGAAGCAGATTACAGGAGGTACTGCATTTCAGTCCGGGAAAGGTCCGGCAATTGTCTCATTTGCCGAAAACCCGATTGTCCTGCGAGAGTATCCTAAACATGCAGAGGGATTCATAGTGACAAGGGTGTCGAACAAGGGTGTCGAGGTGGTGCCCGTCTGACAGTCTTCCTGGAGGGCAAAAAGATTGGGGGCACAGTTCCCATGCATGGCTCCAAGAGCATTTCTCAGAGATACATCCTTCTATCGGCGTTTACAAACATACCGCTCACGCTCTCCAACAGATCATATTCTGACGACGAGGACGTTGCGATTTCCATTGCGAGGTCCTGTGGCTCTGACGTCACGCTGACAGGGGACAGAATAATCATGAAACCGAGTTTCAGGTGCGCCGACAGCATAGATGTGCGCGAGAGCGCCACTTCTTTCCGATTGACTCTCGGCCTTCTCGCTGCTCTAAAGTGCAAGACCACAATAAGAATGGATCCATCCCTGGCTGCAAGGCCACACGATGACCTACTGGGCTCCCTCAGAGATTTCGGTGGGCAGATTGATTGGAGTTCAGATGGTTCACTCACGGTGGATTTCTCAATGATGACAGTGGTGCCATACGCCGTATCCGGAAGCACGAGTTCCCAATTCGTAAGTTCGGCCATACTCATGAATGCCCTTTCCGGAAGGGAGTCAGAAGTCAGGTCTTCCTACGCAATTTCATCGAGTGGATATGTTGATCTCACAATACAGGTTCTCCGTGATTTTGGTTTTTCTGTCGAGAAATCAGATGGAGAATTTTCTATAGGCAGGATATCTGAGCCTACACGGATTTGGGTTGACCTGGAGGGAGATTACTCTTCGGCTTCTTTCCTAATAGCCCTGGGAGTCCTGGCCTCAAATTCTGGGATAAAGATAGAGAATCTACCTGAACACAGTAAACAACCTGATGCTGTTTTTGTGGAACTACTCAGGAATGCTGGCGCAGACGTACAGTTCGTCGGGGACGGACTGGTGGCGGTGAAGTCCAGTCCATCACGGTTTGCGATTGATGTAAATTCTACCCCTGACCTGGCAGTGCCTGCTTCGGTGATAGGAATTTTCAGCAGAGATGGGGTCTTGTTGAGAAATTGCAGGAGACTGGAAATCAAGGAATCTGATCGCCTAAAATCCATAATTGAACTTGCCAGTTCTTTTGGAGCAGTGACGGAGAGAGAGGGGAATGATCTCTTCATCAGATCCTCCTCTGGAATGAGAAATGAGACCATGTTGTTCAGGGATCACAGGATGATCATGGCAGAGGCGATAGCTTCAGTGGCATCAGGAACGAGGTTCCCAATAGAAAACACCCGGATGGTGGCAAAAAGCTACAAGAATTTCTTTGAAGACTTGGCAAGAATAGGCGTCAAGGTGGATGAGAGAAAGGATAATGACTAATATTCGGGAACAATTTTCCTTCTGTGCTGCTCTTCGACGATCCATATGAACAAGTACTTGAAACGATAAGAGATGGATATCCAGATGCAAACAAGACCGACCTCACTTACGACAGGAGTGGCCATGCAGATTTCAGCTTCAGGATGTTCAGGCTAAAAAAGCAAATAAATACCAGCTTTGACCAGATTGCCTCAAAGGTCACTGCTGAGATCCTGAAAATACCCGCTGTACGCAAAGTCGCACAGGAATCGGGATATCTGAACATTTTCCTCCGGGATGAGTTTTTCCTTGAATCTGTGGATAAGTATCTGTCCGAAAGGAAACAGTACCCAGACACTTTCCAGGACCCTGAAAGGGTGCTTGTTGAACACACCAGTACCAACCCCACTGGACCAATACATATTGGGAGAACAAGGAATTCAATAATTGGGGACAGCCTTGCGAGGATTCTGGCCAGATACGGATACCGGGTATCAACCCAGTACTTTGTAAATGATTCTGGAAAACAGGTTGCTGCCCTGTACAAGGGATTCAAGATGTATCATCCTGGAGAACCCCCAGCCATTGATTCACTGCTATCCGGCTACCAGAAGATATACTCCGAAATAAAAGACGACAGGGAGAAGGAAAAGGATCTCATTGAGCCTGTTATCAAGAGGTACGAGAGCGGGGATTCAGAGATAATAGGTGAAATTAGGGAATACTGCACGATTGTGCTTGAAGGGATAAGAAAATCACTTTCAAGCATCGGAATCAAGATCGACGACTATGTCTGGGAATCTAACTTCCTTCGTGGTACCGAACTTGAAGCCGTTTTCGAGATGCTTGACAATAGGTTAAAGGACGAAAATGGGGCCACTTATATAGAGCTGGATAATGAAACGAAGGTATACCTCAGGAGATCAAACGGAACTTCCCTCTATATCGCCAGGGATATTGCCTATCATATTTTCAAGGCACTTAACTCTGATTGGATTATTGACGTCCTTGGAGAAGACCACAAGGAACATGCTGCCAGACTCTCACAGATTCTGAGAGATTTCATGGACTTCAAGCCCAGGCTTGATGTGGTAACTTACAGCTTCATGAGCCTCGAAGGGTCCAGATTTGCGACAAGGAGAGGAAACATAGTCTCGCTTGACGATCTGCTGAGAAGGACAGAGGAAGAGGCGCTTAAGATCGTACGTGAGAAAAGACCTGACATGATGGAGGAAAAACTCTCTGAGGTTTCGAAGAAGGTTGCAGTCTCGTCCGTTAGATTCAACATCATTCGTGTAAACTCTTCCAAACCGGTTGATTTTAAGTGGAAGGAAGCGCTGAGCTTTGATGGTGATGCGGCTCCTTTCATCATGTATGCCTATGCCAGAGCCAGAAGAATACTAGAAAAGGCGGGGGAAGAAACCAGCGTGGATTCTCGGACGTACTTGAAAGAAGAGCGTGCTCTGTCTAGAAACCTGTATCTTTACCCAATTATTCTGCAGGATGCTGTATCTAACCTTAAACCGGAGCTAATTGCCACTTACTGCTTGGATCTTGCAAAAGCATTCAATGAGTTCTATGCAAACTGCCCTGTGATAGGTTCTGGACCTGAAATGGGAAAAAGAATTATGCTTACCAGCGCTTTTTCAAAAATATTGAGGGATGCTGGATCCCTCATTGGAATTGAGTTCCTGGAAGAGATGTAGGGCCCCCCTGTCTACTCCTTTTTCTCTTTCTTTTCAAGTTGTTTCTGCTGTTCTAGCCTCTTGGCGAGCATTGAGGTCTTCTCCTTTGATTCAGTTTCCCTGCCTCTTCTCATACTCCTAGAACTGAACCTATAGTACAGGAATCCAACAACAACCACCACCACCACGATGATGCCGATTATCAGAGGTGTTTCGTATGACGGTGGGTTCACGCTCGCGTAAGTTGTAAGTTCTCCAATCTTGCTGAAGTAAGTTGGTTCGCCATAAGTGTTACCGCTTACCACCACTGAAACATTCCCCGAGGACTGTGGAGTCCAGGTAAAGTGAACCGTGGCATTCTGTGAAATGTTCAGGGAACGGTTATAGAATTGGGTCTGGTTGAACCCTCCCCCAACCACAGTTATGTTGAAACTCTTCGCATTCTCAGTGCCTTTATTCGTTAGAGTTATGTTCATGGTGTTTGAGTCCCCCTTCGTAGGAGTGGACAGGAATTTCACTTTTGTTATGACTATCCGGGGAGACGATACAACAACAGTGTAGGTCTTGTTTACATATGCACTGACATTCGCCGGGTGATTCGTGACGTTCAATGAAACTTTGAAATCATTCAGTGTGGTGAAGTTTACCAGAATCTGGATCGAACTGCTCATGTTACCAGAAACAATGTGATATATGGATCCATTTTGTGCGACTGTGCCGTTGATATACCTTATGGTCCAATTATAGGTCAGGGTCTGGTTGTATGGATCCGATGTGCCGGCAGCAGTGAGTGTTACTGTAGTTCCCGCCTGTGGGTTGGATATGGCCTTCCCCTTTGAATTTTTCATCGTAAACTTTGCATTAGCTGGAGTGGTGTCATTCACATGGACGTGTATATTTATGATTGCAGTAGTTCCGGTGACTGTAGTAACGTTCAAGGTACCAGAGGTGTAACTCCCGGGTTTAACTGTCGGTTTACTGAACGCGTGTGTCACATTGGCCGATGTTGCAGTGAAATTGGTGAATTTCCAGGTGTAGATCATAGGAACGTTGTATTTCGTTCCTGATATCTTTGCAGTGCTATTGTAGGCAGAATAGAGGTAACTCTTGCTTTGCAGGAGGTTTATGTTCTGTATGGCACCATTTGCGAGATTTGATAGATTGTACTTTATCTTACCGTTGAGGGTGACATTGAAACTCACTGTTGGTGCTACATTCACTGCATAAATGGTAATGTTGGTTGTATTGTAGCCCCCAGAAGTGCTTGTTGACGAAATCTGGATGGAGTTATTGAAGGCAGTGTGGAAGTTTACCTGGATATTATAGCCAGTGTTAGTGTAAGTTCCAGTGGAGTTCTTTATAGACCAGGCAAAAGTTGCCTTCTGGTAGTCGTTTGTTCCAGTAACCGGGTTGAAGTATGCCTTTGAAAGGTTCAGTGTGACAAGTTTATTCTGTGGAACCACAAATATCGTATTCTTCTGGCTCTTGTTCACAATATAGTTGGTTGAGTTAAGGCCTTTCCAGTTAAGAGTTATGTATGAGTTAACGAAAGTCGGATTCTTCACAGAGGCAAATTTGAGTGTTATCCATTGAGAGGTGCTCTGCGGCCCGATAATGATAGGGCTTGAACCAGTCTTTGCATTAACAGTTGAAGACTGCAGTGCCAGCGTTGAGTTGTCATATGAGAGGTTGTAGTTATATCCTAGAGTTCCTGGCCCACTGAAGGTGCCCCGGTCATAAAGTTTGATCGTCATACCAGAGTATTTCTCCGGTACTGCCGAATTGTTGTATGTAGCGTTGAATGAAATGCTCGCACTGTTTGTACCTACAGTTGGCACACCCACTGTCGTCTTCCCGTACCTCATGTAGTTATATCCATTGAGGGTAAAGCTGGAATTCGTAAAGGGCTGCATCAATTCCCCGGCATAAGTTGAGAGATCGTTGCCGAAGTGTGAATCCAGTTTCATCTGCCAGTAAAGGCTTCCCACGCTGCTGTTGGGAAGGAATGGCAATGTAGTGGAGTTGCCTATCTTGAATACTCCGCTGAAGTTTAGCTTCTGCAGATTCCTTGAAAGAGAATAGTTGAAGTAAATGTTACTTGATGAACTTACGAGGGGAGCAGGCGTCTGGTCTCCTGGTGCATTCTTGAGGTTCTCTGGTGCGTAACCTGGTACGCTAAGCGTTATTGCCATATACGGATACGCCCCTTTGTTCATTGTCATCGTGAATGAGTTGCCCCCAAAATGCGTTACTGAGTAGTTGTGTGAGGAAGTGTTGATTGCAATAATGTTTAATCCAGATATTGCAGACCCATCGCTTGCTGAAACAAAGCCATACATGCTCTTTTGCCCGGAGAACGGGATCGAGAGTGTTTTTTGCGAACCTGTCTGAGTTTCAAGGTATGTGAATTTGTCCCCTCCATAAGTAGCTGAGGCATAGAACTGCCCAGCCGGAAGGTAGGCATAAAAGTAGGGCTTTGAGGTCGTGTTGGTCAGGAAAGTAAATCCACTTGTCGTGGTGAATGAAACCTTTGCAGAACTTCCTGTCAGCAGGTTAGGCAGTGATACGTTGACAAGGTGTGTCTCTTTGATCGGAATATATACTGGTACATTGGACGATGCGCGAGGAATCTCCAAGTTGAATGTAACCCCCGAAGAGACAATATACCCAATCGATGTGCTCACATAAGAGGGAGATACGACAACACTGTAGTTCCCCTTGATAAGGGTGAAATAAGGGTTGTTCGAAGTCTGTGGATTAGCGACCTGCCCCCCTCCCTGATAATAGACCGTGGTAACGGTACTATTCAGGGCAACACCAATCGTCCCACCAGAGTCATTGTAGAACTCTGTGAGATGAACTTGCTGGGTTTGCGGCGTAATAGCTGACGAATTTGCTGTCACCAAAAAAGAACTCATTAAGAGCACTATGACTGCAATCAAAGTCGTATTGAATTTCCAGTTCAATGTAATCTTCCTCTCAGTTTAGCCGTAAGGAAATTTCCTGATATAAATATTGTTGTGGGAAATTCAGGTTCTCTAAATTATCCTCACTCTCTGGGAATTGTGCATATGAGACCTGGTTACTATTTCATATGAGGTGAGCTTTAACCCTCTGAAAAAGAGGTAGCTTCTTCGAGCACCGATCTTCATCTTGCTTTCAATGAACTTCCACGGATTCTCTGTAGATGTCTTAAGAATCTCATCTGGGTTAATCCTTCCCGTAGACCTCTGCCAGGTATAAAGGAAGTGCATTTCCTCGAATATGTCAGGCTCGACTGTCATTACGTTATCAGTTCCTAGAAGGAGTTCTACTCCATGTTCAAGAAAACGTGAGTAATCGGGCCTCTTGCCGAAAAAAATGTTTGACCGGGGTGTAACCGCCACAGGAATATTCTTCTTACTTATCCTTGAGAGGTCTTCGTCTGAACACTCGATACAATGAATGAGGAGACCGGGTTCCAAGGAGAGTATTGTTTCAATATCCTCCCTCTGGAATTCACTAGAGTGAATTGCAAATATCTTTCCTTCCCGTCTGCACTCGTCGGATATCTTATGTAGTGCCTCCATGTCGTGGTCAGCGATTGAGCTCATTCCAGCGCCATCTGAAATAGAAAGTGTGCCGTCACCGGGTGAAGTGGGTCTTCCAAGAATGATTGGGCTAATGTCTTCTTCAAGTTCCCGGAGTAAACCTGCCCCAACCTTTCCGCCCTCCCTGAAGTCAATGAATGTCGCTGTACCCCTTGATTTCATGAAATCCATCGTCTTCTTCATCTGTGACTGAACTCTTCCCTGGTCTACAGCCCCATATTGCCTTTCCTTGAATCCTCCGGGGCCGACAACATCTTTCAGGTTTCCCATAGGCTCCTCTGTGACGAAAGAATCGCCAATGTGGCTATGACTGTTTACTGGTGCCGGGATCAGGGTTCCTTCAAGCCCAGAGTCTAGCATCACTCCCTCCTCAAATATGGTGAGATCTCCGTCCTTTCTGACAGTCCCCTTCCTCATCCTGCCATCATGAAAAACGTATCCGGAGATTGATTTCTCGATCAGGTTCATCCTTTGACGACCCCCATGGGCTTCATCCTTGCAACAGGGGTTCCCAATCTGGATCCAGTGGCGATTTCAATCACCTTGTCAATGTCCTTGTAGCTTCCGGGAGCCTCCTCAATCATAACTTTCTTGGTGGAAAACCTGCTGTAGATTCCATCTTCCTCAAGTCTCTTCAAGACCTCAGATTCCCTGAAGGTTCTCGCTGAATTGTGCCTGCTGAGTCTCCTGCCTGCCCCGTGACATGAAGAACCGAATGATAGAGTCATGTTTCCCGGAGTTCCCGTTATCACGTAAGAAGCTGAGCCCATATCTCCAGGTATGATGACGGGATGTCCTGTTCCCTGAAACATCCCTTCAGTCGAATCTGCCGAAAATGCCTTTGTCGCCCCCTTTCTATGCACCATAAGCTTCCTTCTCCTTCCATCCACAAAGTGTTCCTCGACCTTTGCAATATTATGCGAAATACTGTAGACAAGCTTGCATTCTTCATGATCTATGCCAAACACCCTTGATATCGACTGCCTCACCTTATGGACTATAAGTGCCCTGTTTACAAATGCAAAGTTTGCAGCCGCTGACATAGCAGCCAGATAGTCGCCACCTTCCTGGCTGTGAATTTCGGCGTAGATAAGCTGCGGATCTCTGAGACCGCCAGTATTTTTTCTTGAGGATAATTTCTTGATATAATCTGTGGCCACCTGATGTCCAAGACCCCTGGAACCAGTGTGAATCATAACGGTCACACCTCCCTTTTCAGGCAAACCATATATTTTGGAGAGCCTTTGCTCAAATATTTCATCGACCGCCTGAACTTCAAGAAAGTGATTGCCTGCCCCAAGTGTTCCCAGTTGACTCTTGCCTCTCTGCCTGGCTGCATTTGAAACCTTCGCGCTGTCTGCAGATCCAATGGAGCCGTTCTCCTCAGTGCGTTTTAGATCGTCTTCAGTGGCGATGCCTCTCTCGGCAGCCCATTCCATGCCATGATCCAGAACTAGAGACATCTCCCGAATTGGTACTTCGAATTTACCCCTGTTTCCAAGACCGGATGGTACATTCTGGAAAACCTCGTCCACAAGATCCTGTATCCTATTTCTGGCCTCAGATTCATTGAGCGGGACAGAAAGAAGAGTTACTCCGCAATTTATGTCATATCCAACCCCGCCTGGCGATACTATGCCAGTATCATAGTCAAAGGCTGCCACCCCACCAATGGGGAATCCATAACCACCATGTATGTCTGGCATTGCAACGGCCTGCCCAACTATTGAGGGAAGAGTTGAGACGTTTATGAGTTGTTTCGCTGAACCGTCGGCCCAGGACGAGTTCACAGTCTCTTGGTCACCGTAGATCATTGCTGGTACCCTCATATCCCTGTCATATCCGCTAGGTATCACGTATCTGTACTTCCCCTCAAACCGGGGCTGGTCTTCCTGATTGTTCAATCAATTCCCTAAATTGAGTCTTGGCAATATGCTTTTTGTCAATTGGTATCATGCGCAAATCCTTCATAAAGCAGTCTGTAATATTGACAGGTTGCCTGACAGAATAGAACTGGAAAAACTTAGTGAGGAACTTTCTTTCAGGATAAGACTGCAAATTTCCCTGCGCAGGAATGCAGTTCTTATAGGTGAAAGGAGTGGGAATCCCGAGAGGTATTCACAGTACATCAAAATGAGGGAAACAGAGATTGGTGATATTCTGGGAACTAAAGGAGATCTCGTGATATTATATAGGGGAAACCAGATCTACCCATGACGTGCGAGAATCTGGTGAAGATGGACTTTGCGCTGATTCAATGGAATATACAGCCATGTTTAAATGAGAAGGCGTTCAATCGTGTGAAATTCATGTTCGGTGGCAACAATGCACATTAGACGCCCCAAAGAACAGGCAAATGGCAATGGAAAACAATACACACTGCGGAAGGCCACCACAGTGGATGCAAGAGGAATCATCGATTGTATGCAGAGCGTTATGGAAGAGAAGAAATTTCTCATCGGGGAATTCTACATGTACACAGAGAGGGGAGAACAGGAAAGAATAAGAAACCCCGACGATCTCACTCTTGTTGTTGATTATGCTGGACTTATCGTTGGTGTTCTGGCACTTCAGCGGGGAATGCACAGAAAAAACAGGCATACTGCAAATCTTGGAATTGCAATAAGAGCAGGGCACAGGCACCTTGGGCTTGGAACAAGATTAATTGAAGAGGCAAAGATTGAGGCAATGAAGAGAGGAATCGAAAAAATAAATCTTGATGTGTTCTCTACCAACACAGTAGCGATTGAAACTTATGAGAAACTTGGATTCAGGAAGGAAGGAGCAAGAGTTGGCCAGTTCTTTTTTGATGGAAAGTATGTAGATGATATACTGATGACTTTTTACACTTCAGATATTCCTTCTGATCTTGCCTGATTTCCTGTCCAGCAGGTTTAGTATCATTTCTCTTTCAAGATCCTTAGCAAGTCGTTTCTTATAGAATCTTATCTCAAGTATCACCAGAAGAATGAACAAAAAGCCTTCCATCGCCAGAATGTAGTAAAACAACAAGTTGTAGGTGTAAAGAAAGTTGAGAATAGCGATGCCTTCATGAATTGGTGGAATAACTTCGTAAAGGAAGGGAACAACTAGCAAGTCAAGGAATATACACCCCACCCCAAAGAGAGCCCTCGTGAATGGCCATAATAGATACTTTGCAAGCTCCTTGCCCTCAAAGTCCCTAGACGTAAGGTTGGCGCCTGCATCCCTGTAAATTGCTTTGGCTTCCTGCTTTTTATCCCTTATCTGATATGAGTTCCTCCGCAACCTGCTCACTTCCTGATGTTTCCTGATCGAAATAGTTATAGTCGTAGAGTAAACAGGAGACAAAGTGACCTTTTCTTACTTCCTTGAGCTTGGGAGTCTCTGGGTCAACCATCGTGATTATCAATGAATTAGATTCACTCTCGATAAAGACGTCCTTTATGGCCTCGAAGACAACCCCGCCCTTCAACAGAGACTCCTTTTCAATGAGGTCCTTCACCAACTGAAGGTTGCTTTCACTTACAGGCGACTCCGGGGCGAAAAGGATCTGAAGATAGTTCTTATCCTCATCCACTATTATTTCCTGAATTCCCACAATGTCTTTTGCCTCTTGGTTCCTAACTGGATCAAGCATTGCAGCCAATGGGTTTGAAAGGTTGACCGGTGACCAGCCACATGTTTTCATTGCTACTGGGCATCTCGGGTGGAAGTGGCATCCCTTGGGAGGGTCAGATGGATTAGGGATCTCGCCTTCCAGAACAATCCTGTTGATCTTCGTTTCCGGATCTGGTATTGGAATGGCCGACAGCAACGCCTTGGTGTAAGGGTGCAGCATATCCGTGAACAACTCTTCAGTATCTGCCAGTTCTACCATTTTGCCAAGATACATCACTCCCACACGATCCGACATCATTCTTATAACATTCAAGTGATGCGATATGAAAAGATAGGAGAGACCTCTCCTATTCTGTAAGTCTCTCAGTATGTTCAGGATCTGAGCCTGAACTGAAACGTCGAGCGCTGAGGTTGGTTCATCCAGGATTAGTAGTTTTGGTTCAATAGAGATGGCTCTGGCTATTCCTATTCTCTGTCTCTGCCCACCGCTAAACTCGTGTGGAAACCTGTAAAGGTGATCCTCGCTAAGTCCTATTTCTTCTATGATTTCGAGTTCTTTTGCGATAATCTCTTCAACTTTCATCTTCAAGAGAACTTTCATCGGTTCCCCGATGATTGATCTTACAATCTTTCTAGGGTCGAGCGAACTGAATGGATCTTGAAATACTGGCTGCATGTAACGCCTGAGTTTCGAGAGTTTCCGCCCGCTCATTTTTGTGGTTGAGAACTCCCTCCTGAGAGGCGCGAGTTCTTTTAGAACCTTCAATAATTCCGGATCTTCATCTGTCTTGCCTTCCTCTCGAAGAGTTGATTCCTTGTTCTCCAGTTCCATTATGCGGAGCATTTCCTCCTTTGGGAGGTTGAAATATACATTTCCATCTGTAGCCTGTATTAAATCAAGGATCGTCCTGCCAAGAGTTGTCTTGCCACAGCCCGTTTCTCCCACTATTCCAAGGGACTCTCCTTCTCTCAGGGTAAATGTTACTCCGTCTAGAGCCTTTACATAACCCTTAGTCCCCATCAACCTGCCTGTAGTGATTGGGAAATACTTCTTCAAGTCTGAAACGTACAACAATATGTTTTCATCGCCAATGCCGCTAATCATGGAATCTCCT
Organism: Thermoplasmata archaeon; assembly: GCA_021792595.1. GTDB lineage: Archaea > Thermoplasmatota > Thermoplasmata > Thermoplasmatales > Thermoplasmataceae > JAMDBT01. The sequence continues at coordinate 3,457 of JAJYUI010000002.1, read as the reverse complement.
CCACGGGTTCTTCCTCTACCTCATCTGAATAAAGGAAACAGGCCACCTTGTGACCCTCCTCAATTTCTACCAACCTGGGTTTCTGTTCAGAACATATATCCATCTTAAACTTGCACCTAGGGTGGAATCTGCATCCACTGGGGGGTTCAATCAGGTTTGGAACTGTTCCAGGTATTGACTCCAGCCGTTGGGACTTGTCAAATCTCCTTTCCGCCCTCGGGATTGAGTTCATGAGACCCGTTGTGTATGGGTGTTTTGCATCTCGGAATATCTGTTTTACATCAGCTTCCTCCACAATGTTTCCTCCATACATGACTCCAACTCTATTGCACATCTCCGCCACTACTGCAAGATCGTGCGTGATAAACAGGATAGTCATATTGGTATCGTGACTTATCTCCTTTAACAGATCAAGTATCTGCGCCTGGGTCGTAACGTCTAGCGAGGTTGTAGGTTCATCCGCAATCAGTATTTTTGGATTCGATGAGAGTGCCATGGCTATCATTGACCTCTGTTGCATTCCACCGCTAAGTTCGTGCGGGTATGAGTCAAGAACCCTTTCCGGTCCAGCTATATTTACTTCAGTAAGAAGTTCGATGGCTCTCCTTCTAGCTATGTCCTTGTACGGTTTCTCATATTTCCGTCTAAGAATACGCCTCATAAAAGAGTAGGAAAGGTAATCCTTTAACAGGAGAGAACGCAATGAAGCCTCTTCCTGCTTAAGTTCTTCGATACGCTCATCGTATCTTTTTATCTCCTCAGCAACCATTCCTGGTTCCCCGGGTTGATCCTCTCCGGACTCAAGTCTATCCCTGTTGTACTGTGCCTGCAGAATGTTCAAGTTGAGTTCGTGGAGCTTGTCGTGAGTGTCGAAGTAACCTCTGCCGTCATAAATCTGTTCAAGCTCAATTCCTGTTTTCTCAGACTCGGCAATCTTGAACGCCTCTTCAACTATGAATTCCTGGTCGGTGGAATTCTCGAATAGATCATTTAGCGGCCTTTCCATATCTGGCACACCGAATTCGTTCACCCATTTGTTGATCATGTCCTTCCTTGTTGGTACATCGGGTTGTGAAATAACGGCATCCACGAAAGATTCAAGATCCTTCCTTGCCATTGTCTCTCTTCTGATAATAGCGTTCGCTATTGACACCCTGTTGTGAAGCAATATTGCTTCTTCAATCTGGTCCCCTATAGTCAAGACAGGATTTAGTGAAAGGAATGGTTCCTGGAATACCATCGCAATCTTCTTGCCTCTTATTCCGGAGATGATATAATTGTGTTTCTTTATCAATCTCTTGCTTCTCTTAAACTTGACATTGGTCTCAGATCTTACCTTGATCTTCACGTGCTTATCGTAACCTGAAAGAATGTTGAACCCGTCAATGTGTATCGCCCCCCGTATGATTCTTCCTGGTGGATCCGGAATCAAGTCCATGATCGAGGCTGCAGTTACGCTCTTTCCGCTTCCGCTTTCTCCCACGACACCATATGTTTCTCCGGTCCTGAGTTTAAGATCCAAGTTGTCAATGGCCTTGACTATTCCCTTTGAAGTGAAAAACCTGGTTTTCAGTTTTTCTACTACAACTGCCTGTGAAGTTCCGTTTTCTAAAGCCTCCGTCATTAATTTACCTCCTAAGTTTTGGATCAAGAACGTCCCTGAGCCCGTCGCCCATCAAATTAATGGACACTGTGAAAATCAAAAGGAATATTCCCGGAATTATCGCAGGCCACCAATAACCTGATACGAGGTATCCAAGACCATCCCCGTATCCTAAGATTAGAGCACCTAGTTCAGGAAGATAGCTGAGATGTACAATGGAAAGGAAGTCAAGGGTTGCGAATATCAAGACTATTGTACCTAGGTCCAGTGAAAATTGCACATATACAGGGGACAGTACATTTGGAAGCACGTGAACGAATATGTTTCTGAACTTTGAAGATCCAGCAGCTCTTGCAGCTTCCACGTAATTCAGCGCTTTGGTAGATAGAGCCTGACCGCGCACAAGCCTGGCATAAATGGGCCACCAAATGATCACCAACGCCTCTGACACCGCCAGTAACGATGTGTTCCCCACGACAAAGAGCCATGCAATCAACAGAACAATGAACGGAATGCTGAAAAATATGTCTGTTATTCTCATGAGCAATTCATCGAAGATACCTCCTAGGTATCCTGCGACTACCCCAACCACTATCCCCAATGAACCTCCGATAAGAACCACAAAGAGAGAGTAGCTTAAGTCGTACTTAAGCGCAATAAGCATAGCTGGGAGAATGGGGACCTGATACATGGTTGTGCCAAGGAAGAACCACCAAGCCGGAAATCCATAATGTGAAACCGGAAACAGGCTTGGATAAACCAAACTTGAACCTGGGGTCGCTGGAGAGATGGATCCGTATGGCATCAAACTGATAATCGTGAATGTGTTTGAGCCGTTTATTCCACCTCCAAGATACTCGGGATAGACAACGTCAAGAAGGGCAATCAAGAAGTAAATTGCAGTGATTGTACCGCCTACGAGAGCCAGTTTGTTAGAGAGAAAGAGTTTTGCGGTTGACTTGAATTCCTCTACAGCAGGATGCATCTTTTTCGGAGGAGTTACTTGCAGTTCAGTTGTTGTTAAATCTACCATTTAGCTCACCTTTAGTACCTGATCCTCGGGTCAATGTACGCATATATTACATCTACAATAAGATTGGCAGTTACGAGCAGAAGCCCGAATACTATAGTACCGGCCATTATCGCCCACACCTGAAGTTGTCCAGGTATAGATGATTCAACAATAAAGTAGCCTAGCCCATAATATGTGAAAACCAATTCTACAGTGACTGCCCCGCTCAGTAGCCCCGCAAAGAGGAGGCCGAAAACTGTCACTGCGGGAATCAGCGCATTCTTTCTGATATGCCTCTTTATGATCAACCTTTCCGGAACTCCCTTAGCCCTGGCCGTCTTAACATATTCCTGATTGGATGCATCTACCATGCCCGCCCTTATGAAACGAAGCAGTCCAGCCAGAATACCGTAAGTTAGGGTAAGTACCGGTAGTATGAGATATTCCAAGGCTATAAGGAACCACTTTAGGCTTCCTCCCAGAAGCGCATCAATAAGGAGAACGTGGGTCGGTGTCGTATATAACCCTGACTGAGTGGCATGTATCCAAGGCTGATTTCCAGTGTAAGCAGTAGTACTACCCGTGAGTCCATTCCCACCCCATGGAACAACTGGGAGAAGGTACCCAGTCTTGTCACCAAACAACGCTATAAGAAGATAGGCCAACCAGAATGCTGGCATGGCATAACCCGCAAGGGAGAATACTCTTCCTATCTGATCTGCCGCAGAATTCGGTTTGGATCCTATGTAGGTGCCAAGAGGTAGTGAAACCACAAGCGACAGTATTATAGCCCCGAGAGCAAGTTGTATGGTATTCGGAAAGAACAGGAGAATTCCATTAAT
>JAJYUI010000064.1 GCA_021792595.1 Thermoplasmata archaeon | reverse complement strand
TCCGATCTCTTCTCCTTCTTTTCATGAAGCTTCTTCGCGTAGTTCTCCTCAAGTTCCTTCTTCTTGCTCTCAATTTCTCTGGAGGTTTCCTCCTCCTTTTCCTTGATCTGTCTAAGTGTCTCAATGTCCCCTGCCATCAAATCACTCCCATGAATACCGTGAAGATTATTGCTGCGCTTATCAGGAGGTTGACTACCCCGATGTATAGCTTGATCTTGTAGAATTTCCTGAGCACGCTGTTCTTACTCAGATTGTACACTTGCGGTTTCGCCAAATAATCCTTGTTGACATAGTGCATGGGATTCACTCAGAGCGCCTCCACAGCATGCTGCCTTGACTCCATCTTTCTCTTGATTGTCTTGAGGGTGGTGAAGGTATCCCGTTCCATCTCATCAAGCCTCATCCGGATATATTTTGCATTTTCCGTTAGTCTTGGAACCATTATGTTCTCTATTGCGTTTGATCTCCTCTTGGTTCTCTCGATCTCCCTGAGAAGCCTCCTCATTGAGTTTTCCTTCTCTGCAACTTCTATCAGAAGATCGAGGACTTCCTCGAACTTGGAAATGGCCTCATTCACCGGAACTGGTACTGAAGTTGCCCTGTACAGTTCAGAAACAGCCGACTCACCATAGTCGAGTTCGAGTTCAGGGATCCTCACGCCCATTACGTTCCTTGCCCTTATTGAAGCATACGTATTTGCGAACATCAGCGCTATCCTCTCAAGGTTCATATTACCGCTCAATATCTGTGCGACTCTGAGGCTCTCAAGCGCTTCGCCTATCTTATCCCTAAGGCCTTCCCTCAGTCCCTTTACGGTCCTGCTGATCTTGAAGAACTCCATGACCAGCGAAGATCGCTTCATCTTCAGGAGATCCAGCCCACGCTTCGCTAAGCTGATCCTCTTCTTGGTGTTGATCAGTTCGATCCTTGTGGACCTGACATCCTGTGAAACTGCCATCCTTACTCCTTCTTCCACTTTCCGTATCTTTCTATCTGGTCACGCTTTACTCTCTTCATGTCGCCTTCTGGGAGCATGGAAAGGAGTTCCCATCCAAGATCCAGGGTTCTCTCTATCCCCCTGTCCTCGTCCGGACCCTGCCTGACGTATCTGTCCTCGAAGGCGTCTGCGAACTTGAGGTATGACCTGTCGTTTGCGCTCAAGGCCTCTTCTCCCACAATTGCGCTGAGGGATCTCAGGTCTTTTCCGTTTGCGTAAGCGGAATACAGTTGATCAACCACACCGCGGTGATCGTCCCTTGTTCTCCCCTTCCCAATTCCCTGGTTCATAAGCCTTGACAGGGAAGGAAGAACGTTTACGGGTGGGTACACGCCTGCTCTCTGGAGATCTCTGCTCAAGACGATCTGCCCCTCGGTGATATAACCCGTCAGGTCAGGGATTGGATTTGTTATATCATCACCGGGCATAGTAAGTATTGGAATCTGGGTGATGGAGCCCTGCCTCCCTCTTATCTTGCCTGCCCTTTCGTAAATCATGCTGAGGTCAGTGTACATGTACCCGGGGAAACCTCTTCTTCCCGGAACTTCCTCCCTTGCTGAGGATATCTCCCTGAGTGCCTCGCAATAATTTGTCATGTCTGAAAGTATGACAAGTATGTGCATGTTCCTCTCATAGGCAAGATACTCCGCCGTTGTGAGTGCGACCCTGGGCAGAATGATCCTCTCCATGGAGGGATCCGATGAAAGATTAAGGAACAGTACTGATCTTGATATTGCGCCTGTCTTCCTGAACTCGTTTATGAAGTAATTCGCCTCTTCACTGGTGATTCCCATGGCGCCAAAGATAACAGCGAAGTCTTCGTCCTTTCCCAGAACCTTTGCCTGACGGGCAATCTGCGCAGCAAGCTGGTTATGTGGCAGTCCGGAACCGGAGAAAATCGGGAGTTTCTGTCCCCTGACGAGGGTATTACTTCCGTCTATGGTTGATATGCCGGTCTCTATAAATTCGCTTGGTTCCTCCCTTGAGTACGGATTGATGGCGTTTCCCACGATCTCAATCTTTTCTGAGCTCACGATCGGGCTCCCGCCGTCAAGTGGTTCTGAAAGCCCGTTGAAAATTCTGCCAAGCATTTCGTCTGAAACCGCCACTCTCGCAGTGCTTCCGGAAAACCTGACCTTTGTTCCCCTCTGTGTGTCCATTCCGGATGTGGAGCCGAACACCTGTATGACCGCAACGCCCTTTCTGCTCTCTAGAACCTGCCCGGTTCTTGTCTCACCGTTTGGAAGCGTGATCTCCACAATCTCGTTGTAGGCTGCATTCTCCACTCCTTCCACAAAGAGAAGAGGTCCCGAAATGTCTGATATTGACCTGTAACTTACTCCCATCATTTTGACTCACCTGCCAGTTCCTTCAATTCCTTGTCGATTGCAGATACCGCCTGGCTGACATATTTCTCTATGTCCTCTTCCTTGACTTCCTTCATCCTTGATATCTCTTGCCTTGACCTGAGCCCCTGGATCTGAGCCATTGTCAGTCCCTTCTCTATGTAGGAGGATTGCGCGTTTCCAAGGTGCATGATTGCGCTGAGCATCAGGAATTGCTTCTTGGTTGAGCAGTATGTGTCAACCTCGTCGAAAGCGCTCTGTTGCAGGAAGTCCTCCCTGATCATCCTTGCAACGTCAAGCGTGGCTTTCTCCTTTTCAGGAAGGGCGTCATAGCCAACGAGCTGCACGATTTCCTGGAGTTCCGCCTCCTTCTGGAGTATTCCCATTGCCTCCCGGTAAGTTTCCTCCCATTTTGCATTGACGTTGTCGTTGAACCACTTGAACAGGTCGTCCCTGTAAAGTGAATAGCTGTTTAGCCAGTTGAATGAAGGGAAGTGTCTTCTTGATGCAAGAGATGAATCGAGTGCCCAGAACACCCTAGTGACACGAAGTGTATTCTGCGATACGGGTTCGGATGTATCTCCTCCTGGAGGTGATACTGCCCCCACTATGGTCACTGAGCCTCTTCTCTCCTCGGATGATGTGACCACTGAATTCCCGGATCTCTCGTAGAACTCTGACAGCCTCCTTCCGAGATATGCAGGGTATCCTTCCTCCCCTGGCATTTCCTCGAGCCTCCCCGAGATTTCCCTGAGTGCTTCTGCCCACCGTGACGTGCTGTCTGCCATCAGGGCCACGTCATATCCCATGTCCCTGTAGTACTCTGCAATGGTGATACCCGTGTATATGCTGGCTTCCCTTGCGGCCACGGGCATATTTGAAGTATTTGCAATGAGCACAGTCCTTTCCATCAGGGGTCTCTTGGATTTGGGGTCCTCGAGTTCAGGGAAAGTGGTCAGTATTTCAGTCATCTCGTTTCCTCTTTCGCCGCATCCCACATACACCACAATGTCGCTGTCAGACCACTTTGACAACTGGTGCTGCACGACAGTGTTGTGAAGCAGGATTCCTCCGTATCCTCCAACAAAGTTGTAACCGTAGTCCGGGAGGGAGAAGTCATAAACGTCGAATGACCCCGATATCATCTCCACATGCACCACCTCGTCGGCGAAGACCCATTCCTGTTCCGGGAGCAGGTCAACTGTGCTTTCTTCAAGTATTAAGGCTGAAGCATTCCACTTGAGCAGGTTGACTGCTGAGGCAACTTCCGCTTCCTCGAACGCAGGGGCTGCTGAACCCGGAAAACTCTCCATATTGGGAGTTATCATGGAATTTTGGGTTATGACCGAGTGAAGTTTCCTGAATTCGCTGCTTGCAGCCACAGATACCTTGTACTCAGCGTGGGTTGTATTCCTTTCAGATGACCGGGAATGCATTATCCCGAACCTGGTCAACAGGTACGAAATCTGAAGTTCAATTTCACTGTTGGAGATGTGGAAATCTGTGCCCCTTCCATTGAAGGAAGCTGTGCTTGCACAGTAAGCGGATAGAAACGCAGACAATGTCTTTCTGCCTGAACTCAACACGGAGTCGGGAATCCTTCTGGAAGAGGCGTCCAGTCCCATGCCGAAATCGAGCAGGAATTCCTCAAGACGCCTGCTCTTGACTAAAGCGCTTGACAAGGTATCCTTCCCTGATATGACCTTGCCATCACCGCCGAAGATGTCCAGGGAAATTTCCAAAAATCTTTCCAGTAGTCTTTCGTTCGCGCTATTGAGAATGATGGTTTCATCTTCTCCGATGGACCCCCCGGAAATAAAGTAGGCAAGCAATTCTGCCAGTTCCGTGGTTAGGGCCCACGACGATGGATCGCCAGTCTCTTCAGTATGGCGGTCGTCGAAAGGAACCTGACGCGCAGAAAGAATGAAGTCACCTTCTGACAGTCCACCCGCCTCTGTTTCCCTTATCTCTCCCTGCCCCGCCACCTTAAACAGTTTGTGCACCGGGGTAACTGTTACCTTTCTTCCTGATCTTGTCCTGATCTCCACAACCGAATCACTCTTTCCCCTGTAAAGCAGGTCGGTCTCACTCCTTTCCATTCTTCCATTATTGAATGAGTAGAGTTCCAGAGGCTCTGAAAGCCTTATGAATTCCTCTCCGTCGATCGTTTCGCACTTTCCCTTGGGTGAAAGATCGTTGTAGATATCCCCTATTCTCTTGATAGTTCCGTCCCCCATGAGTACGGGGGTGTCTCCGGTTACGCACTTCCCGGAACCGAATGGTCCAGGAGATGCAACTGTGCCTCCCTTGGCAACTGGGAAGAATGTGTCTATCACCCTCTGTCCAGTAACCAGTGGTTCATTGGGTGGGAGCTTGCGGAGAACACGTCTTGGGTCCCTTACAGGCCACTCCTGCTTGAGCCTGATCTCCTCTTTCCTGCTGCCAGTATCAATCTTGCATACGACCTGAGAGACGGTAAATTCTCCACCCTTTATGTCGATGACTTTTCCCTTTACTCCGAACGGGACCATGATCTTGTGTTCTATGATCCCTGTTTCCTTCACTGTACCCAGGATATCTCCCTGGCTCACTTCAGTTCCCGCTGATACAACAGGCTCGAATTTCCACTTCTTCTGTTCGTCAAGCGGCGTTGCTGTGATCCCTCTCTGTATGAAGTCACCGCCATTCTTCTTGATAACATCCAGGGGCCTCTGGATTCCATCATATATGGATGTCAGAAGGCCGGGTCCAAGATCGACGGAAAGGGGTCTTCCGGTATTCTCAATCTTGTCTCCCGGCCTTATTCCACTCGTATCCTCATATACCTGAATTGTTGCAGTATTGCCGGAGAGACGAATGATTTCCCCCACCAGTCCCATTTCTCCTACCCTCACAACGTCATACATCCTAGCGTTATCTATTCCCTCTGCGACCACTACGGGCCCGGAAACTTTGATTATTTTTCCCAATGCAATTCACTCTCCAATATCCACACCCAGTACTCTCTTTGCAAGTTTGTTGACTGACTCTTCTTCCGTACCGCCCGGAAGTGGCAGAAATACCACCAACGGGTCAGTCAGGAGTTCAAGGCGGTGCAGGTCCCTTCCTATGAATGGCCTAACCGACTCTGACACTATTATCATTGAATGCTTCCTGTCTGAGACAATCTCGTTCAGTTTTGCTGCTGCCTCTTCCCCAGTGAGTTCAAAGGTATCCTCTATGCCCACAAGGCGAAATCCTATCGCAACTTCTGTCTCGCCTATTACCGCTATGCCTTTACCAGCCAGTGTTATCCACCCCTCATCTCAATGCCGGCAATGCTGAGAATTCTCTCCCTGGGAAGCTTAAGAGCTTTTCCCAGTACGATAGCCCTCATGACCTCCCTTTCCATTTCAGACATCAGGATGAAGGCGAAAATTGAAGTCAGTGACAGTGCGGAATACGAGATTGCGTCGATGCTTCTCCCATATATCGCCTTCTTTGCCTGCAGTTCAAAGTCGACTATAGTGGCGGGATATGCATTGCCCTGCTGAATCACCAACTCCGATGCTTTCTTCAGTGAGCTTTCCATGTTCTCCTGGTGGAGTATCTCCTCAATGTTCTCGGGTTTAACTGAACCGCCATTAATCAGGTGTGTCCTGATGAGGTCGTGATCCACATGAAGTTTAATTGACTTCAGGAGAAGGGTTGCATTCTTGAGGTCTATCTGTTCCTTGAAGTATCTTCTTACTGAGCCTTCATCTCCGTTGAAATACTTGAGAGATGACATTACGTCCTCAAGATAGAAGTTGTCCATTGTGCTGAAAATGAACGAAACATCATTGGTCTTCCTGTACTGGTCAAGGGCCTGCATCGCCCTGAGCCCAAATGGAAGCCTCGATATGCTTTCAATTACAGACTCTATGGAACTGAGATTCATAAGGGACCTGAATTCCTCCCTTTTCATCCTTCCGCCGAAGAGCCCCGAAGGAACATCCCTGAAACTCATGATGAATTCTTCCGTTTCTTTAGATCATACCCGATAAACTTGGAAGACAGGATTGTCTTGACGTTCTCGATATCCCACTTCGAGAAGTATGATTCAAGGAATTTTCTTGCTGCAGGAGGTGGAGCCTGCATAGCCTGCCTGTTTTTTTTTATCAGATGCCTGTTAATGGCCATTTCCAGTAACCTGGTGCCTGAGCTGAATGCCGAGAGCGCATCCAGATCTTCCCTGTATGATGTTGTGGATAGCGCCTGAAGAATTTCTTCCGGGGTCTTGTCGATGAGACTCTTCATAAAGTCCTGGTTCAGAAATTCAAGTCTGAGCACCTTCAGTCTTCCATAGCTCCCCGCGTAAGTTCTGTCCATGGTTACCCCACAAATTTTCCAGCTATATGTTCAGATATCTTCTCCCTGATATACTTTGATATTGCGGGAAGTGTCAGGTCGATTTCACGCTTACCGTCCGCGCTCTGGAAGATAGCCCCGAACCTGATCCCCTCGCTTACAGGAACAGCCTTGAACGCATTTGTCTCAAGCGCCACTTTATCCTTGGAATCGACTAGTACTGTAACATCCTTACCTAGAATCTTTACCGCTGATTCGTGCATCTTGATCAGGGTACTCTCATATTTCTTCCCTTGAAACTCCCTGGTGAGCATCTGATCTGCCCTTGCAAGCGCATCTGAAATCAGTTCTGATCTCCTCTGATTAAGAATTTTCCTTGATTCAAGTGAGGCTATGTCGGCCGATCTTCTCTCCATGACCTTGAATTCTTCTTCCCTCTGGATCATATAGCTGATCCTCAGATCCTCGATGCCCTTTGCGATCTCGTGATCAATGGCCTCGCGTTTCTTCTGGAATTCTCCCTCCAGATGCAAAAGTTCCTGCTTTTTTCTCTCCTCTATCTCGAGAAGGATGTTTTCAAGTGTCATCAGAATTCTTCAGAGTATACCCAGATAGATCAGAATACCGAATGCCAGTCCTATAATCCACAATGTCTCCGGGATAACAAACAGAAACAGTACCTGCCCCAACTTTTCTGGTTTCTCAGCTATGATGCCCATCCCTGCCGCTCCTATGCCCTGCTGAGCCATGCCTGTCCCTATCAATCCGCCAGCCAATGCGATTGCAAACGCTATGGATGCGTATATGTCTGCTGCCATTTGAGTGCCTTCCACAGGCTGATCTAACTACAATATATTAAAGTGAGTACTCGGATTATCATCCGAGGTTTTCCCAAAACCACCCAATTTTCAATGATTTATCGGAATGATTGTGAAATTCAGGCAGAATAGCTTCAGATTCACCCTGATGGGGGCAATTTCAT
>JAJYUI010000063.1 GCA_021792595.1 Thermoplasmata archaeon | reverse complement strand
AATATTTTGTCCGACGATTATTGAAAAATTCCGTCAGGATTACGAAAATAAATATATGATTTATGCAATAATAACTAAAATACACATGTTTGCAGAATTCAAAAAATATATATACTAATCAGACAATGTCTGACATGTTATGTCAGGGCAGGGAACAATTGGATCTTACCTTGGGACAATATACTCGCTTATGTACATGCTCCCCCCTTCTTACCTGTACCTCACAACAGTGATGATCAGCCTGGCGGCAATATTCCTGCTTTTCAAGGGAAATACTGCCTGGAACCTCACATTCATGGCAGTTGGTGCTTACTACGGTTTCGTGTTCGCCCTGTACATAACGAACCTCATCCATGCAAGTGACATTCCAATATACCTGATTTTCATCATAGGCGGAGTTCTTGGAGCGATACTCATGAAGGAGTTCGTGAGAATCGCGTTGCCTGGTGCCATAGGCATCCTCGCATTTCTTGTTGCACAGCAAGCATATCCACAGTCCCTGATGACGGACATACTTGCAGGTGTCGTGATATTCGGAATCTGTTACGGGCTTTATGCAAAGATAACCATGATCCTTGCCGGGATGACCGGGGCGTTCCTCCTTTGGTTCAACCTGACTGTTGCAGGAGTTTCGACTTACGCTGCGCAGGCCATTGCCGGGCTCCTCTTTGCAGCAGGCGTATACCTCCAGCTCATGGAAAGGAAGAGGCTTAGGGAGGAGAGGCGCAGGATGACGCGTTCGAGAATAGACCGGATTTCAAGAATAGTTACTGTGAGAAGGGAAAGGCCAGCCAGAGGCTTCGTGGAAGACGAAACCTTCTCGGATTTCTACTGACCTCATTCCCCAAGTGCCTCAGATAGCGAACGCAGGAATTCCATGCTGTCTCCGACAAAACCGAAATCGGCATACCTGAAAATTGGTGCATCCGGATTGGAATTTACTGCGAAGATTTTCCCTGCATACCTTATTCCGACGATGTGATTGTCATGGCCGGATATTCCAATCGCGAGATAAAGGCGGGGAGAGATGGAGGAACCAGTAAGCCCTATCTGCTGCTGCCTGGGAAGATACCCGAAATCGACTAGAGGCCTGGTTGCGCCAACCGCAGCACCGAGCTTGCCAGCCACAGAAAGAATGGATTCCATGTTTGCCTTCGGCCCAATCCCTTTTCCCGCAGAAATGACAATTTCTGCATTCCGAAGCGGTCTGTATGCCTCTGGAACCGGAATCTTGTCCAGCACCTTATCATGGTGGGACGCAGCACACCTGAATTCACCATGCGAGAATTGCCTGGAGGTTCTGGCCACCCGGAACATGCCGGGTCTCACCGTGGATAATGCAGGTACGGTTCTGGAAGTTATCCTCGCTACAACTCCTCCGCCAAACGCCGGCTTGTGCTGTACCAGTCTCCCGTCTTCAAACGACAGGTCAACGCAGTCCGCCGTCAGCCCCAGGTTATTCAATGCGGCCACGAAGGCGGATACCTCTCTACCCCTGACAGTAGACGGGAACACGACAAACTTTGGGTGGTTTTCCGCCATGAACCGCGAGATGTCTTCCGCCATGCACCTTGTGCTGTCGCAGTCGATCCGGTCATAGGTGTGGCAGGTGATCCCTGTGATATCGCCGGGGGGAATATTTCCCAGGATACGGATATTCCATTTTCCGGATGAAAGTTCATGGATCTTTGACGCTATTTCCATAGTGGTTGTGGCATCATCAATGCCTATCCCCAGAACGCTTTCCCTTGAGGGATCATATTCATCAAGGTCCACCATGGCAGGCTCACTACTTGTTCCCCTTTCCCTGGAAAGGGCCAGGAATGTTTCCACTGCCTCCTTGAGGCTCCCTGTCATGTGTACATTCCGCGTACTCTCTATAACCTCGGTTCCTGATACAACCGTCGGGGAATCCGATTGGCCTGAAATGGAGATTCCGAGGTCGCTGGAGGACCAGTGCTCTATCTTCTGACTCATGTCAGGCACGCCAGGTTTTACGGCTCTTGCCCTGTTTATCTTCTCGCTCACCGAAAGAACCGCCCTGAGCGGGATCTCCATGACAGATATTCCTTCCTCTGTTTCGTGCTCGACTGTGGCAGATTTCAAATCTTCGCCGATCTCAATCCTGGAAACGGACGACTTGAAGTTGTAGCCGGCAAAAATCGCAACTTCAGGCGGAACCTGGGAGGTCTCCCCGTCAAGGGAATACTTTCCTGCAAGTACCAGATCAGGCGACGTTATCCTTACAAACTCCGCGAGCACCTTTGAAGTCACAAGTGTGTCAGAACCTGCAAACGCCCTGTCAGAGATGAGCACGGCACGATCTGCTCCCATCCTCAGGGAGAGGTTCAGTATCTCGTCTGCAGAGGGAGGACCCATGGAAACTACAGTGACCTTTCCTCCGTGTTTCTCCTTGATCTTGATGGCCTCATCCACTGCCTTCCGGTCGAAGGAATTCATCTGCAGAGGCACGTTTTCCCTGATTATTCTTCCAGTGGATGCATCAAAACGTATCTTGTCGATTTCGGGTATCTGCTTTGCCAGGACCAGGATATCCATCAGAGTTCTACCATCACTGATCCATTCTCTACCTTGACAGGATAAGACTTCAACGGGGAGATGTCGCCTGCACCTTCCGGCGGACTTATCACCGATCCATCAACAGGATTGAAGGTGGCAAAATGATTGGGGCATATGAGGGTCTCCCCATCAATGAAACCCTCTGAAAGGTCATAGTTCTCATGGGTACACAGATGAGATGTGGCAAAGAATTTCCCACCGATCTTCATCAGGATGAGTTCTTCATTTCCAATCTTGGCCTTGAATATGTCTTCGTTCTTGAGGCTCCCCTCTTCGGTTACCTTGTACCATGTCATGGTAGCAAATGCCCTTGTCCCATTAATAAGTTAACTCCTCATCTTTCTGGGAGAAGCAGACTCCAGGTCACTTTTAATTGCAACCTCGTGTTCTGAGAGCAGAATGTTTGTTGCGTTCGAAGGAATAGACGGTTCAGGAAAGTCATCCGTGCTGGAGAGGACAGCCTCCATCCTGCAGGAAAGAGGAGTCTCCACATGGACAACCAGGGAACCAACTGAGGGCCTGAATATGAGCAAGGAGCTCGAGCTTGACAGGAGCTTCGGTGGTGCACTTGAACAGTTCTTCCTGTTCACTGCAGACAGGATAAGGCACTCAGGGGAAATTAAAGAGAAGTCTGGGAAATTCTCGGTGATTCTCACGGACAGGCACCTGCTCTCAAGCCTTGCATACCAGGGTACTGTACTGTCAGTATATATGGGAGGGCTGGAGAACACGGTGGAATGGATGATGCAGGTATCGCGCTATGTTGCTCCTCTCCCGGACATGACCATAATCCTGGAAGTCCCTGTCGAACTCGCGATAAGGAGAATTTCCCACAGGAAGGATCTCACAGGGTTCGAGGAGAAGGAATTCCTTAGAAGAGTGGACGGCGCATACCGATCCATTTCCTTCAGCGGTGTTGAAAGGATAGATGGCTCCGGAACAATAGACTCTGTAGCTGATGCCTGTTCCACAATGATAATGGAAAGGATCAGGAAGTAAGAACCCTTATATGATCGCTTCTCACAAGAATGGTATGCTCAGCCTGTGAAATCAGGGAACCGCGATGCTCACGAAGTATCGGGAACTGGCTCACCTCCTTATTCCTGATCATTTTCTTAAGGTATGTTCCATCCCCATCATGAAGTGAAGATATCCACCTCTCCGCAAACGGAAGAGTACCGAAGTTCTTCATTATCATCTCCTCCCTGTTCTGCCTGGTTCCGCTGAGAATGTATATGTTCCCCCCGGGACCATTGTGAATCATTCCCGTACCAGTGCTGGCAAACGGCTCGATGGCGATGACAGAATCGGGTTCCAGCGTTCTTCCATTTCCGTCATCGAAGTTCGGGATGAACATCCTTGCATGCAGATCGTACCTGTCTATTCCATGCCCCCCCAGGTTTTTGATCGGTTTGAAACCGTAGGACTGTATCGTGTTACCAATTACGGAACCAATGCTTCCGAGCTTCATTCTGGGCCTGAGGCTCCGGATAGCCTTGGCGAGAGCCTCCCTGCTTGCGTCCACAAGGTCAGAGTGCTTTCCAGTATCCCCCACTTCTATCGTGGCCGCATTGTCAGACGGATACCCGTCTACCTGCGCCCCAATATCGACCTTCACTAGCTGGCCCGTCTTGAATTTCAGCTTGTCTCCAGTAAATGGAGTGTAGTGTGCGGCATCATTATCTATGGATAGGTTAAGTGGAAATGCCGGTTTTCCGCCGTTCTCAATAATGAACTGCTCAGTCTCCTGGGCCACGTCGAAAAGCAGCGTCCCAGGTTCTATCAGGCTAAGCGCGAGCTCGAGTGCCTTCTTGCCGAGCTTTCCCGCCTCCTCAAATTTCCTGATCTCGCCCGCTTCCATGCAATCCTTGATGGGCTTGGTACTTCAAAAAGTTTCACTGGGAAAGCTTCCTCAGTCTTTCGGCCAGTTTCGATATCCTGGCTTTCTCATCTTCATCGTGCGGAGCCGTGTCTTCCAGGTAGGATATTATTCCATCCAGTTCCACAATGACTTTGCCTATGGAATCCCCGGGAGATTGCGCCGATTTCGCCTTCATTCCGATCTCAACCAGCCCCTTCTCGGTAATTGTATAAACGGAATCCTCATTCCTTGAGATCATTCCATCCTCAGTAAGGGTTGATAGCAGGGGATATATTGTTCCCGGGCTTGGTTTCCACCACCCATGGGTCTGCCTCTCGATCTCTGACATCATGTCTGAACCCTTCATTGGCCTCTCATGAAGTAGCCAGAGAACATAGTACTTCAACCCGCCTCTCTTCCTGAAAATCCTGTCAGGAGCAAAATCTCCCCATTGCCCAAATCCCCAGTTCGATCCTCTCATTGTAATGCCTCCTATCGATTCGATATTGATATCGATATCGAATCAACTTCAATGATATAAATGTTGTCAGGTGACCCTGGGACCAAACTACCATTAAATATCGGCCTAAGGATTTGGTGTTCATTGAGTTATAGTTCAGCGAAGAAGTTCAAGCTTATCGGTGAACCGGAAGAGACGGGGTCGTTCTTCAGGGTTAGAAGATTCATGGAGGAGAGACTGGGGAGCGATCTCGCCCTCTCTCCGTGGGACGGAGAGGTCAAACTGCCATATGACACCATCAGCGAGGAGACCAGGGAGATCCTCTCCTCGGCTTTTCCAACGATGAAGATATCCTATGACATACTGTCACGATTCATGGCTTCCATCGGGCGGGGGAGTACGGAAGTTCTACTTGCCAGGGAGGGCCTGATCGAGCCAGTTGATGCTGTCTTGCACACTGGCTACGACGCTCTCGGCGATCTGCTTCCTTCACTGGGAAGCAGGAACATAAGGGCCGTGATAAGGGGAGGAGGAACCGGGGTAACAGAAGGTCTGAGAAGAAGAAAGAAAGGAATCCTCGTTGCAATAGACACAACCTCCCTGAAGAATATCGAGATCGGGAAGAACTGGATCAGGGTTGGTTCGGGATGGAAAGGGAAGGAACTCGAGGGACTCCTTAACCAGCGGGGTTACACAATGGGAAATTTTCCGGAATCTCTTGCTGATTCAACGATTGGCGGGTGGTTGTCCACCAAGGCGTCTGGGCAGGAGTCTAACAGTTATGGCGATATTGAAGACATGGTGATCTCCCTTGATCTTTACAGATCTGACTTCACCCTTAAGGATTCCCACAAAGTCAGGGAATCATCCGGGATGACCAGCAAAGATATCGCTGTCGGCGGTGAAGGGAGAAACGGTATTGTGGGGGACATCACCATGAAGATTCACCCAGCTCCAGGCAGGAGACACTATGGAAGCTTCTTTTTCAGAAGCTTCCAGGAAGGCGTTGAGGCACTTTCAAAATTCAACCACTTCCCCTCGGTGGTCAGGCTGCACGACCAACTGGAAACACAGTTTCTGCTTTCAGCCGCGAGAGACTCCACGATGAAGAGGGCACTTCTGAAGTGGATGGAAGTAAGAGGAATCAGGAGAGGAAGCGGAAGCCTTGCCATAATGGTTGACAATGGAAAACGGTTGCACAGACCGATCGGTTCAGTCAGCTCCGGCAAGTCAATTGCCAGGATGTGGGAGAAGAACAGGTTTGGGCGTCCTGACATAGGCAATGGGTTGTGGAGAATGGGACTTGTTCCTGACACACTGGAAACATCTGCGACATGGGAAAGGATTATGGACATATATGAAGCAACCAGGAGAACCTTTTCGGACGAATGCAGGGAACTCAGACTGCGGGGAGAAATCATGGCGCACATCTCACATCTCTATGAAACTGGCGCGGCCATCTATTTCACCTTCGTGATTACACCAGGAAAAGGCTCGTCAGATCTCATACGGTTGAGAAGGAAACTAGTCCAGGGATTTATTGAAAACGGAGGGGCCATCACCCATCACCACGGCATTGGAACCGAGTTCGCCTCACTAGTGGATGAAGGCAGGAAAGCACTGTTCTCGCTTGTTGAAGATCCTGTTCTGGGTGATTGACTTCATGGGTGAATTCTCATTCAGAACCAGGAAAGCGGAACTTGACAACCTTGAAGGAAGTGAGTTCCAGGTGCTTATCATCGGTGGGGGAATCATAGGCGCCGGGGTCGCAAACGTTCTTGCCCAGGCAGGTGTAAGCGTTCTCCTTGCTGAAAAGAATGACTTTGCCTCGGGAACTAGCTCAGGCTCGTCAAAGATGATCCATGGGGGTTTGAGGTACCTGTCCCAGGGAAGGATACGCCTCACCAAACACCTGCTCAGTGAAAGGAATTACCTGCTTGAAAACACTGAGCTGGTCAGGCCGCTCGGATTCAGGATACTTATCGGGAAGAAACAGTGGCCAAGGTACCAGATATCGTTCGGGCTCCTTCTTTACAGGATTCTCGGAGGTGGAAGGCATTCAGGTTTTACGAGGAACAAGGGGGAATTCCCGAAAGAGATATCCGGGTCATTCAGGTATTCCGATGCAGTGACTGACGATGCCAGGCTCACAGTTCTGAACGTACTGTCAGCCAGGAATCACGGGGCAACATGTTTCAATTACCTCGCATACGTCAGGGAAACAGCCGAGTGTGAATATGAACTTGAAGACTCCTTCACCGGAAGAAGCTTCATGGTGAAGGCAAGGGTCGTGATAAACTGTGCCGGTCCATGGGCAGCGACAGTTATACCGGAAGTATCAGCCTTCAAGGGCAGGATGAAGATCAGCAGGGGGATACACCTCATATTTCCATCAGAACTGTATCCCGGCAACGACGCTGTTGTATTCAGGTCTCCGCTGGACGGAAGGCAACTGTTCCTGATACCAAGGGGAGAGGTGATCATCCTCGGGACTACCGACATCTTCGTTGATTCCCCCGATTCATTCACCGTGCCTGAATCAGAGAAGGACTACCTCATCCAAAGTGTCAGGCAACTGTTTCCGCAATTCACAGGAGACAGGATCATTGCAGAGTATTCGGGAATCAGGTCCCTCTTCGGCAGGGGAAAGACTCCTGGAAAAATGTCCAGGGATTACAAGGCCATACGTTCTGGCAACAAGATAACGGTGTTTGGCGGCAAGGTCACGGATTACAGGAGAGTGGCAAGAGAGGTGTCGGCAGATGCAATGAATATTCTCTCGCTTCAAGCGAGCCTCAAGGGATTCCCTACCCTCGAAGCCGGGAAGGTTGGCTTTGACATGTCCGTTGAGTCCGCAATATTCAACCAATGTAGAT
>JAJYUI010000062.1 GCA_021792595.1 Thermoplasmata archaeon | reverse complement strand
TCTGCACACAGACGAAGCACGCGCTTGCTACGAGAATGGGGACTTTGGGGACGTTGATCCTTTCCTGCCAAAGATCACTCTTGCAAGAATTTACACTTTTTCCGGCGACACTAAGAAGGCTCTTGACTTGACGCAGGAAATCCTGAATACGCCTGGGATCCCGCAGAGAGAGGAATTTACTGTAAAAAATGTGAAGTCTTTGGCGTACCAAAGGGATGGAGATACGGAAAAGGCCCTGAATCTTGTAGATGAGATAATTGCAGGGACCTCCTCTGAAGACCTCGAGGACCAAAAATCAGTTGCCTTATCACTCAAGGGCGTAATACAGGTTGGCCAGGGCGACTATGAGTCAGCCATGCAATCTTTGCAGGAAAGTTTCAGGATCACCGAAAAACACGGGTTGAAGAGAGCTTCTGTAAGGAACCAGAACAGCCTCGCAGTGCTCTTCGACTACATGGGAGAATATGACAAGGCGATCTCGATGTACAATGATGTCATACAGAATTCATACGTGACCAGCGATCTGAGAGTCAGGACACTTGCAATATACAACATCATGGAAATATATGATCTCATCGGCAAGTACAATGTTTCAGAGAATTACGTCAAAATGGAGAAGGACCTGATGAGGGTGGTGAATGATCCTCACCTGGACTATATGTTCAAGCGTTACCTGTCCAGGCATTATTTCGAGTCCTTCAGGATGAAAGAGTCTCTGGAATATGCAAGCGAGGCCCTCAGAATTGCCACCGAGATAGGCAACCAACAGTGGATTGAAATCTCGAGAGGAATGAAAGCTCAGCTTGAGGGATTGGAAGGGGAGAGCATTGACAATGACCAGATCGAAATACTTTCAAAGGAATTCCAGACAGTGGAGGATTTCCTTCCGTTTTACTACTTGAACTCCATACTATTCTTCCTTGGAACAGGTAGGGAAGAACTGAAGGAAAAGGTAATCCAGAACCTCCAGAATCTCACCAAGGTTACTGAGGATCACTACTACAAGATGTACTCCCTGATAGGGAGGCTGGAGTCTAACTTCCAAAAGGGAAAGTACGAAGAAATGAAAGAGATAGCTGATGAGTCAGAGAAACTAAGTGAAGGAACAGTCAGCCCTGCTATAATCGCCCTGTCTTACAGATATGCAATGCATGCTCATTTCAAGGAGGTGGATGAGGCAACCAAGACCCTTGAACGGGTCAGGTCGCTTAGGCCGGCAATACCCCCCCTGTACGAATATGTGTCTCAATTGATAATCCAGACTGCTGCCATGGTGTCTTTGGGATATAGGGGAGAGCAACTTGACCTGAGTTTTCTGGATATACCGGATCTGCCTCTAGTGCTGAGGAAGTTTGGCGAGGATACTTTTGCCCACGCAAGATAAATCAGGCGGCATCGCTTCAAGGTGTCTGTATAACTATGATGGAAAGTGTCACTTCAGCAGTTCGTTCGTGACAGACTGCGGGCTGTGCTTTAATTTCTGTTCTGCCATCCGCCCCCAGGACTCAAAGGCACAGAAAGGAGTATACACGATCTTTGACTATGCAATTCCCGGATCAGAATTGGATAAGCTTTTTCCAAGCAGCAACCAGGTACAGAGAAGCCTCTAGTCACCATTTATAATCGTACTATATATCACCACTGGGCTTGTGAGGTAGCCAGGATATCCTGTTGGCCTTCGGAGCCTATTACCCGGGTTCGAATCCCGGCAAGCCCGTCATGTCCCGTGATTAACTTCAGCGGATGCAACTGTGACCATTGCAACGATGCCTTCTTAGCAGGAAGCTCGATATTTTGGATCACCACACCGGAAGGGATGACCTGTTCATTGCGGTGCTGATATTGTTTTTTCTCATTTGATCAGGATGATTCTCTTCGGTCCATATGGCTCTTGCTGGCCTTGGTATCCATGTAAGCCGACACCACAAGTTTATCAATTTTCAGGAATGGTGTCATTTCCAGGGATCACAGGCATCAAGGCAATGAAGACCCTCGCAATAGAAACGTGAATTAGCACCCTGAACCTGGCTGGCATTTCAAGCAAGAATAGAGCCACTGGGTAGTATCAACAAAAATAAACCATGCAAAGTCAAGGAATAGTAGTCACCCTTTGGAGATGATTGGGCCTTCTTTGAAGGGAGTTTCCAGAAGCATGCGCTGTAAAGAAGCAAGTCAATTCCAGCCTGTGGTTCCTGAGCAGTCCTGGCTGACTCTTCACACGCCCAGGAGTGTCGCCGATACAAATCCGGCAAAGTTCATCGCAAGCGAACATGTCAAAACCAGAAAACTCGTGATGAAAGGGGAAATGACCCTGGAAGGCGTCTTGCGAGGGTATTCCAGAATGGGCAAGCTTGAAAGCGCCGAATAGAGCCACCCTGCATATCCCCCGAAGGCAACCAGGGAAGCAAGCAGGGACATAAATCCATGGTCTGGAGAGAGCAGAAACGATAGAAGAACCTCGACAGTCACCCCTGTTATTGCTCCTCCAAGATAAACGTCCTCCCTATTAGCTCCCAGTATATTCCTGGCCAGCAGTGACCCGATGCCGAGCCCTACAAATGAAGGTACAGACATTATCCAGTCCTCAGCAAGGGAAGTTGCTTTACCGTGAAGTCCGCCTCCAACTGAATATGCCATGTACTCCTCAAAAAGGCTCATGAAAAGGATGGCTAGCAGGAAGACAAGAGGACCACCTGTGTAGTGACTCCTCCTCATGAGACGATAGAGGAAGCTGAATGAAACGACAATAACAGCAATGTATGCCAGTGTTTCACTGCCTCTACCCGTTGACAGGTAAATGAATGCCCACAGGACTATGTCGAGAGCCAACCAGGCGGTGAAAATCCTGTAGGCGGTGAATGAATCAGGTTCTCCCGTCGAGACATCATTGATCCCGCCTGCTACACCTTCATCCTCTTCCATTGCATGTTCACGGAAAAAAGAGCTATGTAAATAAATTCCTTTTGGCCAATCGCTGGAAAAATTTCGGGCCCCTGCACTTCAGGTTGGAATAATCTCCGGTGTTCCGTTGTAATGCATATTGTAGAGGTAAATGTTTCCCGGGTACTCGGTACCAGTTATCTCAAGTTCCAGGTGATATGTTCCAGAGTTGAGAAGCACCTGGACCCACTGGAAGATATAACCCGACTCGCTGCTGTCCACCAGCAGGAACTGAGAGGGATTCGTGGAATTATATGGAAAGAAGAGAGGCTGGCCAGGTCCTGGATATGAGTCATAGAATGAGTATGCATAAGGGTCATTTGCAACGATGGTGAACAGGTTGTCCGAAGCGATTATGGTCGAGTTGTGGGGCACCAGTGACTGAATCTTCTGCATGTAAGCAGATTGTGGAGGGATATCAAAGTTGATCCTGTAGCCAGCCATGTTGTTCCTTCCGTCGTTGACAGGATTGAGCGGAGAGACTATGAAATTCAATGATAGCAGCACAACGATGAAGATCACTAACATCTTTGGCAGCGCCTTTGTGATCCGGTCAGCCCTGACTATCCTCCTGTAAAGCAGCAGGTAAAGAATGACAAATATTGCAAGCACCACTGCAACAAGATAAAACAGGGTTTTCAAGCCAGGTATATTCAACCCAAATCCGTCTATCAGGAACGCTGAAATTATAGAAATGCCAAGAATTGTGGAAAATGCGAGGTACTTCACCGCAAATGATTCTCCACGATCCAGCAGAACTTTCAACCCCATTGCGGCGGCAGGAGCAAGGAGGGATATTGTGACAAAATCGTACTGGTCTCCCAATGTGCCGTAAAAAGTCTGAACAAAGATGCTCTCGTACATCCAGGCACCCATCAGGATGAGATGCTTAGGTTTCAGCGCAGGAAGGAAAAGAAAGAGGGAGTATGCAATTCCCCAGAACGCGAGGGAAGAAAGTGAGGTGGCGATTGGGTAGTTGCCCGGAGTCCATTCGCTTGTTATCCTCTGCTGGGTATACTGGATTGTCACTGAATTCCCGAGCAGATAGGGAAGAAGATGCTGCTGTACATAGAGAAGCGAGACATAGAATACGAGGCTCATCAGGCCGATGAATATGTACCTGAGACCAGAGTTTATGCGGAAATTACTGATCCGGAAAATGGGTTTCTCCCTCGATTCAAGGAACAGGTAAAGGGTGATGCTGGCCGCCACGAAAGGGAATATCTCCTGTGTCAGTGAGCCGATAACAAGCATGATGAATGCAAGCAGGAACCGCTTCCTCATCATCAGGATAAAGAACACGAAACTTTCAAGGGGGACGTACGAGAGCCAGTGGTAATCATAGAGCGCAGCCCCGAAAAGTATGGCACTTGAACCATAGGCCAGCGATATCAGGAACGCAAATTTCGCGTTGCCAATGATCATTTCCGACAGGAAGAAGAACGCTATGATCGAAGCGGCCACAAAAAAGTCCTGAACCGCGAAAAGCGTGATGGGAAAGGGAAACTCCAGGTAGAGGTATGCCAGAATGACTGCAATGTAGGACGAATGTACCTCAAGGTGCGAAATCGCTCCCATCCTCTTGTAATCGCTAGTTTCGAAGAGCAGGAAGCCATGAGTGGTTGACCACAGTTCCTGCATGTTGATTCCAAGATCTCCGTTCAGGGTGTAGAAATCAAGGTACCGTATTTCCCCTATTATGACAAGTACTGCGAAGACTAGGGCTGAGAAGGCTGCCGTGTATGCGAAATATTTCCTGCGATCCCCTTCCAGCAAATGGTTTCCAATCGGTAAATAGAGTGCACATTTAAAACTTGCAAATGTGTCGGTTCAGGAAGGTTGGCCAGATTGCCTTAAGCCGTTACCGAGGTCTCCATCGGGGGGATGCTGTCACCCCCGTTAGCGTCATCTCTTGGCCTGTTCATGACAGCAAGAATTGGAGGGATAGGTGTACACGAATTCCCGGTGGGGGAAATGCACTTTCCTGCCTGGGTGGCAGTCGTGCCCTCGCTGTTTCTACCATGGAATCTGGGAAGATTTCACCTTTTAGGAGGAGGTGCCTGCTTCGGCCCGTGCTTCCACATCCTGAATGCCCTTGCCTCAGAATATAATGACCAGCCAACTGCCACCGTGAGGAAAAGAATTGAGAGGAGTTCCGCCTCAAAATATGAGATTGATGTCACCCTTGAAAGGGCAACATAGAACTGGAAAGCGAAATAGCCAACCGTTGCGGTATACAGAGGTGGCTGGGAGATTGATATATATGCCGGGGAATAAGGGACGCTGTAATGCATTGAGCTTGAATTGAACGAAACCGAAGGGGCAGGGATCACCATTATGCCCGGGTTTGACTGGTTGAAGTAGTACACCAGTGAAATTGAACTCCCCGGTCCAAGGGTGTGCACAGAAGCAGAAACGGACTTGTGCTTGGTGAAGGTCAGCACACCCTGCTCAAAGGTGTTGCCAGGCTGCAGAAGCCTGACGCCGCTCACGGGCGTGGATCCATCGTTAGTCACCGTCTCTGTCATCTTGTAACTGCTGCCGGATTGAGATATTGCCCGGTTGAAAACTATCTTGGGGGGAAGGCTGGCATTGTAGCTTATGGAATAGGTAGGGGAAAACTTGAAGCCGGAGTTCACGGCCTGCACAGTCCAGTTTCCGGAAGATATCGGGCCCGTTGTGGTCGTATTCGAAGAAAATACAGTGCCCCCATAGGATGCAGACAATGAGGAGTAGCTGAATCCTGAATTGGCAGTAGGGTAGAGGACAAATAGGGATGAAAATGAGGATGTGGAGGAGAAGTTGAATTGCCCAGAATATCCCGTAAGGTCCATCAGAGAAAGGGTGTGAACTCCGTTACCGTAGTCAAAGACAGGTTGCCTGAACAGCCCGAACACGAATGGCACTGTACCGCTGGCGCGTAATATGGACACATTCTGGTAACCTCTTGGTGCGAGCGAACCAAGGTCACTTTCGTTGACGAAACCCGTCATAATGATTGCTGAATTCATGCTCGGTAAACCTGAATTCAGAAGGTATCCTCCTCCAAGCCCATTGGCAAGCAGGTTCATGATGCCACCTCTGTGAAACTCCGCAAGGTAACTGCTGGAGAAATGCTGGGAGATACTGTCCATATTGCTTATCCCAAGATAAATGTAAAAGTTTCCGAGCGATGTTGGAAGAAATGACGTTCCACTGCCGTTCCTGTTCACGAACGAACTTGCCAATGAGGAAATAGCGGTTGAGTTGAATAATGGGAAGAGGGTGGAACCGGTAACGGACGAATAGTACTGTGCCTGGGCATTGGCAACACTGTCTTCGGCTTTAGAACCGTTGTGTACAGAAACAATGAGGATTTCTGGAGGAATCAGGTTCGAAAGTGAGCTGAATGTTCCTCCTATGGAACTGTTTCCCATGATCTTTGGCGATAAACCAAGCCCTTCCAGAAAAGCGCCCAGATTGTAGGAAAGCATGAGGATTGAGAATTCCACCTGGTCAAAACCGTATGTCGCGCTCTCAGGAACCGTTCCTCCACCGGACATAACATACATGGAGTAATGTGTTCCGTAGGGACTAACCACGTTGAGTCCCATTTCGGTGTAGTTGGACGTGCCTGTTCCTTTAGCGAGGCTTTCCCTGACAAGGTTTCCAAGTGCACCGTAATGGGAAACCATTGCAGTTGAAAAGGCAGACGTGAGCAACTTCTCCTGGGTGGGTTGACTCAGTGACAGGAATGGAACCGTTGACGCGTTAGAACTGTTGTTTGCCGGCTGGTGCAAGGCCAGCAGCCCACCGCTCCCTATCAGGACAATGACGACAACCAGGAGCACTATGAACACAGCCGGAGGAGCTGGAGCCTTGCTGGCAGATGGTGACGGAAGGGCCTTCCTCGGCCCTCCACTCACTTTCCTTATGAAGTAAGAAACAAGGGACGCAGTGGTTGCGCAAGTAACGAATGAAATAACGGTCCCAAGAATTATCTTCAGAATAAACGGGAACAGGGTTGTAAAGTTGAGGAATGATGTGGGGCTCGCTCCCGGAGTTATCCTGATGGACGATAGTACGGAGAGGAAAGCACTGATAATGTTCATAAACACAGGCTCGCCAAGGATGGAAGCGATATTTGTACCCTGGGGGGCTCCTGTGACCGGGAAACTCGAGATGGAGGCAAATGATCCTGAAGACAGGGAAGAAGGACTCAGGAAATTGAATGAAGAGAGGAAGATCAGGGCCACGGTGGCAACAATCTCAGCAGAAAGGAACGTGAATAGGGAAATCGTCACTCCGATAGATCTCAGGACCTTCCTTGTGAACAGGCCTATGACGACCCCCACGATCATCCATGTGACGAGAAGGACAGGGTAAGTTATTGGATTGCCAAGTATCATGAAGAAGAAGGCAAAAGCAAAATAGAGCCGGCTTCCATAATATGGGGCGAGCCAGTTCAGCATTGGGGCGTAATATCCAGAGAGGAACAGGTACCCAAGGGAGAAAGATGCAACGTTAGCCATTACAAATGCTGGAAATCTTTTTCCGAACATGTCGTACCCTGACTAATTCAAGCCCGAAGATATTAATCTTTCCCCTCTTCATGATGGCGGATCGGAATGCCCCTTCGTCGCCCCTATGAGAAGACTCCCAGCACTGAATCGTCAGCGAGCGCTACTGCATACCCGGCAATAGCCCTTATGTCCCTGATTATTATGGCAAGGGGAAGCTTGCCTTTTATGGCAGAATATTCCGCTGACTCATGCATCTCATTGTAGATATCCCTGACTGAACCCATGCTGTCAATAACCTGAGACGCCAGCCTGATGTTCCTTTCGAGCAGAGCGAGGAAAGCCTTCCTCTGCATTTCACGGGCCTGCTTCTCCAAGATCGGA
>JAJYUI010000061.1 GCA_021792595.1 Thermoplasmata archaeon | reverse complement strand
ATTATCACATTAATTTGGTATTGCCTGACAATTTCCCTCCCCTTCCCAGCAGGGAAAGTCTTGATCTTCGGCCTGTTTGTGTCTTCTGGGTTAGGGAATGAAAGTATATCTTCAAGATCCTCTCTTGGAAGAAAATCTGTCATGGACTGTGCAAGCATGGATTTCCCGGTTCCCGGGTCACCTATGAGGAGCACATGCCGCTTCTGCTGTGCAGCCCTTTTTACAACGTATCCGGCCTCGTCCTGGCCAATTACCTGATCAAACAGGACCCCAGGCACGCTGACCTCTTTAGTGCTCTTGATATTGAGTGATTTCACCCACTCCTCGACATCATCCTGCAAATTTTCCACTGTGGATTAATTCAATCAGACGATTAATACTTTAGTATATCACAGTTCGACAGCCATTCCCGGAGCAGTGCTTTCCGTATATCACGATGCCAGGTGATAACATATTGCCTGTAACTGCCACCTATTTAATACGGGAGAGTCATCTGTTTGTGTGTCCTTTACCACCGGCAGGGAACTGCGTCTTACACTGTTCGGCTCATCGCACGGGCAGTCAGTGGGCGGAACGCTTGACGGATTGCCATCAGGCACTAAGGTTGATCTCGAATCAATAGCCAGATGGCTTGATTACAGAAAACCAGGGTCGAGCGCATTCACATCCCAGAGAAAGGAAATTGACACCTTTCAGATTGTGTCAGGTATTTCTGGCGGCTATACCGACGGCGGTCCTGTTACCATGATAATAGAAAACAAGGATGCAATAAGCAGGCACTACGATCGCATAAAGGAAGTGCCAAGGCCGGGACATTCTGACATCTCTCAGTTTTACAAGTATGGTGATTTCCGGGTGACAGCGGGGGGAGGTTTCTTTTCAGGAAGAATGACCGCTCCAATAGTCGGACTATCCTCTATTGCGCTAAACATCCTCAACATGAACGGAGTTACTGTTACGTCTTATATTGATAACCTGGGAGGGATCAAGCTCCCTTCCGGCATTTCTCCGGGACCGCTGGATGCATACGCTTACAAGAGCAGGGTCCCCGACAACAATCTTGATGCGAAGGCCACTGAACTGTTGAAGTCAGCAATGGCATCCGGGGAAAGTATTGGTGCCGCAGTGGCAACGAGAATAGATGGAATCCCTCCGGGAGTAGGTGAGCCATTTTTCTCTTCAGTCGAAAGTGTACTTTCATCCCTGATGTTCTCGATTCCAGGTCTTAAGGGGATTGAATTCGGAGCAGGTTTTGGATTTGCTGGGAAGAAGGGCTCGGAAGTCGTCGACGAATTTGCACGCGTAGGCGGGAAAATCGAGACCAGAACCAATCACAACGGCGGGATACTGGGGGGTATCACAATAGGCATGCCAGTTCTTTTTAGGGTAGTGATGAAGCCCACCTCCTCCATCAGGAAGGAATTGCGCTCCATAAGCCTTGTAGAAGGCGGTGAAAAGAAACTTAGGATTGAGGGAAGGCACGATCCATGTATTGCAATAAGGGCGGTACCGGTGATACAGACCCTCACTGCCTATGGCATCCTTGACCTGATCCTTTCCGCAAAAGAACCTGAAATAAACCTGAAATTCAGATAAGCGCTATGGCTATCCAGGAAGCGAGGATTCCTGCAACGATGAGGGGGACAATAATTCTCTTTGCTCTCCTGAGGGACTTGAATATAGTCTCCTGTAACGAATTGAAAAGCGATTCGTCACCCATGTGGACCGAGGCATGAGACGTTCCGAGCTTTATCCTGACTTCTTCCGCATCTCTTATTGCTGATGAGACAGTCTCAAGCACCTTGCTAACCACAAGGTCTTTGTCGTCCCTTTTTCCGAGCGGGTTCATGTCAAGATTTGTTTCATTGACAAAATGATTGTCGGTTGTAAATATTTCCAGGTTGTCAACGGGTTCCTTTACTGAACTCCTAACTCTATCAATCAGTTCTCTTTCCACATTGTTGGAATCGGTAAGCACAATCACAGATGTCTTATCCCCCGTCTTCAAGGCCAACGCCTGGATACCCATTGGCCCCAGTCCAGGCGTCTCGAAAGTGACACTGGAATGACCAAGAACTGGGACATATTTCGGAGAAAGTCTCCCAAACTCCCTGAGAGTGCCATGGAGAAACCTTTTCAGTTCTCCAAGCGTAGGTGCGTGGTCTCTGAATGAATTCTGCCCATCAACGGTTATTACTTCTGAAGCACCATTTTTCTTCAGGTCATTTTCAAAATCAATGGCCTCATTGAGAAACACATCATCAAAGTGTTTCTGTTCTGGAATGAAGGGAATCAAAGCGTTATCATCAAGCCTGAGCATTCCAACAACATGTCCGGAAATCTTGAATCTTCTGTAGCGCGAGATCCGGTTGACAGTTACCGAAGAATCAATGGCCTTCCTGACAGATTCCGCAACCGCTGTAATGTCGTCGTCTCCCCTGCAGTTGTTGCTGTTGGTCGTGGCGGTGTGAAAGACCATCACTTTTCCATCAAGAAATTCAAGTTTTTCTGAGAGTCTTATGGGCAGATTGCTTGAACCAAAGTTTCCGAATGGACCAGGATGTATGTAGGGAAAGACAAGGGTCACTTTCCTTTTCCCATCCGTATTCAGGATGTCAATCACCTTGACCGGTACGTCCCTCTCCTTTGAATAGAGGCTTTCGAACAACTTGTTTCCCATTTCCCTCGATGAAGAACTTGATCTGAGGTTAAGGATGAAATTCATCGCCCTGACAGGTTTCTCATTAAACTTGCTGACAAAGGGCGAAGTGGAAAAGTGAGTGAACAGCATTCCGGTAACGGCAAAGGAGGCAATGGAGACCAGGAATCCCGCAAGGTGAGGTGAATTATGCATCAATGCAAAATAAGCAACTCCGAATGGAATCACTGTGTTGAAAGTTGGAAGAAGCTGCTTCCATGCGCTTTCTGAAAAATACGGGTATAGGGTTATGACCCGTATCATGACAGTCATGGCGACGAAAAGGAGCAGGAAATCAAAGGAGATCCCAATCAAGCCAGCAACTGCAGAAAACAGGAAGAAAGGAAGGCTCCAGAGGAGTGTCACCACAAAATTGAGGAAAAACGTTCTCCTCAGCGGAAAAACAGCTTTTGCCGCTTTCGCTGCAATGAGATCAAGGCAAATACCACCGAAAAATGACACAATAATTGCTATAACCGGAACTAAGTCCCCCAGTATCACGTAATAGAGACCCAGGAGTACCATCATTGGGAGCGGGTAAAATCTGTACCTCGGAGAAGACATAATAAACCTTCCAAGGTCAGCTATGTTTCGTTCCATTGTATGTTCATATGCAGGTTGTTAAAATTATTTGTTGGCTATATTTAGCTTAGTAGTTAATATATGCTGCCGCTCCTCTGTAATCCTGGTCAATAATGAAAACGCCTAGTCTCACAGGGTTGGTAGTAGGGAGAATGCTCAGGGAAATTACAGAGCCACCGGCAAGCTGGAAACTGTTAAAGGTGAAGTAGGGTGAGCCAATAGTCCCTTCTGAGGCGTTTATACTGATATTGGAAAGGGTGAGGGTATAATTTGAAAGCTCGGTTGGAATAACATATAGCCTGACGTTCCTGACTCCATTGAAATCGGCAAACAGGGACAGTTTCTCAGCCCTGCTTGTCGTACCATTTATGGACAACGGGTTATCACGCTGACTGCCCTTTCCAAACAGGTAACCGTTGTTGAGGCTGATGGACATCACGCTGATGGGCAGGGTTTTGGACTCTATGCCAGATGAAAGTATTACAGAATAGTTGGCAGTCCTTCCCGCATCCATCTTTGGCGAAATGAACTGCATGATGTACTGCCCGCTCCCCCCAGGTTTCAGTGACGGTTGGGATAACACGGAATACTGTGTTGTTGAGGGCGAGAGGGTTATGGTAGGGGATATCGTGGACGTTCCCGTGTTCTTTACGATGATATCAAAATTCACAGCCTGGCTGGAATTGACTTCCACAATCGATAACGGTGAGAGCATCGCTGCAGTGAACTGGTTCGTGGGTTGGGAGTAGTGAAACGGAACAGCCCCCCCAAATAGGATCAGGAGGCTGATTCCTGCAACTATGAGCCTGTAGTATTTCTCGGGAGGGGTGAGGGTAAGGGGTTCAGGCCCCCTAAGGCCCAGAAGCAAGATAATCACTGGCAGAATGATAAATTCAGGATAAAAGAGTCCAACAATGATGCTCACTACAAGGAGCGGGTAGTGGGCATACTGGATTTTTCTTCCAATGAGACCATTCCAAACAAGACCTCCATCAAGATATCCCATGGGAATCGCGTTGAAGCCGCTCATTATCAGGCCAGACCACCCCGCGAACTCCACAGGGTTAATGACGCCAAACTTCCCCACCACCCCGGCTATTCCGGGTAGAAGAATTGCCGGATAGCCCCAATCTGTAAAGGGTAGCTTGAGAGGGATCGCAAGGCTTGGAGTAAATGACATCACAGAACCGATAGCAACCAGCGCAAGAGATACGATGAAACCAGAAAAAAGGGGATAAGCTCCAGTTTCAACCATTGATTTTCTGTTTCTGAATGGCGAACGGTTGACGCAGATTGATCCAAAGCATCCCATAAAAATAGGGTCTGGAATGAAGATTGGAAACGAGTATTCCATTCCATTTCTCCTCATGGCTAGGAATCTCGCGGCTTCGCGTGCCAGAAATATTGAATATATTGGAATAAAGAACAGTATTGCAGAATACGCAAACCTCAATGGAGCAGACGCAAGGCTGAAGTACTGTCCGGAATAGACGGTTCCTGCATAAAGCACACTCCCGATTGTAAGGAAGAAGAGAATGAATCTAACAAGCTCCCTCTCTTCTGGCATGTTTCTTTCGACAACATAGAACTTGTCTTTTTCAACCTCGTCTGTAAAAGCAATATATCCAGAGGAAAAGAGAGCATCGACCAAATCTCTGAACTCCTCTTCAGGGATTGAATCAGAAACTGAAACTCTATATGAATAGGGAAACGTGTCCTCCTGTTTTTCCACTATCCCAAAATATCTGGAGATAACGTGGGACGGCCTGTAATGGGAGTGTCTGGAATTCAAATTCGCTTCTGCTTTTCATTTAAAATGGAGCTTATTAATCTTTTCACCAATGCTCTTGCCAGACCTGACTCTTGCAACCCTATCGTTGCCTGAAATTTCCAGGTCAACCATTTCGGGGATTTCAGCCAGAATACCTGGAATCCCCCCACTGGAGGATACGACAATAAATTCAGAGTCGCCCGTTTGGGCAAGTCCCACTTTCCCCCTCATGCCGAGCAATCTCGGAATATACAGATCCTGAATTTCCGGTGGAAGCAGACCTGTACCTATCAGAACATCACTCTTCCCAAAGGACGCAGCGGTTGACCCTGCGATATAACGATCAAGGAGTTGATTCTTCAGCAAAACGATCTCCCTTTTCTGTGACATGGAAGTTTCCAACATTGTGCGAGTCCTGGATGGAATATCCTCGAACCGGGAATGGGTGATCTCCTGCATGTCCCGCATGAGTGAAAGTATTGACTGGTGGTTCCTTAGAGATGCAGGTCCAGCGACAAATATCACTCTTTGAATGCCTTCCTGTATTGTCTCAGTGGAGATCACCTTCACCACGTTTATTTCGGAAGTGTAGTTCAAGTGGGTTCCTCCGCAACCTTCGACGTCAATGCCCTCTATTTCCACAACCCTTACCTTACTGTCAAGTGGTACGCCGCCCTGGAAGAGAGTAAACCCGAACTTCTCAATGGCCTTGTTCCACTCGACATTCATCACCTTTATGCTTCTCTTCTGGGAAATGACTTCAAGGCATCTGCGTTCGATCTTCTCTATGTCTCCCTCCGATATTTTCGCATAATGAGAAATGTCTATTCTTGAATAATCGATTTCCTTTTGGACCCCATTTTGCCATACGTGTTTTCCAAGAACTTCCTTCATGACGCCAAGTATCAGGTGGGTAGCTGAGTGGTGTATCATCAACTGTCTCCTGCGTTCATAATCTATGAACCCCTGTATCCTTGACTTCTCTGGAATATTTCCTTCTATGAAGTGAACTATAGTTTTCCCGTACTTCTGTACATTGGTCACTCTTATTGTCTTATTCCCCGCTTTGATATATCCAAGATCGCATGGTTGCCCTCCACCCTCAGGGTAGAATGCAGTCTGGTTGAGTATCACGTATCCATCGCCTGAGTTCAGGACAAGTGCAGTAAAATCCTTTATGGAAGTGTCATCGTAGTAAAGCGGTCTTGTTTCCAGCGGGGGAAATCCAAGCGGCTTTGCCTTTTCCTGTTTTGCGGGAGAGTGGAGAGAGACCACCCTCGAATGGAAATCCTCTGGCACATCAATATCGTAGTCAAATTTCTCCTTAACTATCATCCTCACAAAATCCGGGGTTAACCCATGGGAATCGTAAAGCGCAATCAGATCGTTTACGTCGAGTTTCCTGTGCTTCTTGAAAATTCTCCCTACTGAAGCTTCGCCACTTGCGATATTGCTCCTGTACTTTTCTATCTCGATTCCAAGGATTGTCTCTACAAATTTCTCAGAATATTCGGGCACAAGGGCCCCGTACAGTTCATACTGTTTCTTAACAATCTCAACCAGGTTTGTACCCAATCCCAAGTAGTCAATGGTCCTGAGACACCTCCTGACAAGCATCCTGGCAATGTACCCGACTTTCACGTTGCTGGGTATCACTGAGTCAGAGAGCATCCATAATAGCGTTCTCGAGTGATCAGCCAGCACGTACAATCCCTCGCTGTACACTGTGGGATCAACATGATTGGGCATCTTACTCTTCAGGAACTCAAGCATTTCTGGATAAACTGTCTCATAGATAGTCTCTGTTCCGGAGGTAAGCCAGGCAAGTCTTTCCAGACCATACCCAGTATCTACTACTTCTATTGGCATTTTCCTGTACTTTTGCCCCTCCACTTCATAATCCCCGTCCGCATCTTCGATGAGATCCATGAAGACCAGGGTTACTACCTCGAGGCCCAGAACGAGCACTTCGAGTGCACTGCCAGCATTGCCGCCCCCAGACCATGGGTTCTCCTTGTATGTAACCAGTTTCTGGGGAATACCCAATCTATCGACAAGAAATGAGTTACAGTACTCTACAGTACCCTCCTTCCAGTAGACTTTCTTGTTCGGGTAGTTAAACGAATCGTGGCACATCATCTCGAAACTGGTAAGGTGTCTGCCAGTCTTCCCAACGTTATCCACGTCAATCATGCGAATGCAGGGCTGTGACATTACGATTGGATTTCCAGGGGGCTGTGCATATCCCATTGTTACATGAGGTTGAAAGTCATAGATGGAGGCGTTTACCAGGAGAACATCATCCCTCCATCTGGGCACAACGGGATACCTATTCACAACCTTGTGTGAGCCGGAAAAGTATGAAATGAACACATCTCGCATTTCTGAAACTGTGTATTTATCCTTTGTAGGGGTGTTTCCAATGAATGAATAACTATCACACGGCGAGTCTCCGCAAGTCTTCCTCAGGCCATCCGTTGACCAGAATGGAGAACCGCACTTTATGCACTTCCTCCTTGAGAATCCAGATTTTCTGAAGAACTCAAGTTCAAATAGACCTTCCTCTTCCATCTTTATGTCTGGCTGGGTGATTTGCCCCTTCAATATTAATTTAGCATTGGGTTCTATATCAACCGAGAATACAGGACAAGAGACTGCTCAATTCGAGTAATGCCCGGGTTAACTTGGTACGGCCATTCTAGTTTTCTGATGGATCTATTTACGCCATATCTGATTTGGCAGCGTTCCACCAACAACTGAAATTCAGTCAAAAAAGGAAAGCATTCACCAAAACGCTTATATCGGCTCTTACTATGCCAGGCTTACGCTCAAATGCACTCTGAGACATTGCGTCTTAGGGGAAGGGTAAGAGGAGTAATCCGATGATACCAGCCATTTGCAGTTACAGCAAAATGGATTGTGTAATGCTACTAAACTACTTGGAGGATGGCTTGGTTTGGGGGCCGATGA
Organism: Thermoplasmata archaeon; assembly: GCA_021792595.1. GTDB lineage: Archaea > Thermoplasmatota > Thermoplasmata > Thermoplasmatales > Thermoplasmataceae > JAMDBT01. The sequence continues at coordinate 46 of JAJYUI010000061.1, read as the reverse complement.
AGGACGTGCCAAGCTGCGAAAAGCCTTGGGGAGGTGCATGGAGATC
>JAJYUI010000001.1 GCA_021792595.1 Thermoplasmata archaeon | reverse complement strand
TCATGTTCTGGAGATGGTTTCCAACCATTGCAGGCTGAATTCACAGTCCTGAAAAAAAGAGAAGAGGGTGAAAAAGTCCACCGATCAGAACCTGCGTGAATCGTCGGATTGGAGCAATGGCAGCAACCGGCAGACCCAACGAAAACATCGGGATGATGGTGAGTAAAATTGAGGTGGTAAAGTGGAACACATTGATGCTGAGTGAGGCACCAAAAATGAAAAAACTTCCCAGAATTGTTACGACGAATGAAATAATGCCAAGGAGCAGGTTCGCAATCAGAAGTGGCAGAAGAAGCTTCTGCGGCGAGAGAGGAGTTGTAGGGATACGCCTTAGCCATCCCAACTCCCGATCCCTTACCAGTGTAAACGGAACCGGATAAGGAGCAGCGCCGATCATAAGCCGGACTGTGGGTCGGTGAACCGGCACTTCCGTAAGAGTTTCTTAAATATACTGTTAGGTTTACTCATCAATGAAGATAGGTCTTTCAGCCAGCATCCTCAGGTGGTTGGGAATACTTTGTTTCCTGGCGTTTTTTGTCTATATCGGATACATTGAGCTGATTATCACAAGCCAAATCGGGAAGATTCCCAGCAACAGTGATACGCAGAATCTTGTGAACGTGGCGAAATACATGTATGTGTTTTTTATCATATTCTTTATTGGAATGGGATTGCTTTTTGCGTCATCATTCGTCACCCGCAAAGGGTACAATAAGGCTGTTGGCACCACACTCACTGTTTACAAACTTAACAACAGTTATGAGGGAGTTGCCAGGTTCGAGGGCCTGAAGGTAAGGGTCAGGTGCGATGACACAGTCTCCGTTGGCGACAGGATCAAGGCGACCTCCTTTGACGTCATTGGATACGGCAGGGGATCACGATTCGTACTCAAGGGAAAGAAACTGGGTCCGGACGACCCTGGGTATTCCGAACCCCAGTTCAACCAGGCATGATTGCTGCTGCATGGATCAGCGGCAGGCATTCAGCGTGACTGCGGGTTCTTTCCCATCTGGAACAACTCTAATATCTCCCTTGACTGGGTCGCCTGTTCAGGCCTCTTGTCCTGCCTCCATCTGCCTGTAAACCTTGGGAACCTGACGGCAAGCCCTTCCCCATTATTTTCCTCGATGCAGCATGTGTGGACAGGGCTTAGCGTGATCTCGGCTCCGTTTATCTCCATCACCTTGACTGGTTCCAGCCAGAAGTCAGGCTCAATCTTGGAGACCACATTTGCAGGCTTGGTTCTTGATATGTACGGCTCAAAAATCCTTGTCAGGCTCTCAAGGGTCTCGTCAGTAAACCCCGTGCCTAGCTTGCAGACAGTTTCATAGACATCCCTCTCCCTGTTGTAGGATGCCATGAGCAGTGCACCATACCTTCCCTTCCTCTTTCCATGCCCGGAAAACGCCCCGATGACCACAAGGTCAAGCGTATCAGAAACGCTTTCCTGGTAATCTCTCTTGAACTTTATCCAGAGCCATCCCCTCGCCCCGGCCCTGTATGTCGATTGATCCGTGACGTTCTTTGCAACTATCCCTTCACACCCGTCAGCTATGGACTGGTGGAAGAATTCAGTTATCTCCGGCTCATCGCCAGATACCAACTGGCGTGCAAGCTTGAAATCCTCATTTTCGCGGAACAGTTTTCCAAGTCTCTTTCTTCGCTCCATGTATGGCATCCGGTTCATGGGCTTGCCATCTAGGTATATCAGGTCGAAAAGGAAGACTGTAAGCGGAATCTCCTGCGAGACGCTCTCTATGGAATACTTTCTACCCCTCCGCTGCGATACTACCTGGAATGGATAGAGTTCTCCTGTTTCAGGATTATACGGAACGGCTTCTCCATCCACTATGCAGGACTTGCACCTGAATGTCCTGCCGAAAGCCCTCGCAATATCTGGGAAATTAGCAGTGGTTTCCTCGTTCCCCCTGGAGAAAATCCTGATCTTTCCGTCCTTCATGTGGATCTGGGTTCTCAGCCCGTCATACTTGTACTCGAACGCAGCCTTGCCGCCCATCTTCTCCAGGATCTGGCTGACAGAGGGGAGCCTCTCCGCAAGCATGACCCTGCATGGGATCATGGGTTCCGGGCCTGTTTGGAGGATTGTATCCAAGTCTCCTTCCCTGAGATGTTCCGCAATCATTCCCATGTCTGGGTGGAAATTGTATGACTCCTCGATCGCCTCCTGATGTTCTTTCGAGGAGAATGCCTCGGTCAGTGCCATAAGGATTGTGGCATCAGAGACACCTAGGCGGAGTTTTCCATTCAGTATCCTGGTTATGAAGATTGCCTCACTTGCTGAAGAATTCATCATGAGATACTCATAAAGGCTGATCTTTGTGTTGATGCTTCCCGGGCCTGCAGTGGTTGCGATCTTCATGAGCGAATCGAAAACATATTTCACGGAGAGTTCCGAGGGAACGAGCGTTGACTGTATCCTGGACTTGAGCACATTTCCAGCGGTCTGGCCCAGGTCTCCGGACTCCACGAAATCCTTCGTGATTTCTGCTTCACCGGATCCGCTAATCATGCTTAGTGCCTTGATGATAAGCTTCTCTGCCATTCCTGTCTCGATACCGGAGAAATCGGGCGCCAGTTTACCCTGAACGAGGTAAACAACCATCCTGAGGTCTTCACCGCACTTCCGGAACAACTCTGCAAGCATGCTGCTAAGCTCCAGCCTCTTGGCGGTGGCAGACATTCTCGAAAATGATTCGGCTACCTCGGAAAACAGCACTTTACAACATGACCTCCCCGAATATAACCTATCTATGGAGCAGAGAGTCCAGCACCATGTGCTCGACATATCTCCTTACTGACTCTGAGAGCAGGTTACCTGAAATCCTCCTGCCCAGATGACCGGCAAACGTGATCCCATCATACATTATGTCGACAAGGTAGAGCCCCCATGGCGGAGAAATGTAGGGAAACCTCCCATCGATCTTGAATGGATCTTCCGGGTAATCGTCGCCCTGATATGCTGCAAATGAAACCATTGTACGCACCTGGTTCCAGAGGAATCCCCTTGAATGGAAGTCCACATGGATCATGCCGCCTTTTGACTCCACCTCAACCTTATCGATGCTCCTGACGGTATTCCTCCCGTCTTTCCTGCAGAAGGAAGAGAAGTCATGAAGCCCAAGGAATCTCTGGGCCCTCTCCCTGAACCTGTCCACATCAATTCCATCTCCGGGCAGCACATACCTGTATTGCTTAGAGGTGCATTTCCTGCAGTCAAGATCGTCGCCTGCAATTGCATATGAATGAAAGGTCACGTTCCGGACTGAAGAGTTCAGGACTCCAACTACCCTCTGTGGCTTCAGGTCAGTCTCTAGGCTTAACACATTTCCAAGGGCGGAAACTCCCCGGTCAGTACGGGCCGCACTCCTGAATCCGGTACCAAGGCCATGCTTATCTATCATTTCAAGGATGGAATCCTCAACGCTCCCGGTTCCGTTCCCTCTCTGGAATCCAGTGAAATTTGACCCTAGGTATGCAAACTTAATCAGTAGCTTCATTACCTGCCATTCTTATGGTTGCCCAATATAAAAGGTAGCATCTTGATCACTATCGCGGGGCTTGGATCTTCAGGAGCGTATCTTCTCAGGAGGCTGAGCCAGGATGGTTTTGGCGTAACGGGATACGATCCAAAGCCTGACAGCTACTACATTCCCTGCGGTTATGCCCTGAAATTCCAGGAACTGGCAAAGATCCTTGCGAACGTCGGGATGGAGGCCGACAGATATGTTCTCTCGATGGGGAAGGAGATTACTATTGGAGGGGAGAGCACCGGAGACTTTCGTTTCAACTTAACCGGCCTCTGCACCGTGGACAAGAACCTGCTTGAAAAGGACCTGGTCTCAGGATTGCGGCGAGAGAGAAGAAAGGCTCCTTCATCATCAGACATGCTTATCGATGCCACCGGAGTGTCAAGGTACTATCTGGGTCCGGCCAGGGATGACTTCGCAATGTATGCCAGGGAAGTTGTAACTGTCAGGAGCACCCATCAGGACTTCTACATGAGCTACTTTCCTTCCGGAAAGGGTTACTACTGGGAATTCCCCATCGGGGATCGGTTTCACGTCGGGGTGGGCACCTCTGACCCGGAGTACTTCAGGATGCTACCGGCGGAGAGGGAGAGAGTCGTGGGCAGGAAGATACGGTTGAAACCGCTTCTTGATCAGGCAGCCAGGGGGAATGTGATTGGAATAGGCGAAGCGATCGGAACAGTTTCTCCAATAACGGGTGAAGGGATCATTCCTTCAATGAAGTCTGCAGAGATCCTCTACCAGTGCCTGAGGAACCATGGCGAAATCGAAAGGGTCGTGGAGAACTACCTGTGTAGGATCAGGGAGGAATTCTCCCGGTATCCCCGACTGTTTGAACTGCTACAGAGGTTCAGGTCAGGCAGAAAGGGAATAGGCAACATCAGGTTCGCGAGAGAGGCCATCCATGATCTCAGGGGCTTTGGCATTGACTTCAGGCTGTGGAAAGTCGCATCCAGCCTGATATGATCACTTGATGCCTCCGTCAACCGGAATCATGGCGTCCGTGGTGGCTCCAAAACTGTTTTCGTCAAGAAGTGCCATCAGTACTCCCACAACATGGGAAGGGAGCACTTCCACACCCAGAAGGTTCTGGGTCTTGTACTCCTCCTCTGTCTGGCCCTTGGCCCTGGCCCTTGATTCCAGGATGCCGCCTTCCCATATCTTTGAACCCCTGAATACCTTGTCTGGGTTGATTATGTTTGACCTGATTCCATACTTTCCACCTTCCTTTGCTACGTAGTGTGATATATGTGCCGCAAAAGCCTTCGTGGAACCGTACATTGCCATCTCAGGTCCCGGGTTTGTCAGGTTCTTGGTGATATTGAAGACGAAATTCCCTCCGATACCCTGAGTCTTCATTATCCTGAAAGCGTCCCTCGTGATCAGGAATGTGCCCCTTCCGTTTACCGCGTAGACCCTGTCCATTTCATCCGAGGTGATCCTGTCAAGAGGAGCAGTCTTGAGTATACCGGCATTATTGAATAGCACATCCACGCCGCCAAACCTGTGCACGATAGATGAGAACGCATTGTCCAGGGCAGCTTCATCGGACAGGTCGATGACAAGTGGAAGATTGCATGCCCCGGTTCTCTCACGCACCTCCCCAGAAATGTCTCCAAGCCTGCTGTCTATGTCTATGGCAACCACATGCGAACCGTTCGAAGCCAGAGTTCTGAAAGCCTCCAGTCCAATTCCGCTTGCAGCCCCAGTTACAATCGACACAGTGCCCTCCAGCTTTCTTCTGGGCTTCTTCAGTTTTGCCTCCTGTAGCGGCCAGTATTCCATGGCGTACGCCTCCTCCTTGGAAAGAGGAGAATTCCTTCCTATCCTGCCGCTCCTTGCGTTCACGAGAAACGAATGGATCGCCTGATCCATTATGATGCGTGCCTCCTCTTCTGAAACGCCCTGTGTAATTATCCCATAGCCTCTGACCATAATTACGCTGGGAAATGGGTCGTGCATGGGGTATGCGGCGGCGTACGCTGCATGCTCTTTCCGGTATTTCTCCACGTAGCCTTCAATCACTTTTTCAATATCTTGCGTGTCAGGAACATATAGGAATTCAGATTTTGTCCTGATCAGCATGTCTGATGTGGGCGGGCCAAGCCTGCAGAGATTCTCTGCCAGATCGGAGTCGGCGATCTCCTTTGCTATCCCACTGTTTTCCACATTGAGAACCTTTTTCAAGTGCCTGGATACTATGCCGCGAAGCCGAGGCAGGAAACTCTTCTCCTCCAACTGCAGGTCTTCAAACTTCTTCTCGAAAAGGGGGCCGCTGAGATGCCTTTCTATATACTCTTCTGCGCGATTTACTATGGAGATATGCTTCTCGTAAGCATCCCTTGCACTGTCCGAGAAAGTGAACAGGCCATGTTTCCTCAGAACCAGGCCATCGGAATCCTTCAATTCATCAATATGGCTGAGTATGGCCTTTGCCAGCTTGAAGCCGGGTGAGACGTAGGGTATAATCACTACCTTCCCAAGTGCCTCCCTGATTGCGCTGTCTGGGAGATCGGTATTCGTGAGTGACAGGATGGAGTCAGCGTGGCTGTGATCAACGAACCTGAATGGTATGAACGCGTGAAGGAACGACTCCACACTGGGTGGAGATTCTTCAGGATCAACCATGCTCTTCCTGAAGAATTCCACCATTTCCACGTCTTCCATTTTGTCAAACGCCCTTGCCAGTTCCAGGTCTTCCAACCTGAGCCCTGTAAATCCTTCCCTGGTGACAACCGCAAGGTCGGTGCCGCTTCCCTTGACACGGAGGACCCTCACGTTCCTTCCAGCATGGTCCTTTTCCTCCAGCTTGATGGATGTGTTTCCCCCACCGTGCAGGACAAGTTCGGGAACAGAACCGATGAGACGGGAGGAATATGCCCTTAATTCAAGCTCGTCTTCGAATTTCTCTTCTTTCCATTTTGACTGCATTCACAGGTCTATGAATATACGATATAACTAATTGTTCAACGGTGCTCATCAATATTGCCCGACATCATTTGGATCCGGCAGGAAAGTGCTGCTTCCGGTGCCGCATACAAGACTCAGACACCGTGACTTTACATGATTTTTCAGCTCGGTTTCCACCCACTGCGGACTAAAGGGCATTTACGTAGGCATGCTGTGGGTACACTAAGGCTTTGCCAGATCGAGCAGCCTCAGCCTTTCTGCCACGAGTCTTGCTTCCGGGGTCCTGGTGTCAATCCGGTTCTCCGTTTTCGTGCCTCTTGAAACGTACACTATCCTGATCTGACGCAGTATGTCAATGCTGGTGATCAGCGAGACCGTATCGATACTTGTCCTGATGCGGTTGTAGATCAGGGCAAGGAACAGGTATGCGAGATATGAGAAGAACATGTGGACCCTGATCTTCTGCGGTGTCCAGTGATAGATGGGGGACATGAGATCCCCCATGCTGATTGTGCGGAAACAGTGCTCCACCCTGTTCCTCTTCCTGTAAAGATCGATCAGGTCCTCGGGCTTCTCCCCCTCAATGTCCGTGAAGAGGGCACTCTTTCCGAGCATGGAGAAACGTTCCCTCATCCTCTCACCATTTATTTTCATGGAGGGCAGCAGTATGGTCTCGTTGAGGTTCTCCGCCTCCAGGTAGTATTGTGCCTTCTGGAGGGAGTCTGAATCTCCAGACTGCATGATCTTCCTGGCCTTCGAATATACCCTGCGGAACCTCTTCATGAAGGAGATTATGCGCTTTCTCTCCAGTTTGGTGCTGTGGTAGAGGATGATCCTGTGGTCTATCCCGTAGACGACTTTCCTCGTCTCCAGGGAGGAATCCCTGGGCAGGGGCATCGCCATGAGATCCCTGTGATCAGACTGTATCAGCGCCCCGATGTATTTTCTCTTCATTATCCTCCTGACATTATCCTCTGAGTTGTAGCCCCTGTCAAATATGAGGATGGCATCCTCCGGGGTATTCTCCACTATCATGCCAAAGCTCTTCGAATCCGGTATGTTGCCTGGATACGAGTCTCCGTCGAACGGTATATAATCGTAATTCGAGGCCATATGGTATGAAACCTGGTTCAGGTCATAACGGTGCTTCTTGTTGTGTCCCTTCCTGGCCATGTCGTTCTGCTGCATGAATGTGTAGAGGTTGGACCCGTCCACAAACAGCCTGGAATGATCGTAGCCCAGCGAAATCAGCCTCTCCCTGATCCTCTCCCTTATCAGCTTCATGTCTGTGTCACTGAATCGATCCATGAGGTTCCAGAACCCCTGGGCAGTCACCGGACGGAAAAGCGTGGAGGCAAAATCGTTGACCATCCATTCCCCCATCCCAGATTTTGACCCGGGATCAGACAGCCTGTTCATGATGAATATCAGTGCGTAATCCCCCGGCGACAGTCCGTTCTCACGGTGTCCCATGACGGTGTCTATGGTCTCCCTGAGGCCAATCTCCTTATCCATAGCCATGACGGAGGCGGTGACACCGTATCCGTAGGATACCAGATCGATGCCGGAGAGATCACCCTCAACGATCCTGGCAAGATTCTCGATGTTCCCTATGCTGATCTCCTTCACCACAGCAGGAATGCCGTTGATCCGTTTCTTCCACCTCATGACCAGGTACCTGTTCTTTCCGGATTGCTTCCAGACCAGATAGGGCATCACTATGATAGTGTACCCACACTATTAAATATTGTTGTTGGAATGGTCATACAAAACCTTAGTAGATTGGACTGTAAAGAACACTTATCCAACAAAAGAGCGTGTACCCACAAAAAGACAGCCAAAAATGCCCTATTTCACGGTATTCGAGGAAGTTCGGAGGTCAAATCATGTAAAGTCACGGACACTGCCATTTTATCTTTGCAGCAAATATATTTATACGTATCAGCAAGATGCGCTGTAGAGAGTGTTTACAAGTGAAAATTATTGCAGAAGGGATCAGGTCCCGTCTTGGGTCAATGAGCAAGCATGAGAAAGTATTGTTCTCGGTGGTCGCATCGTCAATCCTGATCTTCTCAGCTTTATTTGCATTCATGTGGGTTAACGAAGAGAATTACGGGTTTCATTCTCCCAAGCTTGAACTGCAAGTGCAGTTCACCGGTAACTCATCCGGCATATCTTATTCCGGGCACTCAAACCAGGATGTTGGATATTCCCCGATCTTTGATGCCCACAACATGTCAAACGTAAGCATAGAGATATTCGCCATAATGCCACTCTTTGGGGCCTCCGGCTCACGATCAGTAAACGTGACAGGGTCGCTTGAAAACAACTCAGTTAACGTTGAATTGTTCAATACCTCGGGAGTTGCTGATAACGGGATCGTTCATGTCATTCTTAATAAGGAATTCCAGAAGATCATTAAAGAGTACAGACGTATCTATACAGAACCGTCAGAAAAATCAATATCCATTTCTATGACGATTGACGCCACGTATCAGTTCCTGTACAGAAACAATACATACATTTACCCATACTACAACAACATCCAGTTCAACCCATGGAACAGGGCGTTCAGTGATCATACAACTCATTCGTTTGTGTTCTACCAGAACATACTCTTTACGATGAGTAACAAGCCAACCGTGATTCCCTGGAGTAATGGAGGAACTTCAAATCTATCTGATGGTCAGCCACAGCGCATAATCGGGCCTGCCCCATGTCCATCTTACAAGATAGTGGCCCAGCACGTATATCAGTACTGGGGGCCATATCCACTATTTTTTGGAAACGTTGCGTATAATTCCACGGCAGAGTTAGCTTACTCCCTCACCGTCTTCCGTGGTTCTACCTCGTTCTCCATTGACAGTGACCAGACCTACGCCACGGGCGGTAACCAATATTCGTCACCATTCATAAGCAGCAACCCTTTCTGCAGCTATTCTTCCGCTGCCTTCAGCTATACTGGCGGAGGTTCTGCCATTTCCGATAGTGCCAACCCGGGAATTCTCTATGAGAACCTCAGTGTGATAGGCTTCGGCCATTTCGAGTTTCTTGGGGTGCTTCAGAAGATAGACTACTACGACACTGTAGGCTCATATTGCAGTTATGCCGGATCGGCCCTTAGGATAACAGTTGGAATCGAGAATGCCAACAACGGATCTTTTGTCTACACGGGGGGATTTCTCGAAAACATGTATCACTTCAAGAACGCATCAAATGCGCTTAGTTTCCCATGGCACTCTCTCTTAGATAAGTTCACCAAACAGTCCCGTTATTCAATTCCTGCAGGATCGTACCTGGACTTTGTCAACTATTCCTTCGAATCCAGTACATTTGAGAGTGCTCAGGAGCAGCAGAGCTATAAAGATGCGACAGCAGGGATCGTGCTCGCCGCACTGGGATTAGCCTTTGCGATAGTAGCGGTGGCAGCGGCACCGGAAACTCTGGGTGCCTCGAGTGTACTGGCTATCTATGGAATTGCGGTGGCTGGGGGAGGAATTACCCTGGCCGTAGAGGCATCCCAAAGCGTTCCCGCTTACACGACCAGCACGTTCATGAGTTTCACTGAGATGGATGTCACTAATATAGCAAATCCCGGCACTGCGAATCCGATGAATGTGTGCTTCTACGAGCAGTCCATGGAATCCTCCTGGAGCCATAACGGTACAGCACTTGCAGCGTACCTACCCAACTCATACGTATATGGTGATGCGTGAAAGAAGACGGGGGCACTCCAATCACTACACGGGAAGTACCTTTGCTGCACTGAAACTGTAATCATGATTGGAGGATGTAGTGCGGGGGGAGGAGACATAGCAATGGAAGATTCTCTGCTTCTTGCGATTTGCCCGACTATGTCACAATAGCCCATAGAAGGATCAGTGTGCTCCGGGAATCCGAGGTTGTTGACCTGATCAGTGCAAATAAGCTTGAGGCGGTTAAAACACGAAACTACAAATCAGGCGAAGACACTCTGTTGAGAGCAGATGGGCTCTCTGTCGCCATAGGGGGAAATCTCAACAGTGAGTTTCCCAAAGGTGTGCTCCCCTGGATGAACCGGGATATGTGCAGACAGCCGAAGAGGTCTTAACAGGTTACGAAGGGGTGTATATTGCCGGTGATCTTGCCGATCACCGGTACAGGAAGGCCGTGGCTGCAGCCGGAAGTGGATGCAAGGCTGCACTGGAAGCAAGGGTGTTTCTCCTGGTTTTGCAGTTCGGAAAATGCAGCATGGAACGTCATAATTCAGTTCCAGATCGCCACTTCCCCTTTGCCCCGGTACGAGAGATTACGATGTTTGCCGCCGTCATCGTTGCTGGGTAGATTATCTCGCTCTCCAACATTACATGGTGCCTGATATGACGGATTAATTCCATAACTTTCCCGGAGGCATCATTGGGCTCTATGGTCTTCATAATGTTGTCCATTGCATTATGCTCATTCTCCATGGTCTCGTATTCAGTCCTGAAATCTTTGCCCGCCTTAAACAGGCTGTCACTCACTTCAACTAGGCTCTCAACACTGTCGCGTAGATATCCGAGAAGAGGCAACACCGTTTCCTCTTCGCGGTCCAGGTGAGCACTGAATATATTCAGCAGCTCAGTGAAAAGTTTGCCAGTTTCCCCCGGTGTTGCCGACATCTCACTTATCTCAGCCAGCAGTTCAGTGTGCTCCTCGTTCAGAAAGCTCTCGCGTTGTGTCATTCTTGTGATATTTTCATATGGGTCTTAATCACAACAGTTGACAAGTAATCCGCCCGAAGTATTGGATTTATTTTTTTGCCCCCAGGAAGATGGTTGGGAGGGCGTGTTGAGTACCTTCGAACCTAAAAACACCTCTTGGGCGGTGTTTATGGGTGATCCTATATTATGTGCAAGATTGGCGTCAGGTGCAAAGACCTTATTGACGCAAAACTGTTAATAAGCTCATCAACTGCTAATGGGGGTAATAATGGCATTTGCTACTGTTGCAACAATAAAAGTCGACCGAGGAGACTGTGACGTCGCAAACTTCTTCATCCCTAACATTGCAGAATTCAACCTGGAGCGTGTGAGCCCTGGGGAAGCCCAGAGCAATCACCTTCTCTCCATACGCCATCTGGATAAAGCCAAGCTGAGATCAATCAAGGAAGCAATACCATTGACCACCAAGGTTGGAAGCGATAAGATCTGGTGCAGATCACGAGCTTGCAGCGCATGCAGGCTTATGGCTTCCATGTATTCACTTATTATAAGATCACAGTTCCATTCGACGGATTCCGTTGAGTATACAATCCTGTGCTCCAATCCCAGGGCTGCAGAGGCAATCGTGGAAATATTGAAGACGGGCGGGCTGCGGGCAACTCTCCTCTCCGCTGGTGAGGTTGCCTACCCACTTTCCCTCACTGCGAGAGAGATGGAAATACTGCTTATTGCCCATGAAAGGGGACTTTTTGATGACAAGCGCAGAACCACTGTCAGGGAGCTCGCAGCAGACCTATCCATCAGCGCAACTGCCCTGAGCAACATCATCCGCAGATCCGTGAGGAAGATCGTGGAACTTCAGCTCGAGTCAGTCCGATAATTTATTTCCAGAGTGGCCATTATTCACGCTTTTCTATTATGTTTACATGTAAACGGTTCCAGATGTAATGCCTGCTAACATCTAGGATCGGTAGTTGAAATGTCTGGAACTGTAGCTGAAAATATGGTGGATACGATGGTGTCATTCGGGATAAAGAGAATATATGGGATACCCGGCGACTCCATTGATCCTTTAGTAGAAGCTGTGAGAAAGACTCCCGAAATCAAGTACGTGCAAACGAGACATGAAGAAGGCGCAGCATTTGCAGCTTCATTTGACTCAAAGTTCAATGGCCACATATCTGCGTGTTTCGGAACTTCTGGGCCGGGTTCTATCCATCTCCTCAATGGGCTTTATGATGCCAAGCTGGATCATGCGCCGGTACTTGCGATCACCGGGCAGGTTGCGAGGGACCTTGTTGGCAGGGGCTATCATCAGGAAGTGAACATGTTCAAGCTGTTCGATGATGTGAGCGCCTATAACAAACTCCTCATCGACGCATCCAGCGCTCCTTTCATTCTTTCAAGGGCGATTATAGAAGCAGTTCTCCAGAGGGGGGTTGCTCATCTAAACGTGCCTGTGGATCTGCTCATGGAAAGTGTGCCCAGGACATTGCCTCAGACAGCGGTATTGCCTGAGGTCCAATATCGTCCTAACATAGATAGAGTCAAGCAGCTTCTTGACAGAAGTGAAAGACCTGTCTTATTGATTGGGAATGGGGCCAGAAGTGCTTCTTCGCTGATTGATAATTTTTCAGCGAAGATTGGTGCACCCATTATTTATGCCCTGAGTGGCAAAGGCGTACTGCCTGACAGTGATCCAAGGGTTATGGGCGGACTTGGCCTTCTGGGAACAAGACCATCGGTGGACGCGATGGGGAAGGCCGATCTCATCCTAATGCTGGGAACCTCCTTCCCTTATTTCAAGTTCATACCACGGGAGACGAATGCAATCCAGGTGGACAGCAATGCGGGCGTCCCCGGAAGCCAGATACATCTCACAGAGTCCATAGTTGATGATGTTGGTTCCTTCTTAGCGCGCGTGCAGGAAGGCGTAGCAGAAAAGAAACACAAATTCTTCCTTGAGCTTGAAGAGAGCAAGAAGAGATGGCTCAGGGAACTGCTCAGGCAGGAGAACGCGGAATCAGACCTGGTCAACCCAAAGATGCTCAGCAGACTCATTTCCGAAGAGGCAGATAGAGACTCGGTCATTGTGACAGATACGGGGAATACCACTGTATGGATAGCCAGGCACTTCAGGGCTGCCGGTTCCAACAGGTTTCTGTTCTCAGGGGCGCTTGCCTCAATGGGTAATTCCGTCCCGGGTTCCATCGGAGTGGCGCTTTCGACAAAGAGACAGGTCATATCTGCGGTGGGCGACGGTGGCTTTGCAATGACCATGGTGGAACTGTCGACCGTGGTCAAGTATGGTCTGCCCGTTAAGTTCGTGATATTCAATAATGGAAAGTTGGGCATGATAAAATTTGAGCAGGAGGTTCTGGGATACCCCCAATGGGGTATTGATCTGAAAAACCCTGACTTTTCAACCATAGCAGAAGCATATGGAATTCCATCGGCGAGAATGGAGGCTGGAGACAGCCTGAAGGACGGAATAAGGAAAATGCTCTCCTCACACGGCCCATATATACTAGAGGTACTCACGGACCCGGACGCAAAGCCTATGCCACCATATGTGACCGTATCGCAGGCCAAGGGTTACGCAATGGCGTCCATCAGGGAACATGTGGGATACACAACGGAAGTGGCGTGATAAACATGATTAGCCATATTGGGAGTGGACACTACTTTACCCACCCTGTGACAAGAATAGTGGTTGTAGGATTCGGCTTTGGAGGTTTTTCCTTCTGTAAAAAAATGAGGAGGAGATCATGGCGCAAAGGGATGCAGGATGTGGATATCCTGGTTATCAGCGACCGGCGTTATATCACTTTTACTCCACTTCTCCCCGAACTTGCTGTCTCGAGGCTTTCAGTTGAATCTGCTTCTGCCGACATTGAAAGCCTGGGAAAGGTGCTTGGATTCAGATTCATGCTTGGTAGGGTTGACGGGATTGACATGAGAGCGAGGAAAGTCTCCGTGAAAGGTAGAGAGATAGGATATGACATCATGGTTCTTTCAACAGGGTCCTCTGACAACCTCCATGGCATATCGATCTCAGGAGAAAATGTCATCTCTCTCAGAAATGTTGAAGATGCCTCTGTGGTAGCAGAAAAATTGCTCAGATCCAAAACTATCTGGGAGAATCCAGACAAGTCCCATTACCAGATAACTGTTATCGGCGGAGGGCAGACGGGCGTAGAGGCCGCCTCATTCCTTGCCGAAAGGCTAATGGAAATAGGGCGGACGACATCCAAGGATTCTCCTGGGATTATCCTGCTTGAAGCATCCGGCAGGATACTGTCCAGGGAACCTGATGAGGTGTCAGAGATTTCGCAGAGAATTCTGAGGAGCAAGGGTGTTGAGTATCGTACTAACATAAATGTCAAGAATATAGACGGCAGCAGGATACTCCTGGGCAGTGGCGAGATATTGCATAGCGGAACGATCATCTGGGCTGCAGGAATAAGGCCAAACACCTGGATGTTTGGTACCCAGGGCATTCTTCAAACCGAAGGCGGCAGAATAGTGGTTAATGCCAGGCTGGAAATCCCCGGGATCAAGAATGCCTATGTAATTGGCGATATCGCCTCCCCCATAGTGGGAGATGGAAAGATACTGGCCGAGAACGCATCTGTGGCCGTTCAGGAGGGGAAATTCCTGGCCAGGCACATTGCAAATTCAATTCTCCAAGGAAAGCACAATGAAGTGGAAGTGTTCAGATACAGGAACTTCGGGCACGTGATCCCTCTTGGCCAGGATTCCCTTTTCATAGGGCCAAAAAATAGAGTCCTGGCCGGCCCTCTGGGTAGAGGAATTGCATGGTTCATCCACTTCATTGAACTCTTCACAAATCAAAACAGGGTTAGATTTCTCCTCGAGTCAATATTGCATCGGGCCAAAACCGTCCGTAGCGGTAAAGATCGGAGTCCCGGGAGAGCTTCAGCATGCCATGGTTGTCAAGAATCCAGCCAAACGATGGAACGACAAACGCTCTGACAAGTCTCATGATGCAGACTCTGTGCGTTACTTGAGCACATTTTTGCCGGAATTCTCAATAAGTTCTTTGAATCATGATCCGATTCTTTCGATAGAGTCTTTCCAACTCTCCACACCATACTTGTTGTTTGCTCCCAGTGATTCCCTTTCCATTCTTAGATTGGGGAAACGGTCATCAACATCTTTTATCGCCTGCCTGAGGAAGTGCCAGATCACTTTCCCTTGACATGTGTAAACGCAGGCGATTCCTGTCCAATCATGGCGATCGCAAAAAAGCCGGGATATCATACTGAACCCAGGTGCAACGGATTGCTTGTGCCCTTCCTGCCGCCGGGGAGGGATGTGATCGAAAGGTACAATCTCCCTGCCGTCAGGATATACGGGGAGTTTAAACCTGAACGCTTCAGTTTTGCCTCCATTAATGCGGAAAATCAACTGTTATCTACGCCTGTCAAACACAATCTTCGAATCCTCATCCTCTCCCATCTTTACGTAATCGAGGTCAATGGACTCCTGTTTCCCTCCGAATTCAACGTGATCCACTCCGGTTTCCCGGATGGTAAACAATCGTGACATGAAGGTGGTGCTTCCCACAGGGCTTCTCGTCAACGCCTGTCCCTGCCGATCGTTTTCTGCATGATGTGCCATGTCTCGCTATATGTTATTCAAAGGATCCAGGAAGCGCCCTTCACGACTGCTGAGATCAGGATGTCCATGGTCCCGGATCTTGCAGTGAACTTTGAACTCCGATCCGACCATGGCATCTCAACCAGGGCTATGCCATGATCACAGCAGTATATCCCGGGAGGCGCGGAATGCAGTAATGTTGCGAAGTCAATACTGTCAGGGGCCTGCCATACATGTTCATCGGCATGATCATGCATCATGCATTCCTGTCCGCATAACGGGCATTTCACTCTCCCTCTCACGCAGGATACTTATAAGTCAGCTCTCTTCTTTGCGAAATCAATGACTGTCCTCTCCACTATCCGGGGAGGTTTCAGCCTCAGAAGTTCCCCGTACTACCTGCAGGTATGCCTCATGAGGCAATATCTGCAAAAATGATTACGAATCTGACCACATGTATCTGGGAAGAGCCAGAAAAGTTATTACACAGCAACCAAATCAAGAGGAACCATAGTAATGAGGGAAAAAAATGGACTGGGGAATGAGCAATAGAATTTCAAGAATGATAAAGCCGACAACTGGAAGATCAGTGATGCTTGCATGCGATCACGGGTATTTCATGGGGCCCACACGAAAACTGGAAAATCCGCGTGAAACCATTGATCCGCTTATCCCTTATGCAGACACTCTCGCTGTTACAAGGGGGGTACTGAGGACGTCAGTGGATCCGAAGTGGGACACTCCGATCCTCCTTCGTGTTTCAGGTGGGGCGAGTATACTGAAAGAAGACCTCAGTGACGAGGAAATCACGACGTCAATGAGGGAAGCTCTGAGGCTGAACGCCGCGGCTGTAGCGATATCAATATTCGTGGGAACACCTCACGAGAAGCAGTCCCTTGTCAACCTCTCAAGACTGGTCGACGAGGGTGAGGACTACGGAATGCCCGTCATGGCAATTACCGCCGTCGGGAAGGAACTAGAGAAGAGGGATGCCAAGTATCTTGCACTTGCATGCAGGCTTGGAGCCGAGATAGGCGCAAGGATAGTGAAGACATACTACTGCGAGAATTTCAGCAAGGTGGCAAACGGTTCTCCAGTCCCGCTTGTCGTGGCGGGAGGACCAAAACTGAACACTGAAACAGATGTGTTCAATCTTGTTCACAATGCCCTGGATGAGGGTGCCGTCGGCGTTGACATGGGGAGGAACATATGGCAGAATGACCACCCCGTGGCGATGATCAAGGCCATAAGGTCAATTGTCCACGAGAAAGCCACCGTAAAAGAGGCAGTGGACATTTTCAACGAGAACAAGAAAGCCGGTGCCCACGGCAGATAAGAACAGGCATATAGACCTGGAGAGTCGGGCTGGAACCAGCTTCCAATCCACTCTCAATAAATTTCTTCCAAAGGCAACACAAGTCCCTTGCATGCGGAAAGGTCCCCATCGGGCATTCAAAATCCTGGCCCTTCAAGCCTTGAGATTAGGAGAGGTTGACAAGAGGCCTTCCCGGCCAGGGATTTCTTCCAGACACATCGACCTCAGACTCCGACACCGTCACTTCAATTCCAAGCGCGTTCTGGATTATTCCTAGCCCGTCAGTTATGACTTCAAGCTCATTGAAGCCGTGGAAAACAACGCTCTTCCTGACCTTCATGAAATCTCCCACTACCCTCTTCTTTTCGGCAGGAACCGAGTCCCTGTTGTTGTTCATCAATGCCCTTGCAATCTCGGTGTGCTCAGTACCAGCCACCCTCACCTCTGCCCTGGAGAATGACTTTCCGGTCGCACTCATGATCTCCCTGATGTCTTCAATGAGCTTCCTGAGGTATTTCTCTGACTCAAGTGCAACCCTGTCCTCCTCTTCCTGCCCTGGCCTGTCCAGGACATTGAGGCTGATGAACGTGTCATTTCCTAACCTGTGCCAGTACTCCTCTGCGGCGTGGGGCACCACGCAGGAAAGAGCTGTAAGCCACTGTTCCATAATCCCGCCAAGGAGGCTGTTTCTCGGTGCTCCCATTGATTCAGCATTCTTCAGATCGTTCAGGACCTCGAAAAATATTGATACGACGGCGTCCCTGATCCTGTACTCCTCCATGGCTTCAATGAATCTTGCAATCCGGGATTTGAACGACGCGTTGAACCATCTGGCTGCAAACGATCCTCTGTCACCAGGCTCGCTCCTGTATGCATCTAGGATGGAGATGAACTGGTCATACTTCCTCATGAGTGCGGCAAGATCGTCCTCGTTCCAGTCTATCACGGAAGAGAAGTCAGCGGAAGATGCCATGAACAGCCTGTAAATGTCCGCTGAGTACTTGTTGCATGTTCCGATAAGGGAGACAACGTTTCCCTTGCTCTTGCCGATCTTTGCCCCTTTTGAAACGGCCATTCCACTGATCCCAATCGCCCTGGGCTGGCGGTCGGGCGGGAACATTGCTGCATGGTTGATCAGGAAGAACGCAAGGTGATTTGACAGGTGAGGTACTGCAGTTATCCTTGTGTCCACACCGTACCAGTAACTGTACGAAAGCCGGGCTTCCCTGAGTTCAGCATCGACTTCATCATACCCGGAAAGCGGCATTCCGTAAACCACGTGATCAAATATCTCAGGTGGCACGTCCCCAATCTTTTCATGGATCTTTCTCAGCGGGGCTATCATCGTGTAAAGTGCCATGTATATAGTGGAGTCAGAAAGAGACTCAATTATCCACTCCTGGTCGAATGGCAGCCTGGTGCCAAGTCCTCTCTTTCTGGCGCACGGCCTTTCCCTGAGCCAGTCTATGGCGTCGTGCATTGGCTTTCGGTATATCTCTGGAAAGAATGACATCCTGTCTACCAGCTCATGGGTGGCTTTCTTGAGCCATTCCAGCGAGTAATCTATGAACCACTGGTCCTTCAACATTGCTACAACGACCCTCGCCCCTCCCCTGGTTTCAGCTTTCCTGCTTGTTTCGTACACAGAATGGCCCAGGCGGGACTCAAAGAGATCTTTCCTGATTCTGTCTCTTGCCTCCCGGACGGTCATACCAGAATAGCTTCCATTCAGGCTGTTCATCCTGCCTGCATAATATTCAGCCTTGTAGATGATCTGTGTTGCTTCCTGCAGCTTGCTGCTCTCGGAGAGCCCGTGAATATCCATGGATGAAGTCAGGGACCCGACCGAATCAGATCCTTCCGGCATGTCAATTATACTCACTGGCTTGAAGGGGAGCCCCGCTTCCCGTATGGCGAAGTAATCCATGATCGAGTGACCGGGAACGGAGAAAACAGCGCCCGTCCCGAATGATGGATCAACCACGGGAGATTCATAGGCTTGCACCTCCACGCCGGAAAACGGGACCCTGAATCTTGCCTCAAGAATGGAAGCCCTGTTTATCTCCCCGATGATCTCAACCGATGGTTCCTGCAGTTTTATCTTTTCATAAGCTTCCCTGGCAACCACGGTTCTTCTGCCACCCCAGTTCACTACAACGTAATCTCCATTTCCAGAGATCCAGAGGTTTGTTGTCCCATAGATGGTTTCCGGCCTCAGGCTGGCCGCTGCCAGGTCGTAATCAGGCCCACTGAAAAGAACGACAGTCAGTTCCTCAATGGAGACCTTGTCGGTGTCCCCGTCCTTTATGTCATCTTCTCCTACGGCATTCTCATCCTCTGCACTGTAAAGTACGGGATAATCTCCCTGCTTGATCATGCCGAGCTCCTTCAGTTTCAGGAACTGCCACGTGACGAAATTCTGGTAGATTGGTTCCGCGGTGTTGAACCTCCTTCTCCAGTCAATAGAAAAACCCAGCCTGGTGAAATCGTTGATTATGACTTCGGAAAAGTAATCCGCAATTCCACTCGGCTCCTTGAAGGATTCGAGCACCTCATCTATCCGTTCCCTAGAGGCCTCGTATTCCTGCAGGTGTTCCCTGTAAAGCGTTATAAGCTTGCTGTCTCCCGATGCCACGCGCTTTGAAAACGCAAGTATCGGGGTCCCGCTCTGGTGAAACGCCATTGGAAAGAGGACATTCTCTCCAATGATCCTGTGGAACCTCGCAACGACGTCAGCTAGTGTATATGTCCTGCCGTGACCAACGTGAAGAGAATCATTGGTGTACGGGTATGGAACGGTGATAAGGAATTTCTTCCTTCCTTCATCGGGATCAGGCTCAAACGCCCCAGCCTCGCGCCAGAGTTTCTGCCACTTCTTCTCTATCTCAGAGTTCAACCGCATCACTCACGTGATCAGGACTGCTGCCGCCACTGCAGTTGTCCATTCCCCAGCCTTCAGGACAACACCGGTGGAGCATATGTTCTTGGTAGTCAGTATCTTGTCCTCGAGAACATATTCCTTCTTGGCCTCGTCCCATTTCAGCTCCTTCTGGAGTCCCATGGTGCTCGCCAGCATTTCGGCTGCAAGCTTCTCTGCAAAGTATCCTGCGGTACCTTCAGTCTCCCCGAAACTGTGGTGCTCACTGAGGTAACCCCACTTGTTTCTGTCCTTGGGAATTGCATAACCTATGGCGGCTGAAATCATCCGGTTAAGCTCGTTGGAAGAGTTCCTTGCAAGAACAGAAAACAGTATCTGTCCGTCAGAAAGAAGCGAAACACCCTCTGACCTGGAAACCACTTCGCAGTTCGGTGGAAAAATGGAGCTGATGCTGGAGAGGTTGTACTGTGCAATGCCCGCATCCCTAAGCGCCTCCTCGAAGGACTGAAGCATGCTCTCTCCCCTGCCCACTCCCCTCGTGAAGAATATCTTCCTGGGTACCATTGAAGCCATTGCTGACCCATATGTACAGAAGTATTATCCTTTTTCTTCAGAGATCGAAGAGTACCGTCAGGAAACCATCTTCCTCGTAGTAACGGAGTTCATGCCTGGTGGCTGCCTTGATCACGTTTGAATATTCCTCGTCACCTTTCAGGTGGAAGCCGGAAAGGATTGCAGTAAACCCATCATCCATTGAACCGGACAGACTGTCCAGATTGCTGATCAGCACGTTTTCTGAATCAAGCACAACGATCAACTCCGAGAATAGATCGAGAACCATTTCTTCCGGGGTGTCTCCTTTCAGGTCCAAACTGCGGGTAAAGTCAGGTATTCCATCAGGATGATCGAGAACAAGCCTGGGGAACGTATAGACACAGTTCCTTATCAGGCTCTCCACGGAGTCAGCATATATCCTGACGAAAAGGTCGCTTGTATGTTCAAGAAATTCAAAAATTCTGGATTTCAATAAAAAGGGAATAAAAGATGGGAAAAAAATCTTACTCGGGCCTGTCGGAGGAAATCACTGGGATTGGTTCCTCCAGGTTAAGCCCGATCTCATCTTCCCTTAGTTCTCTGCCAATGCTGTTCTGGTAGAACGCAATGATGTTTCTTTTCTCTTCCATTGTGTAGTCACGGAAGTACTTCTCCTTCTTCAGGATCTTTCCAGTTCTCTGCTCGTATGTCTTTGCGGGCAGCGAATACTTCCTCTGGGTTGCGTCCCTGTAGAGTTCAGGAATTACGTTGAATGCACAGAACGGCACAACTCTTCCATCCGGCATGGCATAGTGGATATCACATCTCTCCACCCTGTCAACATCATAGGTGTATGGGTCCATGAAGTGCATGAAGCCTATGAACATGGACTTGTAGTGGAAAGCCTTGAGGCCGTGGTAATCTCCCTCAGTGAAGGCATTATAGATCATGTCCTTCAGCCTGAAGTCCTTAGGGGCCCTCTCGTAGTCGACAAACTTCTTGAGGCTGAGAAGCAGCTTTGATGTGGATTCCACTTTCTTCATTCTCTTGAAGGAAGAGCTCTTTATCTCGTCTCCGAGTTCTCCAATGTACTCGAACATTCCACGGACATCTATGAACCTGGTGATGGGTATGATCTTCTCGTCATCTTTGAAGATGTAGGTTCCCATTCCACAGGCAAAGTGGATCGACAGCTTGTATGTGTCCTTGCCCTTCAATGCCTCCACGAAATTGGAGACTTTTGTGGTGGAAGGAACAGTGAAGAAGTCCTCCCTGCCTAGGAGGCCGTCCGTCTGCTGCTCAATCTTCTTGATGGCACCTGGAATTGTGATCCTCTGCTTTTCCCTCATCCTGTCAGGCATTCTGCCCACAAGACTGACTGGCTGGAAGTTAACGGCTCTCACAGAATCAATGTTGGAGAGACCGAACTTTATGATGTCTCCCAGGTACTGGTCATTCACTCCTCCAATGACTGTTGGTACAAGCACGACTCCCAATGGGGCCTTCTTGTAGTTCTCAAGGGCGGCAGGTATCTCCCAGAAGTTCTTGGGGTTGGATCTGGGGGTTGGGCCGTCGAAACTTGTGTAGATGACATTTGAACCAATTTCCCTCACTTTCTTGGGGAAGTCCGGGTCAAATGCAGCCCTTATGCTGTTCGTGTTTAGCTGGATATGTTCGTATCCTTCTTCCCTTGCAATCTTGATGACGTCTAGGATATCGTCCCTTATGGTGGGTTCACCACCGGTGATCTGTACTGCATTCGCTCCTACCGGCTTCTCGTTTCTCATTCTCCTGAGCATCATCCTGATCTGGTCCTGGGATGGCTCGTAAATTGGTTCGTCTTCTTTCGCATAGAAGAAGCAGTACCAGCAAGAAAGATCGCACCTGTTTGTCACGACTATGTTTCCAAGTCCCGTGTGCGACTTATGCTTTACGCAAAGACCACAGTGGGAAGGGCACACGATCTTCTCTTCCAGCATTGCAACATTGGGGTTCAGTATCCTGACTCCCTTGTCCTGCCACTTCTTGGCCTCCTGGTACATTTCATAGTCTTCCCAGTACTTTTCCTTGGTTATTCCATGCTCAGCGCATTCCTTTATCAACTTGACTTCGCCGGCATTCTCGTAGATGATGGATGGAATCCTCATCTGGTCGAACTTCTCCTCATCTGCGCAAAGAGGGCAGAGACTTTCTGACACCCTGATAAGAAGCATGTCATCAGTGATAAGATGTCCCAGACTGTTTACAAAGTCATCAACAGTCTTGAACGGGGAATTCTTGCTGATCTCAAAGTCTGAAGCAAACCTGTAGTCTGCGAACTTTTTTATCTCTTCTGCAACTAACATCTCTGTTAACCACCTTTTTTAGGTAAAGGTTAGAAAAGAAGATGTATTAAAAGTATTTTGTCGTCTACATTACTAAAAATGCGCCTGAAAGTTAAAAAAACATTGGATTTCGCGGTGGAAATTTGATGTTTAGAACAGCAAATGATGACAGGCAATGGTACCATAAATTGTGTAGATACACGATGCCTGATACATTGAATCTGAGCCATCTTCTCCAGTTAATGTTCTGAAATAGACTCCTGATCTCTGGTGCTTCAAGAAAACCTAAATAAATCATATTCTATCACCACGGCAAGCGGGCGTGGTGTAGCCTGGTAACACTCGAGCTTGCCAAGCTCGTGCCTCGGGTTCAAATCCCGGCGCCCGCATACTTCTCTTTGGGGTCAAGGCATATTTCATTGCCGGAAAATAGACGCTGTGTTGAACAAATATTTGAGCACCGTTTAGCGAGAACGGAAAATCTGACCGCCATCTGTCGCGTGTCTTCAGCAGATCCTCTTCTTTATGGATCTTTGAACCGATAACCGCAGGAACATAGCATGCTTCCGTTTACAATCATGCAGGTTGTGTGGGATTTAAACAGGAGGATTCACATTAAACAGGTAGTATTGGAAACAGGAGAAGTGGCATGTTATGGATTTGCAAGCGTGGTAATCAGGCTGGTTCTGGTATACCTGTTACCAATGACCTTTACGGATGTTAGTTAGCCAGGACATTAGGTTATTTGCCTGCTGCTTTTGCATATCATCTTGAGCAAACCGTGAGAAATCCTACATGAGACTTGTGGATCGCTGACGGTAAACAATCTCTTCCTCAATCAGAATTCAAGCTCACTGGAGGACATTACTCTGGCAAACTCCCTGTCTATCGAGGACAGGTTCACGGCATGGACAGTTTCCGGAGGGATGGCATTACCCTCCCGGCTCTTCCTCTCGAACGTGGCACATGCGTCATCAATAACAAATGTCTTGAACCCAAGATTGCCCGACATCCTGGCGCTGGAACTGACACAGTGATCAGTGACAAGACCCGCGATGTATACTTCAGGATCGTCAAGTGAGTGCAGAATCTCCTCCAGGCCCGTACCAATGAAGGCGCTGTTGGTGTTCTTAGTTATGACCATTTCTCCAGGCAAAGGCATGACTTTTTCGTCAAACCCAAAAGTTCCCCTGCCACGATAAAATAGGGACTTGGGGTGAGGCGACTCATGCCTCACGTGGATCACGCCGAGGCCACTCCTGCGAAACCCCCCCCAACACTCTTTCCATGGCGTCTTCCGCACCCGGGTTATTCCTCCTGCCCCACACAGGTTCTTTCCATGCCTTCTGGACATCTATCAGCATAAGAACAGAGTTCTGATCCACTCTGGCCATCTTGTCACCACCCCAGCAGTTTGTTGGGTAAATACACTGCCCGAGTGATCATTTCACGCTCTTTTCATACCTGTGGATGTAGTGTGCTTCTAGATCAATATTCTTCTTCAGGACCAGGCCATAGGATTCCACAAATTTGATCAAGTCATCCTGTGCAATCTTAATCTCTCCCGGAGGTCCGATCGTGGAATCCTTGTGAAATTCCACGATTATGAGGAAGCCCCCCGCAGGGAGCCCGTCGCTCAGTTTCCGCATGAGAGCATCCCTGCAGTCGATGTCGTGGAGAACTGTTGAAATGAATACCTTGTTGTACCCTTTGGCTGGAAAATCAGAGCAGAGATCTGCCTTCACGGGCTCTACATTGGTCAATCCCTCCTCCTCCAGGCTCTTCTTCAGGATTTCATGGGCCTTTTCGGAGGCATCCACCGAGACGACTTTTGTCACTCCGCTCCTGGAGGCAAACAGTCTTGAAAAATACCCGGAACCAGATCCAAGATCAAGAATGCTATCCCCGGATGTAGGATCTACAAATTCCAGTATCACGCCGTCAGGGAGGTACATCTGCTGCATCTTTCTCATTCTCTCATAGTCAAATTCGTGATTGTGGTTGTGTTCCATCCTCAATGAATTGCCATCTCGTGATTCAACCTTTTCATACGGTAACGTATTTGCAAAAGGAGTGCATCATTTAACGTGGCTGGACGCGGAGTTGCTTACCTTCCACTGCATTACGGGCATCCTCCAGAGAAATTATACAGGAGGATGAGGGAACTCAGTGGCATCGTGGCTGACCTTATTGCAGAGAAATACGGATCAGATGAGTTCATACGGAGAATTTCTGACCCTTTCTGGTTTCATTCCCTTTCTATCGCCACAGGTTTCGACTGGAACTCAAGCGGAACGACAACCACAACGCTTTCTGCACTCAAGGAATATTTCCGCGGTTCCACTGATTCCGGAATATTCGTTGCTGGAGGAAAGGGTGAGGTAATGGCCAGTGTATCAGAGGACTTCGAGAAACAGGTGAAGAGAGGTCATCTCAGGGAAACAGACTCAATTGAGATAAGGAGAAGGGCCAAGGAACTGGCGAGGGTAGATAACAACTTACTGCAGGACGGCTACGACCTGTACCTTCACTTCATTGTCGTTAACGACAGGGGGAACTGGGCGGTTGTTCAGCAGGGAATGAACGGCAAGGAAAGAATGGCCAGGAGATATCACTGGCACAGGGATTCCTTCGGCGACCGACTCAGGGACGGTAGAAGCGGAATATCTGCTGAAACCGCACACGAATCGGTGAGAGATATTTCGGCCCTGAAGAGTGAAGAGAACAGGAAGGGAATGGTTGACATGATGCGGGATGATCCCTGGAGATACAGGGACCACATCACGCAAGGGGGACAGACAACGCTTGACAACCATGAACTTGATGCCAGGAAGTTAAGGCTTGACGTGAGGGTGGACTGGAACAGGCTGAGACAGATTTATGAAATGCAACCCAGGAATTTCATCGAACTCATGGATGTAAAGGGAGCCGGAAAATCTGCCATGAGGGCAATATCATACCTCTCACAGGTGGTATATGGTTCTGATCCTTCATGGATTGATCCCGTGAAATTCTCATTCGGGCTGGGTGGAAAGGATGGTATCCCCAAACCGGTCAATTACAGGGATTATGACGTGTGCATTGAATTTTACCGGGAACTCCTCGGAAACCTGAGGGAGGGTGACAGCAGGCTCTCAGCCATCGCAGAGAACCTAAACAGGAGATACGGGAAGATTACCGGGAACTTTCTCTGATGGAGGCGATCACCTTCAGGGCGCTTTCCACATGCCCGGAGGTGTTCATCTGCGAATCGAACACACCCCTGATTTTGCCCTCTTTGTCTATTATGTAGGTTACTCTCTTGGGTATGATGAATCCTGCACAGTCATACAACTTGCGTACAGTCTTGTCACTGTCGGAAAGCAGGGGAAACTGGAGCTTCCTGTGCTCGATGAACTTTCTGTGGCTTTCCTCCGTATCTGAACTGACGCCAATCACCATTGAGCCACTGTCCATGAAGTCATCCCAGTGATCCCGGAAGCTGCATGCCTCGGCTACGCAACCAGGAGTCTCATCCTTTGGATAGAAGTACAGGACTATCTCCTGCTTTCCAACGTGTTCAGACAGCCTGAAGTCCCTGCCATCATGATCCTTCAGGGTGAAATCAGGGGCATTCGTTCCAACTTGCAGAGTCATGGCCACTCATCCAAGACTCCTATTATAATCGTTATGTAGTGCAATACAACTAGACTTGACTTGCAGAATCAACAATTATAGTGAATAAAAGCATGCCCATGCAATGCATCTAACCGAGGATGAGGAACAGGTACTGGAAGTACTGAAGAAGTTTGCCGATACAGAAGTAAAGCCGCTTGCCATGGAGATCGACAGGTCGAAATCCGTTCCCCAGAAGATCATCGACAGGATGAACGAACTTGGACTCTTCGCATCCTACATACCGCAGGAATACGGCGGTGCGGGCCTGAGTTTCACCTTCCTTGTCAGGGCAATAGAGATCATGTCATCTGCCTGTGCAAGCACAGCTCTTGTGCTGGACGGCGCCGAGACGCTCTTCGCTGAACCCATCATGATGTTCGGATCAGAAGACCTGAAGAAGAGGTATCTTCCACAGGTAGCCTCTGGAGCTGTGGGCGGTCTTGCAATCACTGAACCGGGAGCGGGAAGCGATGCAGCCTCTATAAAGACAAGGGCAGAGAAGAAAGGCAACAAGTACGTGATCAACGGAACAAAGACGTTCATCACGAATGGCAGGATATCAAAGTTTTTCGTATTCGACGCTGTAACGGATCCGTCAAAGGGATACAAGGGAATCACGACTTTCGTCATTGATGCAGACACAGAAGGGTTCCACATCAGCAGGGACATAGACAAGATGGGGATCAGGGGTTCAAGCACCGTGGAACTTGTTTTCGAGGACGCAGAGGTACCAGAGGCCAACGTTATTGGGAAGGAGGGAGAAGGATTCAAGGTCATAATGGAGACCCTGGATGCAGGCAGGGTGGGGATTGCTGCCCAGGCAGTGGGAATCGCCCAGTCTGCGATAGATGAAGCGATCGCCTATGCAAGGGACAGGAAACAGTTTGGCAAGGCAATAACCGATTTCGAAGGCATCCAGTTCATGATAGCCGACATGTCCACGCAGCTCGAGGCCGCGAGGCTGCTGACATACGCTGCAGCAGACGCATGGGAGACGAAGAAGGATTCGGTGAGGCTTTCCGCGATGGCAAAACTCTTCGCCTCGGATATGGCAATGAAGGTCACAGTGGATGCACTTCAGCTGTTAGGGGGTTATGGATTCACGACCGACTTCAGTGCTGAAAGGCATGTCAGGGATGCAAAGATTACCCAGATCTACGAAGGAACCAACCAGATCCAGAAGGTCATCATAGCAAGGGAAGTCCTCAAGAACCTATGATAAGGGTCGGATGTTCCGGCTGGAGATACAGGGACTGGATTCATTCTTTCTATCCAACCGGGACAGACAATCTCCTCAGACATTATTCAGGAAGGTTCTCGACAGTGGAGATCAATACCTCATTTTATTCAATCCCTTCCGGAAAGTCTGTCAGGGCATGGATTACTACCGTATCTGGAAACAGGAATTTCATGTTCTCGGTCAAGATGCCAGGTTCAATCACCCACGATGCACTCACTCAGGATATCAGGAAAGCCGTTGAACTGGCCGAAGGTTTTGAATCGTCCGTATTGTCTATATTCTCTGGAAAGGGGGTCATGGGGGCCTGTCTCATTCAACTCCCTCCCGGTATCGGCGAGGGTAACCTGGAAACGCTTTATGGCTTTCTTTCAACGCTGAGCACCAGGAAGTACAGGTATGTTGTCGAACCCAGGAACAGGGAACTGTTCGGAGACAGCAAATTTGCCGGGAGGCTTGCAGAACTTGAGGCAGGATACGTGATCTCGGACAGCCCCATGAACGTCATCGAAACCGGGAACTCAGGAAAAGAGTCATGTTACGTGAGGCTGCACGGGAGAAACAATGAAGGCTGGAAGTCCCCGTCAGACATGATGACAAGGTACAACTACTCCTACAGCGAGGAGGAACTGGCGAGCATATCGGAATATGTATCCAGAATTTCCAGCGGCAGCGATGATGTATTCGTGTACTTCAACAACCACCCATTCGGCAACGCTCCCAGAAATGCGTCACGGTTGTCCGATATGCTTGGCCTGAAGGGAGACCCACAGGGAACCCTGTTCTGATCAAGAACCGTTATATGTATGCCTACTCTTTTGTCCTTAAATGGCCAGTGGAGAACCGGAGTTTGGGGACAGCATCTCCGTAGAGACTGACAGTGGAACATATTCCGGCATCTTTGTCCATCAGGAACCGGATTTTATTTTCATAAAGCTAGGAAGCGGGTACAATACCGGGATCTCCAGGTCAAGGATAAGAAAGGTCAAGCTGGTACAGAAAAGGAACGTGCCAGAGGAAACCACAAAGGTTGATGGAAGAAAGGATGGAAAGGGCATTGCGATACTCTCCACCGGTGGAACGATTTCAAGCAGGGTGGACTATTCCACAGGAGGGGTCAAGCCATCTTCCACAATGGACAGGTTGTATTCAGAAGAACTCTCAAGGATGCACACCGTACCGGTACATTACAGTTCTGTCTCAAACATCCTCAGCGAGAACATGACACCTGAACTGTGGGTAGAGCTTGCGAGGAGCATAAAGAAGAGCCTCGACAGGGAGGAAGGAGTCGTGGTATTTCACGGTACTGACACAATGAGCTATACGTCATCCGCTGTTGCATTCATGCTCAGGGAGCAGACCGGAACAGTCGTCTTCACCGGTTCACAACGAAGCCCCGACAGGCCCAGCAGCGATGCTTTTGTTAACATCGAATCATCCATCAGGTTCGCATCGATAAGAATGGGCGAGGTCGGGATCTGCATGCACGGATCCCTTTCCGACGATGATTCAGTCCTCCTGAGGTCGGTCAGGGCAAGGAAGATGCACAGTTCAAGAAGGGATGCGTTCAGGTCAATCGAGTTCCCTCCCATAGGGGAAATAAAGGGAAACTCTGAACCTGTGGTCACTTCATTCCTGCCTGCAGGAGAGAGCAACAGGATAATGGATAAACTTGATCCTGACGTCGGAATGCTGTATTTCAACCCGACCCTTTCAGGCGAAGACACTGAAAGGTTCGTGGAGGGGAAGAAGGCTGTCGTTATCATGGGAACAGGGCTGGGGCATGTGGCGGAGAGGATTATCCCGTCAATTGAGAAGATAACCAGGTCAGGGGTCAAGGTGGTCATGACCTCACAGTGCATTGGTGGCATTGTTGACCTGAACGTCTATTCCACAGGGAAGAGACTGATTAAGGCCGGTGCACTTGGATTGGGGAACATACTTCCTGAAGTTGCGTACGTAAAGGCGATGTTCGTCCTCGCAAATTATGGTTCCGACGAGTTTGAAGACATGATGAGAACAAACATGCGCGGAGAGATACTGGAGAGAAACCTGGGGGGTGGTTTTTCCTGAACTCTGAGACGCCCCTGAAAATAGGGCTGGAGATACACCTGCAGCTGAAGGGTGAAAAACTGTTCTGCAACTGCCCCGTGGAGAACCACGGGGAATACGGGGAACCCGTAAGGAGGAGGCTAAGGGTGGTGACAGGGGAAATGGGAAGATCCGATATCGCTGCAATCTATGAGGGGGAAAGAAACAGGAGCTTCAGGTACAGCGGTGCAACAAACAGCTGTCTTGTGGAGATGGACGAAGAACCGCCAGGAATGCCAAACAGGAAAGCGCTGGAAACAGGGTTGCTCGTTTCAATGGGTCTCGGTTCAAAGGTCATGGACGCGATGCAGGTCATGAGGAAGATAGTGGTTGATGGATCCAATACCGCAGGATTCCAGAGAACAATGCTCGTCTCCATGGGAGGTACTGTGCAATCCTGTCATGGTGATGTGGCCATATCCTCAGTGTGCCTGGAGGAAGACTCTGCCAGGAAGATCAGTGATTCGGGCGGAGAGGTTAATTACTCACTGGACAGGTTGGGAACTCCCCTTCTCGAGATTTCAACCGAACCTGACATGAAGGACCCGGATCATGCGATGGAAGTGGCCAGGAAGATCAGTTTCCTCGTGAAAGAACTTTCAATGTTGAGGAGAGGGGCAGACTCAATAAGGCAGGATGTCAACTTATCGCTGGGATTCGGCAGGGTAGAGATAAAAGGCGTATCAAGGATATCCCAGATAAGGGATGTCGTAAACTACGAGATAACCAGGCAGAAGGGTATCGGTGCTGCCATGGAAGTTCTAGAGTCGCGTGTGAACAAGGATTTCCCGGAGGTCAAGGTCCATGAGGTCTCCGGCCTGAAATTTGTTTCCAGGAGCAGGAAGCTTGCAACTTCGGTGGAGAGTGGGTCCATTGTGATCGCAGGCCTGCTGAAAGGCATGAAAGGGCTCCTAAGGAACGGCGAGATGTGGCTCGGAAGGGAGATTGCGGACGTCCTGAAGCAGTTCGGAATCGGTGGCATGATCCACAGTGATGAGCTCCCGGGATATGGGCTGGGAGAAGAAGACATCGAAGAAGTGAGGAATTTTCTGGAAGGTTCGGGCGAAGATGCATTCTTCATAATCGCTACCAACCCGTCCAAGGTGGACGAGATCGGATCGCTTATCACGAGGAGGATCAGGAAACTTCAGTCCAGGGATCTTTCGGAAACCCGAGGCCCAAAGGATAACGGCGAGACTTATTTCCTTAGGCCACTGGCCGGAGGGGAGAGGATGTATCCGGAGACAGACCTGCCTTTCATCGTTGTCGGCGAGAACGAAATGGAATCTCTGAAGGAAAGGGTCCCCATTGGAGAGGAAAGATACGTTTCCAGCTTTGCCGAGAGTCATGGATTATCCACACAGGATTCAAGGACAATAATTGAGAAGGAACTGCTTGATACATTCCAGGATCTGGAGAAGGTGACAGGGGATCCCAGGTTTGCTTCAAGACTTATACTTCAGATAATACCTGACACTTCAAGGAAGACAGGGAAAGAACCGATATATGCAGACATAATGGAAGTCATCCGCCTGTGCCGCGAGATGGAGTGGCCAAGGTATGCCGTGGAAAACGCGGTGTCCCTGCAGATATCCCTTGGCAGGACCCCTGGGGAAGTTGCCGGAATGAAGGAGGCAATGCCACTGAACGGGAAGGAACTTCAGGCAGCCATTGAGGAGATAAGGAAGTCTGAGGAAGTAACACGAAAAAATGTTATCTTCCTTCTGAAGAAGAAAACCATGAGGCCTTTTGACGCCTCTGAAGCCATGACGTACGTCGCCTGAAACAGTTGCATGGGAATCGTCTCAAAATGCCGAAAAATTTGCTCCGAAAACAGTTAAATAAATTCGTGAAATTACGGTGCGATGTCGGATGGGTATATACCTCTGGCCCTGATTTTGGTCATAATGGGTGTTGCGGTTGGACTGGCACTCTCCGCGATCCCTTCAATAAACGCCAGCCGGTATAATCCGAAGAAAAGGATTTCTTTCAAGCCTTCTGAAATCCTGAAGAATCTCGCATATGAGGCCGATCCTCCGGTTAGGGACACCTCTTACCTTGATCCATACGAGTCTGGGGAAATTTCAAGGGGCAAGTTCGGGAACTACGTGAGCGTCCAGTATTATGTGGTGCTGCTCCTCTTTGTCCTTTTTGACGTGGATATTGTTCTTCTCTTCCCGTGGGCCTTTAATTTCTACACTCTCGGGTTCTATCCTTTCATTGAAACGCTCCTCTTCTTCGCAATGCCTCTGTTCGCAGTGTTTTACGCATACAAGCAGGGATACATGAGGTGGCTCAAATGAAGTCAGGAGAACCAGGCGCGCTTGTGACGACACTGGAAAAGGCGCTTACGTGGGGCAGAAGTAATTCTATCTGGCCGCTCACCATGGGCCTTGCATGCTGTGCAATCGAGATGATGGGCACCCAGGCTTCGCAGCTTGACATATCAAGATTCGGAAGCGAGATATTCAGGAATTCTCCGAGGCAGTCTGATCTCATGATCGTGGCCGGAACCGTGACAAAGAAGATGGCTCCAAGGCTCAAAAGACTGTATGACGAGATGCCCTTTCCCAAATACGTAATTGCAATGGGGGTATGCGTGATCCAGGGAGGTCCCTATGTGCATGGGTATTCTGTAGTGCTTGGCGTGGACCGCGTTGTCCCGGTGGACGTTTACGTTCCGGGCTGTCCACCAACCCCTGAAGCGCTCACCTACGGGATAATGACTCTCCAGAAGAAGATAAGGGGGGAGACAGACAGGTGACAGCAGACGATTCAGGCCAGCCAAACAGGGGAAAGGACGGAAGAACCATCTTCAATGTTGACAGGGACAAGCTCCTGGAATTCATGAAGGGCATGAAGGAGAAGGGGTATGACCACCTGTCTCTTATTACGGGCGTGGACAGGAAGGACTTCATCGAGGTCGTATATCACCTTCACGCCGTTGAAAGGAACGAGTATGTTGTCGTAAAGACCACCACCAACAACGGAGTCGTGCCGAGCGTGACCTCATTGTGGAGCAGCGCCAAGTGGGAGGAGAGGGAACAGTACGATCTGATGGGGATAAAATTCGAGGGTCATGAGAACCTCAAGAGGATTTTTCTACCAGAAAGCTGGGTTGGCCACCCCCTCAGGAAGGACTACGACCTTGGCAATGTACAATACATCAACATGGATAGCGACGGAGAGGACTATGCAACTTTTGATGAAGGGGATGGCTGGTAATGCAGGATTTCATTGAAATCAACTTTGGTCCGCAGCATCCTTCAACACACGGGGTTCTAAGGCTGAAGGCAAAACTGGACGGCGAGATCGTAAAGGAGATTGAGCCTGTCATAGGATACCTTCACAGAAATGCCGAGAAACTCTGCGAAATGACATTTTATGCCGACAACCTGGTCTACTTCGACAGAATGGATTACGTTGCATCCATGCTTATGGAGAGCGGCTACCTGGAGGCTGCCGAGAAGATTCTCAATATAGTCCCTCCAGAAAGAGTGCTCTGGATAAGGGTCATAATGAACGAACTGTCGAGGATCGCCTCTCACCTTGTGTGGGCGGGAGCATTCGGCCTTGACCTTGGAATGCTCACACCTTTCTTCTACTGCTTTGCTGAAAGAGATAAGGTGCTGGAGGTTTTCACGGAAATATGCGGTTCAAGGCAGGAAACGAATTACATGAGCATAGGCGGTGTCTACCAGGACATTACGCCCGGGATTGTCGATCACATAGAGGCGTTCCTGGAGTCGTTTCCAAAGAGGCTGGAAGAAATCTACAAGATATTCGTCGGAAATGACGTATTCATTTCAAGAAACAAGGGCATCGGTGTCATGAGCAGGGAAGTTGCCATTGATTATGGCGTAACCGGGCCGATGCTGAGGGCTTCCGGCGTGAATTACGACGTGAGGAAGGCCGAGCCGTACCTTGTATACGACAAGCTGAACTTTGAGGTTCCCGTATCATATAAGGGGGATAATCTTGCCAGGTTCCTGGTAAGATTTGAGGAGATGAGGCAGTCTGTGCACATACTGAAGCAGGCCATCAGGAAGATCCCGGATGGCCCTTTTTTCAACCCCAAGGCAAAGAAATCCATGATGATCCGCCTGAGGGGGGATGGGGAATACTATGCCAGGACAGAGTCATCAAAGGGGGAATTTGGAGTTTACATCGTTGCAGATGGGGGCGTGAAGCCTTACAGGGTCCATGTGAGGAGCCCCACTTTCAAGAACCTGTCAGTAGTCCAGGAACTGGCAAAGGATCAGATGATTGCCGACATGGTTGCAATCCTTGGCTCAGTCGACCTTGTATTCGGAGAGGTTGACAGATGAGCCTTTACTCAACGCTGCTTGGCTTCTTCTCATTCCTGGGTTATCCGCTATCCAATGCCGCTGCATATCTCTTTGAATCGATCTTCCTTTTGCTTGCCGCCTCGCTGAGTCTTGTATTCATGATCTATCTGTTCAGGAAATACATGGCACGCGTACAGCTCAGGATCGGGCCGAACAGGGTTGGAAAATTCGGCCTTCTTCAGCTTATTGCCGATGTATTCAAGCTGGTGCAGAAGGAGTCGCTTTTTCCCAAGAACCGTGACGATCTTCCATACAGGATAGCCCCGGTGATGGTGATTATCGGCCTCATGCTCGCTTTCGCGGTGATCCCATACGGGAGTTTCTTTTACTTTGGCAGCCTGACTGTCTCTGACACCGGGGTGTCTGTGATACTTCTCTTTGCCATACTTTCCATAATGCCGATAGGGGAGGTCCTTGCTGGCATCAGTTCCAGGAACAAGTACGCACTCCTGGGAGCCCTCAGGGCTGTGGCGAAGGACATCTCTTTCGAAATTCCCATGATGATCTCCGTGCTTGCGATCATAATGATGGCATCTGCCCGGACTTCAGCTCCCCTGAGCATTGATTCGATCGTTGTCACGGAAGTTCTCCCTTACGGCATACTGCAACCGATTGGCATATCCGTGTTCTTGGTTGCAATGATAGCCAGGGCATCCTATTCCCCGTTCGATATGGGCGAAAGCGACAGTGAACTCATCACAGGTTTCTCAACGGAATACTCAGGGATGAGGTTCGGCATGTTCTACGCCGGGCTGTTTGGATCAATACTGCTTGGATCGTTCGTTGTATCGCTGTTCTACCTTGGGGGATTCAACGGGCCATTTTCAGGTGATCTTGGAGCAGTCTGGCTTGGAATAAAAGCCCTGATCCTTGTAATCATATCCTTCACCGTATGGCTCTCAATGCCAAGGATAAGGATAGACAAGTTTGTTAATTTCGGGTGGAAGTATCTCCTCCCCTTGGCAATGATAAATCTGGTCATATCAGGGGCACTGACCCTGATGACGGGGTGGTAATGAATGATAGAAGTGAAAGAACCCAGGAGACCTATTCCGATCATCGGCTCGCTTAAGGGGATGCTTATTGTGGGAAAGCACCTCTTCAGGAAGCCAGTCACAGTACAGTATCCGGAAGTCCGGCAGGAACTCCCGAAGAGGTTCAGGTTCAGGATTTTCCTCAATCTGGACGAATGCGTTGGTTGCACGCTGTGCGAGCAGGTATGCCCTAACGGGAGTATCCACATGCAGAGTGTCGAGAGGGAAAACCCGAGAAACAAGAGGAAAATCTATCCGGACGTGAACTTCGGAACATGCACTGTATGCAGGAACTGCGAGGAGATCTGTCCAACGGATGCAATTTACCTGACACATGTCTTCGAGACCTCAAGGACGAGGAACAGTTTCACCTATTCGCCCGAAGAGCTTGCGATGAACGAGGATGAGGTGAAGAAGTGATACTTACAATACTCTTTCTCGTATTTTCGGCTCTTCTTGTCGGAACGTCAATACTGGCGGTCACGAATTCCAACATAGTCCATTCCGCAGTCTGGCTGATGATGTTCCTGTTCTCGATGGGCGCCCTGTTCATCATGCTTGGGGCGACTTTTCTTGGCAGTATAGAATTGCTCGTTTACGTCGGGGCGGTGGTTACTATCATGGTGTTCACACTTATGCTTACCGGGGGGAAGGAATTTGAATAAGAAGTCATCAGCCCTCGCATCAGCACTCTTCTTTCTTGTTTTCGTGTTTGAGGTAATCAAGATACCCGGGAATTTTGTCACGGTCTCTCAGAGCATAGGGCAGATAAGCAACCTGCTATTCACCCAGTATCTGGTTCCATTTGAACTGATCTCGGTTATCCTCGTTGGAGGGATAATCGGAATGCTATATGTGTCTGGAGGGGACTGAAATGCTGATGATACTTCCGGAAACACTTTCCCTGCTCCTGTTCTCCATAGGCCTTTACGGAGTAATGACCTCAAAGGTGGGAATCAAGATGCTCATATCGATCGAGATCCTGATTAATGCAGCAGTCCTGAATCTCGTTTCGGTAGCAGGACTTTCAATGCAGCCGATAGTGCTTGCGTTGCTCGTGATTGCAATCGCGGCAGCCGAATCGGTGGTGGGCATGAGCATACTGGTCGCCATATACAGGAAATACGGCAAGGTAAACGTGTCACTTTTAAGCGAGATGAGGGATTAATGCTTCTACTTCAATGGTTGATTGTTCTTTCGCCACTTGTCGCAGCACCGATTGCTTTAATCGCAGGCAGAAGCCACAGGGACCTGGCAGGGGTGGTGGCTTCTCTCGCGATCACGATTTCTCTCATAGTGAGTGCAATAACTTACTTCTCCTCTGTAAATTCTCCGGTTAGCCAGAACTACACATGGTTCTACAACATTTCCTATGGGATCTACATAGACCATCTTGCCATAGTCATGGCTCTAATGGTGTCATTTGTCTCACTGATGATTCACCTTTTTGCCATGTATTACATGAAGAAAGATCCGAACAGGCATGTGTATTTCACCGAAACTTCCCTCTTTACCGCCGGAATGCTCGGCGTTGTAATTTCATCGAACCTGCTTGAATTCTTCATGTTCTGGGAACTTGTGGGGCTGTGTTCCTATCTGCTTATAGGATTCTGGTTCTTCAAGCCCAATGCAGCAGCGGCCGCTAAGAAGGCATTCATAGTGACAAGGGTAGGAGACCTGCTGTTCCTCATAGGGCTTGTTGTACTTTATGAAGGAATCACCTCATCCTCGCTCGCCACAGGAAGCGCAGGACCCCTGTCCATCTCCTACCTCATTACAAACGCCACTTCGGTGGCCATGGCACTGGGAACTGCCAAGCTATTCTTTGTATCAGTCATGCTTCTTGGCGGTGCAATAGGCAAATCGGCCCAGTTTCCCCTGCATGTTTGGATACCCGACGCTATGGAGGGCCCGACCACCGTTTCCGCACTCATACATGCGGCGACAATGGTTACCGCCGGAATTTACCTGGTTGCAAGGGTATACCCTCTCTTTGTGGCTTCAGGCTCCGACATGCTCTACATAATCGCGATAATAGGCTCATTCACCGCGCTGTTTGCCGGAACCCTCGGCGTTGTGATGAACGACATCAAGAGGATCCTGGCCTATTCGACAATAAGCCAGCTTGGTTATATGCTGGCAAGCCTTGGCTTCTACAGCGTTTATGGAAGCGGTGAAATCAGCCTTGGACTCTACCATCTTGTGGTTCACGCATTCTTCAAGGCCCTCCTCTTCATGGCAGCGGGTGCAATTCTCCTTGCACTCATGGACCTCAGGGATGTGAGAATGATG
This sequence comes from Thermoplasmata archaeon, assembly GCA_021792595.1. Classification (GTDB taxonomy): domain Archaea; phylum Thermoplasmatota; class Thermoplasmata; order Thermoplasmatales; family Thermoplasmataceae; genus JAMDBT01. Next base: position 4,443 of record JAJYUI010000001.1, on the reverse strand, counting down.
GGCGGGCTCTGGAAGAAGATGCCTGCGACAGTTTCTCTGTTCTTTATCGGCAGCCTGTCACTGGTGGCATTTCCATTCACGTCTGGGTATTTCTCGAAGGATACCATAATCTCGGCTTCCTGGTTGTATTATCAGAATGGAGCAGGCCTGATGTATGCTCTTCCCTGGATATTCCTTGTACTTGGATCCCTCATGACTGTTCTCTACACATTCAGGATGTTCTTCATGGTTGCTCTCGGAGAGCCAAGGTCACATCTTGCGGAGGAGGCAAAGGACCCGAAGCTGTATGTACTTCTGCCCATTGGTGCACTGGCAGTGCTTTCCCTTATTTTCGGCTATTTCCAGACGCCATTCTATTCATATGTGAATGGCGCGGGAATAACCCTACTTTCCCCACCGGCTCTCATTGAATACCTTCCTATGATGCTTCTTGCAGCAGGAATTGCGATCACTTATGCTGTCTATGGAACAGGCCTGTGGCAGAAGAGAGATCTTTCGAGGTTGCCGGGGTACAGGATGCTGAGAAACAAGTATTACATGGACAGGCTTTTCACCAATGCTATTGCAGAAGGGACCATACTCCCCGTTTCCGGTGCCGTTGGAAGATTTGAGGACGGTTACAACAGCGGGAATGAAAGATTTGGAAGAGGATTCCTGAGCCTGGGAACTGTATTGCGAAAACTGCAGTCAGGAATCGTGGAGAACTACTTCCTCCTAATTGTTGTTGCTATTTCCCTGTTCTTCATTTTCATTTACATCACGGAGGGGATCTGAGTGCTTCTGGTATTGATATTTGCAATACTCGCAGCACTTTCCATCATCACGTTCGCCACAGGGAGGCATGCAGCCATGTATTCCCTTGTTTCCTCCTTCCTGATAATGCTTCTCACAGCGTACTACTATGGAATACACTACGCGAACTACAACGGTGGAACGGTGGGATCATATGGCCTGGTCCTGAACAGCACGCAGGGAATATCGTTTTCCGTGGGGGTCAACGGTCTCACTCTGCCCCTTGTTCTCGCGGCATCCATTGTGTTCACTCTCGCCGTATTCCTGGCCCAGAGAGAATCCTATGACAGGACGTTCTACGGGCTTGTTATGCTTTCAGAGACTGGGCTTTATGGAGTCCTCATATCAAGGGATTTCATCTTTTTCTACATATTCTGGGAAGTTGTGCTCGTTCCCGTATTCTTCCTGATTAACCTGTATGGAACACACAGACGAGAGTCAGTTTCGCTGAAGTTCTTCGTTTATACCCACATAGGCTCTGTTTTCATCCTGCTTTCCATCTTCTCACTCTACGCATATTACTTCGCCTACACTGGAGGCAAGTTCTCCATGGAAATTTCAAGCCTGACTTCACAGTCATTCCTCAACCAGATCCCGCTGTTCTGGATCACGTTCATAACGGCGGGCCTCATGATTGGATTCCTCGTAAAACTTCCAATTTTTCCAATTCACTCATGGCTTCCTGATACTTATGAATCTGCCCCATACCCGGTTACCGTGATCGTCGCAGGGGGGCTTTCAATGATGGGTGGCTACGGCCTGTTTGGAATAATGCTTCCAATGGCAGGTGTATTTTCGGCAGGATCGATGTGGATAGTCATATTCCTGTCCCTGATCTCCCTGGTCTACTTTTCGCTAACTGCGATGTACCAGGTATCAATGAAGAGGATGATGGCATACGCAAGTGCCGCATCAATGGGTTTCGTGACACTGGCGTTTGCGGCGGGGATTCTTGAATCAGGTTCTGCGGACTCGACCATAGCTTTCTCCGGAGGGATGTTCCAGATATTCGCCCACTCGCTGATAATCGCTTTCCTCTTTGCCTGCCTGTTCTTCATCCTGAAGTCTACCGGTTCGGACTCGGTTCTCGGTCTTGGCGGGATACACAGGGAAGTCCCTCTTTTGTCGTCCCTAATGCTGGGAGGACTTCTTGCCTCGCTTGGGCTGCCTGGCCTCGCCGGATTCATAGGGGAATTCTCCATACTTGGGGGCACTTTCCAGGCCATCACGTACCTGATTTTTGTGGTGATATTTTCAATGATAGTGACTGCTTCTTATCATGTTTGGGTTGCACAGAGAACGCTTTATGGTCCATACAACGAAAATCTTGGGATGATACGCGATCTCAATGGCCGTGAATTTGCCGTTCTTGGCCTGCTTCTGGCATTCCTGCTGTTTGCAGGAGTATTCCCCGCATTCTTCTTCAACATGTTTTCCTCATTTGTGGGAGGTATAACATGATCTTTCCGGCCGGGCTTTACGTGTTGAAGTTCTTCCTCCCACTCATCGTGGTGGGGTTTGGCGGTTTCCTGCTCCTTGCTGTGGGCCTATTCCACAGGAAAGGTCCCGCCTATGCAGTGATAACATTTATCGCACTTGCTCTCTCCATAGCGAGTATCCTGTATCTCGGGGGGCCAAGAACAGTTCTTGGCGGGGCCATGGTCTACAACTCGTTTGATTCATACTTTGCGGCCATCCTGATAATTTCATCCATGTTTGTTGTCTTCCCGGCGTTGAAAAACATACGGGAGAGATGGGACGTATTCTACTCGCTGCTACTTTTTGTCACCCTTGGAATGATTGTTGCCTCATACTCAATGAACCTGGTGGTCATGTTCGTAGCCTTCGAGGCAGTGAGCATAGGCACTTACATAATGGCAGGTTTCCACAAGACAAAGAGGACTCTCGAGGCTTCCGCCAAGTATTTCTTCACCGGTGCAGTTTCCACTTCTTTCATTGTACTGGGACTTTCCTACTTCTACCAGGCCACATCCACCTTTGATCTCGATGCAGTTTCGACTGTGTCAGCAGTACCCATGTTGATTTCGCTCGCGTTCCTCGTAATAGGCTTTGGTTTCAAGTTAGCGATATTCCCGATGCACCAGTGGGCAATAGACACATACGATGGTTCAGAGAATTCTGTCTCTGCCCTTCTCTCTACCGGTAGCAAGATAGTTGCCTTCATGATAATGCTGAAATTATTCGTGGTTGGTTTTCCAACCATGGGCGATCAGGTGTTCCTTCTCTTCACCATACTTGCAATTTTCACCATGGTTTATGGTAACTTTGCCGCCCTTTCAGAGATGAGGCTGAAACGCCTCCTGGCATATTCCAGTGTTGCACAGGCAGGATATCTCATACTAGTGTTCTCCGCAGTTGCCTATGGGCAGTATGGTAATGCGAGTGTGGATTACATCAATGCAGCCGTGGGCGCAGGCATGTTCTATTCCCTGGTCTATATCTTCATGAAAGGAGGGGCTTTCCTCTCAATGAACTCGATAAGGAAGGAGAACCCAAGGATAGAGGACATTTCAGGTCTGGCCAAGCAATCGCCGGTTCTTGCTCTGAGTCTCTCAATATTGCTCCTGGCACTTGCAGGCATACCGCTGACAGGTGGCTTTACCGCAAAGGCATTCCTCTTCCTGGCTCTGATACAGGTCAAGCTCTGGTGGGTCGCAGTCATTGCTATACTGAACAGTGCAATATCAGTGTTCTATTATCTCAGGGTGATCGCATACATGTACAGGAAGGAACCGACCGAGGAAGGGATTTTCTCCACGGATGGGACCGTGACCGCTCCCGTGGTATTTGCGGCAGTCATAACGGTGATCACGGGAGTTTACTTCACGCTATTCTATCTTGTTCTCCCGTTTGCTGCCTCGCTGGTAGGTGCTTGAAATGAACGTCAGGGTGGAACTCGGGATATTTGAATCCGCAATCATGCAGGGAGACTTTGATCGCATCGTAATGAGGCTTGACCGGAAGATAAGGCACGAGAGAGACTGGAGGACAATGGCTGGCCATAAAGAGGACTCTGAAGGCATAAAATTCATGCAGGCATTGAGGGATGTAATTACCGGCCAAATAAAAGTGAAGACATTTTCGGAACGTTTATCAATTAACAGTTCATTTACTACTGTACCCGGGCATAAGGAATGCCTGGACAGGATCGTATACTATCTGGAGTACTGCAGCGACAGGTACAACCTGGAGTATCCCCGGTATAACCAGAAGAGGTGCAATGACCTATGAAGATCTCATTTCAAGAATGTTTCAAGGAAGTCAGAACGGAGGAATCCGCAGCGGAGTGCGTCCACTGCCTGAAAAAATCCGGCGAGACCGTATTCTTCTCCGATAAGAAGAAACGCCTTATACTTGGAAGAGAGAAGTGGGATAGTTCCGTGAGCATCCAGATGGCAAATGTCTCCAAGACTCTCAAGATCTCAAACCGTGAGAGCTACCAGGAAATGGACTCGAAGTACAACCTTACAATGTACTGAACATACATTTCTTGGGTCTCTTTAACTCTTTGTGGGCAAACAGTATCTCCGAAGATAAATATTTTATTTTCTACATATTAATAAGTTCCAATTAATGCAATGATCTGTTCTCTTTGCTCATCATGGCATTATGATAAGGTTTATTATTGGA
>JAJYUI010000060.1 GCA_021792595.1 Thermoplasmata archaeon | reverse complement strand
ACAAATCGGCTAGTTCCTCCTGCATGTTGTATCTAAAATGTATTAGTTAGTAACTATTAAAATTTATTCACCCTCTTCCCCATGTCCATTCCTGGAACGATGCTGAATGTCATACATATACACTCTATGCCCACACGTCCTCAAGAAATCACATGCCCAACATGTGAAAGGATGTGCCGACTGGAACTTAGCGCTTTGTATTGATTCCTTTTTCGCTGGGCCTAGGCGGGCCATTACCCTGCATGTCTCATAGTATTGACATGCTGACGAAGAGTGACTGAACTGATTCTTGAACGTCCTGAAATCAAATAATATTATAGCTTTCAAACCCATGCATTAACAACATACTTAGAGGGTGATTCAATCAGCATATCTCATGAGTCTGCTGTTTTCGCGACAGCCGTTGTGGTTTCTCTGGCTCTCTTCGCTGTCAGGTTGGGCTACCTTCTGCTGAGGGGAAGGGATTACAATGCTCCACGGTTATGGTACTACCTTGCAAAGTTGCACAGAACGATACGGAAGAGTAGACGATGAACCCCATCAAGACCACTAACCTCACTAAAACCTATAGCGGCACAAACGTTGTAGACGACCTTTCCCTTGAGCTGCTTGAAGGGAGCATAACAGGCATGCTTGGTAGGAACGGGGCCGGGAAGACCACGACAATAAAACTGATGGCGGGGCTCATTCTCCCGTCACATGGAAATGTGACACTGAATGGCGTTGATCCGTTCCTGCACCCTGAGGTAAGGATCGAAAACCTGTTCCTTCTTGATTCCGGCACCATACCTTCCCACCTCACTGTGATGGAATATCTAGTCCACCTTTCCAGGATATACAGATTTGACCAGGGTTCTATCAGGGATTCCCTGGAGAAACTTGAGTTGTGGGACTACAGGAACTACTACCCTTCACAACTCTCTGCGGGAATGAAACAGAAGGCATATCTCTCGCTTTTTCTCTGCAGGAAATTCCAAACGGTTGTGGCAGACGAACCTGCCGCCAACCTTGACCCAAGGTCACGTGAAGACCTTTACGAACTTATACGCGCTACAAACCGTGAACAGGGAACGACTTTCCTGATATCTTCACATATACTGATGGAGATGAGGAAATTGATAGATTCAGTTGTGGTGATCAAGAAGGGGAGGGTCACGATTGACTCGAGAATGGATAATATCACGAGGGACAGTACATCAGGGAAACGTAATATTTTCAGCATAGAAATTTCTGACACTCAGAGGGCTTCCAGCCTGATTGCAGGAGCCAGGATACAGGGGAAAGAACTCATAGTTGAAAGGCAGGGCAACAGAATTGGTGACATAATAGACGCGTTGGAAAGTGGCGGCCTGCAGATATTCTCCGTTAACAGGACAAGCGACAGTGTTGAGAAAGTCCTGCTGGAGGCAATGTGATTTCATGCCTGTTTCTGAGGTCTCGAGGATACTATACAAGAAGTACTATAGCATGGGAGTTCCTGAAATACTTATTTTCTTCATCATTCTTTCAACAATCTTGCCAGGTTCAAACGCGCTCACGCCCACGAGTTTTTACCAGTTTTCCAAGCCAATTTCAAGCTTCTTCTCACTTTCCCTGACCTACTACTCGTATTCCTTTACCGCTTTAGCCTCCTTCTTATTCATGGAGAAAGTCATAGCGTTAGACTTTGCAGGCTTGATCCAGAATGGGGAAATGTCATCATACCTTGCCCTTCCACAGAAGAAGAAGTCAATTCTGCTCTCAACGATCCTCATGGGAATACTGATCCCGTACGCAGTTGCATCCCTTTCTTCGTTTTTCTCCATGTACCTCCTCGGTCTGGACTATTCAGCAATGGATGTGTTATACGTTTCCCTGCTATATTTTCCAGTATACCTCTTAATCGGGCTCGCCACTCTTCTCGTTGCCTTGCTGACCAGGAACATCGGTCCGACCTTCCTGTTTTCATTCGTGATAATCCTCCTGATTGGCATGGCAGGTGGAATTGGCGTCTATTTCTGGCAGAACTATCATAACTTTGTTCCATTCATCATTGCTGGGATCATTTTTCCTCCTGCACTCCTGATATGGTACGATTACCTCTCTGTCAATACCCCGTACTCTGGCAATCATGCGTTCACAGGCCTCTTCTTTATCAGTGTTTATGCAAACCTGGCCATTACCCTGGTCCTTCTTGCTCTCAGTTACTGGTACTGGACCAGAAAATTTGAGACATGATAACTCTTGTAACTCGCCTTCCAAACCATTTGTCCCCCGCAATACTCAGGTTCCAGATAGTTTATTCATCCCAGAAATATCTCCAGATACAATGATCGAGCTAGATGGGAACTCACTTAATCTTGATCAGATAAGCCATGCTGTTTTTGAAGGCGGTAGCGTGCACCTGTCAGAGGTATCAATTAACAACCTGCAGAGGAGCCGAAACCAGCTTGAGAAGAAACTGAGCGAGGGCAGGACAATGTACGGAATCAATACCGGATTCGGCAGCCTTTACAATGTGAGAATTCCCGAAGACCGCGTATCAGATCTGCAGAAGAACCTTTTGAGAAGTCACGCCTCCGGGGTGGGTCCGGCAATGCCACCAGAGTACATCAGGGCAATGATGATCGTGAGGGCCAATACCCTGCTCAAGGGGTTCTCAGCGGTTAGGAGGGAGATGGTGGAACTTCTGGTGAAGTTGATAGGATCGCCCGAAGTACCTTATGTTCCGGAGATTGGATCCCTGGGCGCAAGTGGAGACCTTGCACCACTTTCTCACGTTGCACTTTGCCTGATGGGAGAAGGGGAGTTCATTCGTGATGGAAAGAGGATACCTGCTGCGTCAGTTCTGGATGATCTTGGTATCTCTCCATTTGACTTTTCATCCAAGGAAGGTGTTGCCTTCATTAACGGCACAGCTGGCATCACAGGCATCCTGGCAGTGGAGCTCGCCAGAGCGTACGATCTGGTGAAGCTTTCGCTTCTGTCATCTGCTCTCTCTTTCTCTGCCCTTTCCGGGAATGCAGGTGCCTTCACGGAATGGGTGGTTGGTTCTAGACCTCACCGCGGCCAGATACGTGTTGCGGAGCAGATGAGGAGACTGCTCTCAGGATCGCCTGAAGGGAAACGCATACAGGATCCTTACAGCCTCAGGTGCATCCCGCAGGTCCATGGAGCGGTGCTCGACACTCTTGATTACGCAAGAAGCGTGCTGGAGACTGAAATGAATTCTGCAACGGATAATCCCCTCGTGAACAATGACGAAGTCATATCAGCCGGAAATTTTCATGGTGAACCGGTAGCGTTCGTCTGCGACTTTCTTGCAATAGCACTAACGGATCTTGGAAACATATGTGAGAGAAGGGTTGCTATGCTCGTTGATGCAAACATGAGCGGCCTTCCCCCATTCCTCACTGAGGATAGCGGAACAAGTTCTGGATACATGATCCCGCAATACGTGGCGGCAGCACTGTGCAACTACAACAAGACCCTGGCACATCCTGCTTCAGTGGACACAATACCCACAAGTGCGAATCAGGAGGATCACGTCAGCATGGGGATGAATGCTGCTCTCAAGCTTTCAAGAATCATCGCTAACCTCAGGCAGATAATTGCAATAGAGATCCTGGTTGCGTCGCAGGGAATAGACCTCGCAGGTGCAAACCTTGGTGAGGAACTTTCCAGTGCGTTTTTCATGATTCGCGGAGTTGTGAAAACACTCAGGGAAGACAGGCCCCCATATCTGGATATAGAGAGAATATCCGTTCTGCTTGATTCCAGGGACTTTAGGGACGGCGTTCTACGAAGGATAACGATTTAACTCTTGATACGTATACCAGGATGGTAAGTTTGGCAGAAAAGATTGCAGAACCCAAGTCGATTAAGAAGGGGATGTCGTTTGCCCATGCGTTTTCAGGAATGCAGGACGTGATTGCCGCAAAGTCGGATGGTATACTGCATGACCTGACGGACGTCGCGGAAAAGGATATTCTGGCAACCCCCGTTTTCAAGGACTCTCCAGATGGCTTGCACATACTGAGACACTCTGCCGCGCATCTCCTGGCCCAGGCCGTACTCCAGATGTATAGAAATGCAAAGCCCAATGCTGGTCCGCCAACCGACGAGGGGTTCTACTACGACATTTACATGGATCCCATCAGTTCCGATGACCTTCAGGCCATTGAAAAGAGGATGAAGGAACTCGTCGCAAAGAAGATCCCCATAGTGAAGAGAGTTCTCCCCAGGAAGGAGTTGCTTGAAATATTCAAGAACAACAAGTTCAAGAGGGAAAGGATTGAGGAGAAGGTTCTGGAAGGGTCTTCCTCAACGGCGTATTCCCAGGCAGAATTCACTGATTTCTGCACTGGGCCTCACGTGCCAAACACGGGTTACCTCAGGGCGATAAAGCTACTTTCAGTGTCAAGCGCGTATTACAAGGGAGATGAAAACCTCGAGAAGATGGTCAGGATTTACGGTACTGCATTCCCAGACAGCAGGTCACTTGAAGAATTCCTGAGGATGAGGGCCGAGGCTGCCAAGAGGGATCATCGCAGGATCGGCCATGAAATGGACCTCTTCGTTTTCAATTCTGAGATGGCTCCCGGTTTCCCTCTATACACCCCAAACGGCACCACAATAAGGAACGAGATGGTAAAGTACATGAGGGAGATGAACCAGAGCCGCGGGTGGGAAGAGGTCACGACCCCTCACGTATTCAGGGATGAACTCTGGAAAAGATCAGGGCACTATGCAAAGTACCTTTCAGACATGTTCGTCTTTGAATTGAAGGGGGATGGCTATGGCCTAAAGCCGATGAACTGCCCCGGACACATACAGGTTTTTGACAGGAAAGTCTACAGCTACAGGGACCTTCCTGTAAGGTACTCTGAATTCGGTACGCTCTACAGGTATGAAAAATCCGGTGAAGTGGGCGGGCTTACCAGGCCCAGGTCATTTACTCAGGATGACGGGCATGCGTTCGTCAGGATGGATCAGATTGCAGATGAGATATCATCCATTCTTGAGGTGATCAGGGAGGTCTCAACAAAACTGTTCAGGGTCCCGCTGCTCTCCTTCGATCTGAGCCTCATAGACAAGAACAACCCGGAGAATTTCCTGGTTTCGTACAAGTGCAGGAGCTGTGGACACATCTCCGAAATCAGGGGCAAGAGCACAGGAAATATATCGTGCTCAAACTGTTCATCTGGAGACCTGAAACCTGATTTCACCAAGTGGGATCGTGCCAGCAGCTACCTGGCTGAGGCACTTGATAAGGCAGGGCTTGAATACAGGGAGTTTCCTGGCGATGCAGCGTTTTACGGACCGAAGATAGACATTCATGTGAAGGATGCACTTGGAAGAGACTGGCAGATATCTACGGTTCAGGTTGACTTCTTCATGCCAGGCAACTTCGGGCTATATTTCGTGAATTCAGAAGGAAGGAAAGAAGACATCATAATGATACACAGGGCCGTGTACGGAAGCCTGGAGAGAATGATGGCCATACTCATCGAAGGAACTGCAGGCAAACTGCCCACATGGCTCAGCCCTCACCAGGTATTTGTGGTACCCGTATCAGACGACTCACTTGAATACGCAGAAAAGGTGAACAGGCACCTCATTTCCCTTGGAATAAGATCGAGGGTCGATCATTCACAGGAGTCCGTGAGCAAGAAAATCAGGACTCTTCATGACCTCAGGCCATCATACATACTCGTGGTTGGTGCCAAGGAAGTTGAGAACAACACAGTAACGGTGAGAGATGCTTTCAACAGGCAGGCCGTATTTTCTTACATGGATTTTGCGGAGAAGATTTCCGGTGAAATTTCTGAAAGAAGGGTAACAAATCTTCTTGAATGAGATCGTACTCTATTTTGCCCGCATATTGCGGCAAAAGAGAGGAGTGGAATGACAGACTGCGTAATCTACAACATAAGCATTCCAGACATGCACCCTTCGACGATTTGCGTGGAGATTTCAAGGTTGAAAGATTCTGCACTGGCCGCAAGTGCGCTTTTCCAGTCAGATTACCTTAACGACACGCTGGAAGAGTTCATATCACAGTATTCCAGGACAGAGCCCGTCACTCCTGATGACCACACAATAGGCTTCGTCATCGTCAATGTTAGAAAGAGGGTGATTTCAATGTCGCTGAGCCACACCGACAGTTCCCTCAGAGCCGAGATTAACGATGTTGCTTTGAAGCTGGAGGGACAGAACATCAAGGTTGAACTGGATCTCTGAAAGACGCCATTTCGGATAGTATCATGCGGGCCGGACAATAGTGATAATCGTTGCCTGATGTATTCAGGCCCTTGTCGATGCATTACCCATTGTTTGCGGACTTTCCGGTTTGCCTCCATTATTATGTTCAGTAAACATATTATAACCTCTTTCAATATTGTATCATGGTTCTCGATTCAATCCCGGACTGGATTATCATTATAGTCATTGTCCTGGTTCTTTTTGGGGGTGCCAAGAAGATTCCAGAATTCGCAAGGAGTCTCGGAAAGGCAACCGGAGAGTACACCAGGGGGAAGATGGAGTTGGAGCGGGAAATCCGTAATTCCTTGAACACAGGTAAAGAGATTGCGACTCCTTCAACAAACTACAAGGATGCTGCGAAGAGCCTTGGTATCGACATAACCAACAAGACCGACGAGCAGCTTAAACAGGAGATCGCGAGTAAAGTTTCGATCCAGAAATGATCGATAGCTTCAAACCCGGCGAATTCCTGAAGCACCTGGACGAACTCAGGCGGAGGGCTATCAGGATAATCACCGTTTTCCTTATTGCATCATCTATTTTTATCATATTTAAGGTTGAGTTCTACACCTACAATCACTTTACTTTCCCCATCCTCTACCCTGATCCTTATCACAATGTGGGAAGCCAGTTCCTTGCCTTGCTTGAAGCACATATCCTTCCGGCGGGGATGAAGACCGTAGCCATAAAGCCGACAGACGGCATGATGGCTGATCTTTACTCATGCATGTTTCTCGCGATTAGCGTAAGCATGCCGGTTGTCGTCAATGAAATATGGCAGTTTGTCCGTCCCGCGCTCACTTCGAAGGAAATCAAGAGCATGAGGCAGATTGTCTTGCCTGGTACCGTTCTATTCCTCGCTGGAGCCGTCTTCGGGATCTGGTTTATCGCGCCAGGTCTTTTCATGATCTTTAACAATTACGACATAGGGCTCAGTGCAGTTCCTTACCTCAGCATCATGAATTTTGTCAGTTTTGTTGTAACTTACGTCCTCATATTCGGCATCTCATTCGAGATACCAGTGTTCATGGTAGCTCTTACCAGCACCGGGCTTGTTCCCGCAAAGTACTGGAAGGATCACTGGAGATATGCCGTCATAGGAGCATTTGTCTTTGGCATGATCTTCTCTCCGGGCGTCACTGGATTCACCATGACAGTAATGGCCGTTCCAATGATCGGGCTTTACATTGGTGGAATATATTTTGCACAGAGAGCCGAAAGAAAGTCTGAAAACAGTTCACTTACCACTGCAGAAGCCTAGCCTGGAATGATGATGGGTGAAAAACAAAATAGTTTAAGTTGCAGTGGAAATTGGGAGTTTTATCCTCTTAATACTTGTGAATGGAATCAGCGCGGATATCAATATCAGTAACACACCGACTGCTGCAAATGAAGCACCTACAGTGTAATATGAACCCATTATTGAAAAGAGGAATGCAGACAAAGGGGCCAACCCTAACCTCAGGGTATCCATTAACGAAGTTGCCTTGCCCAATATTCTTCCTGGAATTTCTCTCTGCAAATAAGTCATTAATGGTATATTAGAAACCGAGGCCATCAGCCCAATAAAGAAAGGCAAAAGCACCACGATAAATGTAATGCGAACCACCCCCATAATCAGGAAAGAAAATCCGGATACAACGAAATAGAAGAATACCAATAGCCATATGTTATGTGGCTTCCGTTTTCCAACCGCTAAAGCTCCAACTAAGCCGCCAATAGACAGAGTTCCAGTGTAGAAACCATAAAACATTGAACTAGAGTGCAGCGTGTCGCTGATGAGGGGTGCTCCAAGTACATCCATTATGATCAGAAGTGCATTCAGAACAGTTGAAAATACGACTATTATCAAAAATTTGGATTTCACGAAAACGAAAGTTTCTCTCCAACCACGTATATCTTCGGAGTTTTCTGTTCTTACCTTAGGTATAAAGACATCATCCCTATGAAATCTAACAACAAGAATGAGAGCTGAGAACAGCAACATGGAGACGAAAATGATTATCAACGAATAACTTCCAATCAAATACAAAAGAACCCCCCCTAGGATCAGA
>JAJYUI010000059.1 GCA_021792595.1 Thermoplasmata archaeon | reverse complement strand
CTGTCATATCCACCATGAATAAGCTTAAGAGCAACCCGGAAAGGCTAAGAAATATAATCAGAGGCTCAAGCCTTCCATTGCCACCATTAACAGGAAAAAACTAAACGAAAGCAGAATAAGCAGATGGCAAAGGCCAGGGGGGATTGCGAGAGAAAGATTCGAAAAGGGAGAAGTTTCTGATGCAGAAAACCGCTAAATAGTCAGAATGTTAAGTTGATGAAAGTTGCGATGAACAGATGCAAGACCGTTGGAGTTGTAATAAAATGATTTCCTGTTCAAGTTCGGAAAAGTTTCTTCTCATAATGTAATTACTTTATCCAATTACTTTAACATTATGGATAGAGATATTATATGTATTGCAACATAATTCGTAACTATGGCAACAGATGTAATATGCGGAATGAAAGTGAAGGAGAGCACTGACCTGAAGAGCGAGTTTCAGGGAAAAACCTTCTACTTCTGCAACAGCCACTGCAAGTCGGTATTCGACAAGAACCCCCAGAAATACAGCAGGTAAGGGGAACATAAATGCCAACTGATCCTGTATGTGGAATGTTTGTACCGGAGGATACCGACCTGACGTCAGTTGTTGACGGGCAAACATACTATTTTTGTTCTAAAACCTGCCAGCAGAAGTACAGTTCACCTGAAAGGGAATCGATCCGTCTAAAAAGGCGCCTTTCTGTGGGGTGGGGCCTCGCGATCCCCATCATAATCATAAACTACCTGGTTCCAGGAAGCCTTTTCCTTGGACAGGTATACAAGGATATTGCCCTCTTCATGCTGACTCTTCCTGTTCAGTTTTACTCTGGATATGGATTCTACGAAGGAGCATATCATGCTATCAAGAGCAGATCCGGAAACATGGATCTCCTGATCTCAATGGGAACGCTTACTGCATTCATATTCTCCAGCTATGTTACCTTTTTCCCCGGTAAGATACCGGCCGCAGACGTCTACTTTGACGCGTCTGCATTTATCATTACACTCATACTCACGGGCAACTTCATTGAGAACCTGACAAAGGTTCGTGCCAACAGGGCGGCAAGCAAACTTCTGGAGCTTATCCCAAATGTTTCACATGTGATCACAGAGGATGGGAAGGAAGTTGACACCCCAACTGACGAGCTAAGGGAGGGGAACATCATACTCGTCAGGCCGGGTGAATCCATCCCTGCAGACGGGACGGTCCTCGACGGTTCAGCTGAAGTTGATGAATCCATGCTCACCGGAGAACAGGAACCGGTACTGAAAAAGAAAGACGAGATGGTTTCATCTGGCACTTCCAACCTCAATGGCGTCCTTAAGATCAGTGTTACAAGGGCCGGAAAGAACAGCACTGTCAGCCAGATATACGAACTGATCCAGAGGGCAATTTCAGGCAGGGCCAAAGTGCAGAGAATTGCAGACGTGTTTTCAGCAATATTTGTTCCAGTCGTAATTGCTGCGGCCCTGGCTTCGGGGCTCTTCTGGTATTTCTACCTCAATAGCACAGGTTTTGCCCTCCCACTGGAAATTGCAGTCCTGGCATTTGTCTCAGTTGTAGTCATAGCCTGTCCGTGTGCCATCGGGCTTGCCGGGCCAATCACATTACTCATATCCTCGAATTACGCTTCCGAGAATGGTATAATAATAAAGAATACAAGCGCTCTGGACAGGCTGTCAAAGGTCAATATGGCCGTATTCGACAAGACTGGCACACTTACGGAGTCGGATCCGGCTGTTACCCGTATTCTCCCTGAAAGTGGATGGTCAAGAGGGGATGTGCTGCGTATGGCAGCATCCGTTGAGAGATCTTCCAACCATCCCATAGCCAAGGCCATAATAAGGGAGGCTGAGAAAGCCTCTATACCGATCGGTGAGGCACAAGATGTCAAAGAGATACCGGGTATGGGGATATCAGGCACTGTTGATGGCAGGTATGTAAAAGTAACAAGAGGCAGTCGTGCAGGTGGATCCGTTGTATCCGTTTACGTGGATGGTTTATGTATAGGAGACATAACGCTTGCATACACCGTTCGGGAGAGTGCAGTTGCCACAATAACAGAGCTCAGGAAGCTAGGCATAAGAACTGCCATGGTAACGGGGGATTCAAAGTCTGAGGGCGAAAGGGTTGCAGGCATTCTTGGTATTGACGAGGTACATGCAGAAGTGCTTCCTGAGATTAAATCGGAGATTATCAAGGAATACCAGATGAAAGGAGACTTCGTCATGTTTACGGGAGACGGAATCAATGATACTGTGGCACTTGAAACAGCAGACGTTGGTATTGCAATGGGCTCGGGCACCGATATCGCCAGGGAAAGCGGTGACATTATACTCATTAACAACGACCTGAGGCAACTTATACTAACCAGGATCATAGGAACCAAAACCATAACGAAGATAAAGCAGAACATCGGGTGGGCCGTGGGTTACAACACGTTGCTGATGCCAATTGCTGGTGGGGTGCTGGTCCCCTTCCTCGGGCTGCCTGTCTTCTCTGTGCTTCCAATCCTTGCTGCGTTTGCAATGGGCATGAGTTCTTCATCCGTGGTGATAAACTCCCTGATGCTCAGAAAGAAGATAAGCAGGGAATGGAAAAGAAGGGATATTCTCCTTTATGCCAAAACGACTCAGCTCCATCCTTCGGATTGAAATTCAGGCTCAATAAGACAAATGGCAGAGGCTTCCCAAAACCGCCCAATTTTCAATGATTCATCGGAATGATTGTGAAATACAGGCAAGATAGCTTCAAATTCACTCTGATGGGGTAATTTAATCCCCATTCTTACCGTATCTTTCCTGAAAGTCGATGGCTTACGTTATCCTGTCACGGATCTCCCTTTCAACCTGCGGATCTGAGAGGGTGTATCACTTTTGAAGCAGCAATATTTTCACCAAAAGCACGGGATCATGATTGGGTCTTCCACTCTTCTCTGTGTCATTCTCATAGAGATCGGAAAGTGCTGGCCTGATCCTTTCAAAGTCAATGCGATCAGAAATGCCACTGAGAGGACCCCCGAGATTTTCAACTTCCTTGTACCATTCAGGAAAATACGACTGCAGCAGATTCATGGCATTTGAACATGAGGCCATGAAAAAGTATTTCGGTGGGGGTTTGGAAACCTCTCTTAGAAATTATTGGAAATGACACAAAGACATTCCGGGAACAAGAAGTCGACGTAAGAGAATCCAGGGATAAAGGCAGTCTTTGTGATTTGTGTTATGTCAGGTTAACTGAAACCCCAGTGAAAAAATATCTTTATTCCACGCTTAATCTTGCTATCACCTTTAACGATTTGCCGAACATTCAACGACAGGCACCATGATATAATTACAGATCATTGAACCATGATCTAAAATGGGTAAGATAGAGATGGAAATGAGAACCTGGATGGGTGGCAAGGGAAGTCCACTATATACAGGTTTCACTGGAGAAGGCGTTGCACGGCTAGATGACAGAACTGTTGAAGTGAGTGGAAAAATAGCCCAGCCCATTCAACTTAACATAAGAAGATCACTGGTTAATGATTTGAACCTTCCAAAGAACTTCAAGCTCAGCATTGATTGGTGATAAGTGCAATCAGGATAGGCAAAACGAATTTGATGGAACCTCGTCTTTCAGGGATTTATAGCGTCGAACTTTGTTGTAGACCTATTCCAAGTATCACTACCATAAACCCATAAATACCGTAATATGCGAACACGAGGTTTCCCTAAAACCACCCGCATTTATTAATTGCCATGTGTAATGATGAGGTAATGAATATGAGATCAAAGTTTGATTTAATAATAATTGGTTCGGGCTCAGCTGCTACCACTGTTGCATTCAGGGCTGTCAAAATCGGGAAAAAGGTCGCTGTGATTGATCAGGAGCCCATAGGCGGGACATGCGCACTGAGGGGCTGCGATCCAAAGAAAGTTCTGGTTGGAGTTACCGATTCCCTGGAATCTGCCAAGAGACTCCAGGGACATGGGATCGCCAAGTTAAGTGCCCAGATTAGATGGGATGAACTAATGGAGTTTAAGCGTTCATTCACCGAATCAATGTCTTCAGGAATAGAGAGAAGCCTTCGTAAAAACAACATCGAGATCATACATGGAAGGGCGAAGTTCATAGGGCCGGAAACGCTGGAAGTTGATGGCAAGATATTTGAAGCGAACGCATTCCTGATAGCCTCTGGAGTAAAAGCAGCAGCACTGAATTTCCCGGGTTCAGACCTACTGATAGATAACGAAGGATTCCTCAGCATGCCAAACCTGCCAAAGAAGCTTGTTTTTGTGGGAGGGGGTTACATTTCGGTTGAATTTGCCAGTATTGCAAGGAAGGCTGGTTCTGAGGTAACTATAATTCAGCATTCTGACAGAATTCTAGCGAACTTCGACAGGGAAGTGACTGAAATTCTTGACAGTCTGCTACGGGAATCAGGCATTGAAATATTAGTCAATACCTCTGTAAAGGGGGTGAGGAAAGTTGATGAGAGATTTGAGATAACACTCACGAGGGAAGGCAAGGATGAAGTCATCTACGCAGATACGGTCGTGCATGGTGCCGGAAGGGAATTTGACTCCGACATGGGACTTGAGGCAGGAAATATAAAATGGTCAAGGAGGGGGGTTGAAGTCGATGAGTACCTTCGTAGTGTTTCCAACCCTCGGGTGTACGCAGCAGGGGACTCAGCGGATACCGGGGGTCCAAAACTTACCCCCGTTGCGGCCATGGAAGGGAGAATAGCAGGGGAAAACCTTCTCAATGGAAATTCGCTGAAAGCTGACTACAATGGAATCCCTACTACAGTCTTCTCCAGTCCTCCCCTTGCAATGGTCGGAATCACTGAAGAACAGGCATTTGAAAAAGGGCTCAAGATCAACGTGAGAAAGGGGGATATGACTTCTTGGTACAATTCAAGGAGAAGGATGATTCCAAAATCCTACTACAAGATCATACTTGACAATAACTCAAAAAAGATCCTGGGGGCACACATGCTTGGAGAGAACTCTGAAGAGGTGATCAACATTTTCTCAATGGCCATGAGGCTAGGGATAAATGTAGATACCCTTCTCTCCATGCCGTTTACCTATCCTTCAGACACGAACGACTTAAAGTATATGATCAGTTAAGCTGCAGGGAGATTTGATGCGGGGTTTAATTACACCCGCTCATTTTTAATGGAAATGGTTAGTTAATAGGAACTGCTTCCCTCACTTACTCATCCGCACAGAATACATGACGATCCGGAATTTCTCTTCAGCCGGATATTTGGACTTCATTAAGAGACCTCAACGATCAGGAAAAACGCTTTCCGCCTGCTCCTAACGTATCTGTTCTTCTCCAGATTCTTTCTTGCCTTCCTCTATCAGTTTGCCATAAATGTCAAGCAATGCACCGGAATGCTGAGAAATCCCGAAAGATGTCACCGCGAAATCCCTGGCAGACTTACGCCTCTTGTCAAGATTTTTCCTGTTCGACAACATTTGCTCAATTGTATTCAGGACGTCATCGATCCTGTCGAAGTCCACCGGTACCAGTCCCGACTCGCCGTCTGAGTACGCATGCAACGGGAATTTCTCCGGTACAACCGCAGGAGTGCCGCAGGCGAGCGCCTCAAGCACCGAGAGGCCAAAAGTGTCTGCCGACGCCGGGTAAATAAACACTGCCGCCTTTCTCAGGAGTTCCAGTTTCTTCTTTTCCTTTATATACCCAAGCAGGGACACTTTATCTCCCAGATCTCGCGACAGCACCTCCTTGTTGAGCGATTCTTCCTCTGGACCGGTACCGCCTATCACGAACCGGTAGTCCGATGATTTCAGTCTCTCTGCAAGTTCTATAATGTGGTAGACCCCCTTGTCCTGGGTCAGTCTCCCTATGAATAATATGGTGTTGTCGCGCTCTCCCTCTCCTGGGGTGAATCTCTCAGTATCGACGAAGAGCGGGATCTCCTTTGCCTCCTTGATTCCATGAGACGTTGCTATTGAGGTTGCATGAGGACTGGGGCAGATGACCTCGTCGCATTGAGCATAGAGATAGCGGTTGTAGTTTGCGGATAACCTGAACAGCCTCTCCTTGAAAGGCATCCTGATTGACTCCTGCATGCTTGAAAAATCTGTGTGGAATGAGGCTACAACAGGAACTCCTATCTTCTTCCCAACCAGGAATCCTACGGAACCCATGAAGAAAGGCGAATGGATGTGTATGATGTCCGGCCTGAACTTTATTGCCTTCCTGAAAAGCATGAATGGGATCAAGTTGATCGGAACCTTGTACTGCCTGTAAAAAGGGAATGTAAAACCCGGGACAATGTGAACGTCCTCTCCAGGTTCTCCGGTCAGCGAGAATACCTTGACATCATGGCCCTTGGCGGTAAGTGCATCCTTTATGTCTCTGAGATAATGTGATACTCCGTCCGGAGTGGGATAATATGTCTCCGTGAAGAAAGCAACCCTCATTCCTTTAACCGTGCCGCAATATGGATTGCGTGAGAAGGTATGTACCTTCCCACGGTTGTCCTCAAAAATTCCGGACGATTACTTCTCGCCCGTGGGTACAAAATATACGTCAGTCGGGAGAAACTTCTGGTTCCTCCTGTATTTGGCCTTGACCGGCATTCCGATGTAAAGATCATCTGCGTCTGCTCCGATCAGCCTGGCCATGAACAGGGAATTCACGCCCTCGAACTCCACCATTATGAGGTGGAACGGCGTCTCTGGAAGAAACTCCTCGCTTCCAAAATAACATGTTGTGTATGAATGCACTTTTCCGTTATTTGGAAGCTGGAACCATTCAGTCTCTGCCCCGCACATCATGCAGTGGGACCTGGGAGTTGCATAGACGTAGCTGCACTTCTTGCACTTGCTGCCCATGAGCTTTTTCTTGCCCAGGGAAACAAAGAACTCAGAGTCCTGTGCATAGCTGTGTATGTAATCTATCTCATAGTGGGACTTGACGATCAATGGATCGAAACTGTAAACCTCTGTTCCATTCTGGGTCTCTTCCATCTTGGCATTCGGGTTGACGGTCATTGTACCGCCTCCATTATCGAGACAGTTACATATGTCCCTGTTCCCGCATGGCTGTGAATAAGTCCCCTCTTGGCGTTCTTCACCTGGAGCTTGTCGTTACCGAAATGCTTTCCTATCGTGTTTTGGAGTTGCCAGAATGCAAATACAGACTGCATTATTCCAGTTGCACCGACTGGGTGGCCGCACGCAAGCAGACCACCAGACGGGTTCACTGCCACCTTGCCTCCAAGATCTGCCTTCCCGCTCTCCACGAATGAGCCGCCTTCGCCGTACTTGCATAGACCGAGATCCTCGTATGTCTGTATCTCAGATGAGGTGTATGCATCATGGAGCTCCACGAAATCAATCTCTTCCAGCGGGTCAGTTATGCCTGCTCCCTGGTATGCTTCTTTTGCCGCAGTTCTTCCTGCCCTGAAGGAGTGGATGCCCGGATACTCTAGCTTGCTGTAGTCTCCTTCCGTCTCGTTAGGGAGAAGCGGAACCTTGAGGAAGGGCCTGTCTGCCAACCTCATTGTGTCGGTTCCCGTCCCTATGGACTTGACCAGCACAGGGTGGTCAGATAACTCGAACGCCTTTTCCTTGCTTGCAAGTATTGCCACGGCTGCCCCGTCAGACATTGCACAGACGTCAAGCCTGGTCAGAGGGGATGCTACCATGGGTGAATTCCTCACGTCTTCCACAGTGAGGTTCATGGGACTCTGAGCATATGGGTTGTTCAGTGCGTTCTTGTGGTTCTTGATTGAAACCTTGGCCAGCTGTTCCACAGTGGTACCGAATTCGTGCATATGCCTCCTGGCCATCATCGCATAATACCCAGTGTAAAATCCTCCAACCGGATAGTCGAAATTTGTGTCACTTGCAAGTGCTATGAATTCATTTCCCTTCCATGTGTTGACGTGGGACATGCTTTCGAAGCCGTATACTGCACAGACATCCATTCTTCCGGAAGCGATCTCCTCGAATCCGGTCTGGAAAGCCAGCCCACCTGTTGCTCCTCCGCCTTCAACCCTCTTGCTGGGCTTTGGCGTAAGTCCCAGGTAGTCCTGCACCATTATGCCTGACATAAGCTGCCTCTGGAAATGGTCTGCAAAGTATGAGGCAACTGACCCGTCAATCTGGTCAAGCGTTATCCCTGCATCATTCATGGCGTAATCGAAAGCCTTCTTTACCCTCATCCGGAAATCCATTGTTGGCAAAGCTTTTGCAAATTTGGTCACCCCTCCGGAGACCATGTAAACCTCTCGTCCTTCGTGCTTCATAGAATCTTTTCGACATATTACGAGACAATAAGAGGTTTTCTCAAAACCACCCAATTCTCAATGATTCATCGGAATGATTGTGAAATTCAGGCAGAATAGCTTCAGATTCACCCTGATGGGGGCAATTTCATCCCCATTCTTGCTTTATTTTTCCTGAATGCCGAT
>JAJYUI010000058.1 GCA_021792595.1 Thermoplasmata archaeon | reverse complement strand
TCGAGAACCGAGTACATCACCGAAGGCAACCTTGCAGATGTATCTGCCCTTGGCAGCAGGGTGCGGATAGCCATTGGACTGGAAAGCGCCAATGACAGGATAATAGAGAAGAGCATAAACAAGGGAAGCACCTTTTCCAAGTTTGTGGAGGCAGCAGGGATCGTGAATAAGCTGGGGATGGAACTCCGGGCATACCTTCTCCTTAAACCCCCATTCATTTCTGAAAAGGATGCAATTGACGACATAGTCGAGTCGGTCCGGAAGATAAGGGGCATGGTCACTGACGCCTCGATAAACCCGATGAATATACAGAAGAACACGATGGTGGAGAGCCTGTGGAAAAGAGGGTTGTACAGGCCGCCAAGATTGTGGAGCGTCGCAAAGGCACTTCTGGACTCCTCAGGCCTGGGAACGGAGGTTGTCAGCTATCCTACTGGAGGTAACAGGGAGAGGGGAGCGCACAACGACACTTATGACCCAAAACTGCTCAACCTGATCGTAGATTCATCCCTGAACCAGGATTTCAGTGAGCTTCGCGAGTATTTCATCTCCTCCGACAAAGGCAAGTGGGAGAAGGACCTTGATAACGAGAACAAACTGATCATGCAGATGGACTACGGATCATTCGCGAGAAGGATGTCCTCTTCCTCAATAACCGTTTGAGACCAGGAATCACTCGATGAAGATCGGATTCCTGTCTCTTATGAATGTGCCTTCATTGAGGTCAAGGAAAGCTCTTTTCAGCCTATCCTCCGAGTCCATGACAATCGGACCCCTCCACCATATTGGTTCATTAAGGGGCCTTCCAGCCATTAGGATGAACCTGAATCCCTTCTCTCCCGATTTCAGGCTAACAGAATCGCCCTCCCGGGAAAACAGAAACGATGCTCCGGGATAGAGCGAACCGGAGCCAGTGACAGAACCATCTCCCCCGATCCCCTGGAGTATAGCCGTATATCCATCTCTTGTATGGAAAGAGAAATCTGAATCTGGAACCATGCTGACGTCAAGATAAGTGGCATCCACGTAGGATCCACTGCCCAGCACGTTCTCGGCATCCCCGTACTTCCCGAACACGATCTTGACTTCAGTGCCGTCGCTTTCCTCAAACTTCGGCACCCTTGACCCTTTGATGTCCCTGTACGTGGGAGTATCCATCTTGGATGACGCAGGCATGTTTATCCAGAGCTGGAGGCCGCTCACTTCGGAAGGCGATCCGGAAATCTTCAGGACTTCCTCCTTCACCATGGGGTCAAGCCCCTCCGGCATTTCCTGGTGAAAAATGCCTGATGCAGCAGACATCCACTGAATGTCAGACGGATAGATCGTACCCCTGTTCCCCACGCTGTCTTCGTGAGTGACCTTCCCGTGGAGGAGATATGTGACCGTCTCTATTCCCCTGTGCGGATGCCAAGGGAACCCGTTGATGTATTCAGCAGGGTCCGTTGACCCAAACTGGTCAAGGAGAAGGAAAGGATCTGTTATCGCCGCAGAACTGTTCCCTCCAAACATCCTCCTGAGACGGACCCCGGCTCCGTCCTGCGTATCCATCCCGGAAAACACGCGCACGACATTCTTGCCAGACATTGAATGATCTCATTGCGTTTCGTGATATTAATGTGAACAAAGGTAAAGTGAAGGCAACCACAGATGAACCTGCAAATATTAAAGAAAAGCCAGGGGATGACACGCGTTGAAGATTTCAGAAGTCGGTGAACGCGGGCTGATAGAACTCATCTCACGAACCGCGGGAATGAAACAGCCAAGAGACGACTGTGCCTTTGTTCCAAGAGGCAAGGATTACCTGCTCTACACAACAGACCAGGTTTCATACAGCAGCAACCTTCCCGCTGAAGCAAAGCCGGAAATGATCGGTTCATTCCTTTCGGCCATAAATTTGAGCGACATAGCTGCCATGGCTGGAAACCCGGAAGGGTTCCTGGCGTCACTCTCTGTTCCGGAGGATCTTGAAGATTCTTTCATAGAATCGTTTTACAGGGGAATCAGGAAGACGCTCTCCCGCTTCGACACTGAGCTTCTTGGCGGCGACACAAAGGAATCGACAGAATTCCTGGCCTCCGGCTTTGCAGCCGGGGTGCAGAGGAAGACAAGGGTTCGTCTAAGAAAGTACGCCAGGAAGGGGCAGATACTGTGCGTTACGAATTCGCTGGGCAGGAGCGCTGCCGGATATGTGTTTTACCGTTCTGGCTACAGGAAAAGCTCCGGCATCAGGATGATGCTGGACATTGTTCCAAGGGTGAAGGAGGCAATAACCCTGAGTGAACTTGGTGCGAAATTCATGATGGACTTATCCGACGGGCTCTTCTCAGCCATTGCACAGATGAAGGATGACTATGGGATCGGGTTTAAGATCGTTGAGCACGACATCCCACTCCATGAGTCGGTCGAAAAAGCCTCAAGGATCAGCGGCGCCTCACCCACAGAGATCGGGGCTGCGTTCGGCGGCGATTATGAACTTCTCTTCTCAATAGATAACTCGGCTTTTGCAGAATTCAGAAAGAACGTTGAAGGAGCCGGACTCAACGTTTCATATGTGGGAGAGTTATGGGATGGCAGCAGCATTATCTTCGACGGTGAACAGTGGGTGGCGATACAGGCCAAGGGCTACGAACATTTCCGCCCAGTCCCGGGACTTGGAAGGATAACCTGATTATCTGTACTATTTAAGTGGACAATTTCTAGCCGGAGAAATATCAATGACCTGGAATCCTTGGCTCTTCCATCTCCCTGGAACCGCCTTTCTGTTCCCTGATAATCTGTCTTATCCTCTCGGTCTCATCCTTCACGACTCTCATAAGTTTAGAATAAGATTCTCTCAGCATACATTTATCACAAAATATATAATGTGTTGTTATTTATTAATATTTTTAATATGAAGTTCTTAAATTGACGAAGTCAAATCATGCCAGATTCCTTGTTGCCATGGGCTCATTCACAACATCCGTATTACCGTGACAGGCAATGAATAAATATGTTTAAGAAGTACCCGTCCAGATGGCGGGAAAATATCCACAACTGGACCCAAGGAAATCCATGCTCGAGGTGAACCTAGAAGTCTTGGCGAGATGGAACCGGATCGGGATCATTGAGGAAGTTTTCAAGCCGCGAAACACTGGAAAGACATTCAAGTTCCTGGAAGGACCACCGACTGCAAACGGGAGGCAGCACATAGGTCATGCACTCACCAGGACACTGAAAGACACAGTTCTCCGTTACAGGTACATGTCTGGCTTCGACATAAGCAGAAGATGGGGCGGCTGGGATTGCCACGGATTGGCAGTCGAAATAGAGGCGGAAAAACACTTCGGGATAAACTCCAAGAAGGAGATAGAGAAGATCGGAGTTGATGTATTCAACCGCTACTGCAGGGAAAGTGTATTCAGCTACATAGACGACTGGGAGGAGAGTGACCAGAGGCTGGGATACTGGGTAGACCAGACAAAAGCCTATGTCACGATGCGCAATGAATACATGGAGAGTGAATGGTGGGCAGTGAAGGAACTATTTTCAAGGGGGATGGTGAAGAAGGACTACAAGATAGTGCCATATTGCCCCAGGTGTGGCACATCCCTGAGTTCTCACGAAGTTGCCCAGGGATATGAAGACGTAAAGGACCCTTCGGTGTTTGTAAAGTTTGCGGAGAAGGGGAAGGAGAACAGGTTCTTCCTTGTATGGACCACAACCCCATGGACACTCCCGTCGAACCAGTTCCTTGCAGTTAGCGACAGGACTGAGTATTCTCTCGTCAGGTTCGAGGGGCAGGAACTTTACCTTGCCTCAAGCCTGGTCAGAAGCCTGCTTGGAGAAAGCGCAGAGATAATCGACAAAGTGAAAGGCGCAGATCTTGTGGGCAGAGAATATGTCCAGCTGATCCCGTTCCTGAGGGAGACACAGAAGGTGTTCAGGGTTGTACCGGGAAGTTTTGTGGGGACTGACGAGGGAACCGGGATAGTACACATAGCCCCGGCATTTGGGGCGGACGACTTTGAGATAGGAAAGACCGAGGGCGTTTCTATCCTGAATCCGGTTGACTCCTCTGGAAAATTCAATTCGGATGCACTCCCGTGGAACGGGATGTTTGTGAAGGATGCTGATCCGGAGATCATAACTTACCTGAAGAGGAATGGTTCATTGTTCAGGTCGGAGAAGTACCTTCACACATATCCTTTCTGCTACAGGTGCAAGTCCCCACTACTTTACTATCCCCTGGACACCTGGTATATACTGGTCTCAAGGATAAGGGAAAAACTCAAGTCCAACAATGAGAGAATTACATGGTACCCGGAGCACATGAAGGAAGGGAGGTTCGGCAACTTCCTTTTGGAAGCTAAGGACTGGGCACTTAGCAGGAACAGGTACTGGGGCACCCCACTTCCCATATGGGGTTGCTCAAACGGACACTTTGAGGCAATAGGAAGCCTGGAAGAACTTGGGAAGAGGGCAGGGAAGGTTCCAGAAGATCTCCACAGGCCAGGCATTGACGTGATTAAGTTCAGCTGCAGCACCTGTTCAGGGGAGATGACAAGGGAACCCTATGTGATGGACACATGGTTTGATTCAGGCAGTGCAACGTATGCCGCCCAGCATTACCCATTCTCGAGCGATTTTGTTCCCGAACGTGACCTCCCGGTGGATTTCATCTCCGAGGCCGTGGACCAGACAAGGGGGTGGTTCTACGTGCTGCATGCACTAGCCACCCTGCTGTTCGACACGAACTCGTATTCTAACTGCCTTGTGATGGAATTCGTGCTGGACGAGAACGGCAAGAAGATGAGCAAGAGCGTTGGAAATTCCACGCTGACTCTGGATATACTCAATGAAGTGGGAGCAGACCCGCTGAGGCTGTTCCTCTTTTCTGGTGCACCCTGGAAAACGAAGAACCTGGACAGGAAACTCATAGAGGAACTGAGCAGGAAGACATTTTCCACCATGATAAACGTCTACCAGTTCTATTCGTCCAACGCCAACCTCGATTCCTATCATCATTCCCTTGGAGGCGAGCCGGTAAACATAATGGACAGGTGGCTGAATTCCAGGCTGAACTCACTGATTGCATCGTGCACCGACAGGATGAACGCGTACGATATGCATAACGCACTCAGGGATGTGCAGGATTTCATAGAGGATCTATCAAACTTTTACCTCAGGCTTTCAAGGTCAAGATTCTGGGGAGGAGGGCTTACCGACGAGAAGAAGGGGGCATATCATGTGCTGTACAGTGCAATCGAGGTTGTCTCAAGGCTGCTTGCCCCATTCACTCCTTTCTTCTCCGATTACCTGTACCAGGCCGTCGACGGGGAGAAACAGTCTGTTCACCTGGAAGCATACCCGTCTGCTGACACAACCTGCATCTCGCCTGATCTTGAAAGGCAGTTCAGCATCGGCAAGGAAATCCTGGAAATCACCAGAAGGCTCAGGCAGGAGAACCAGGTGAAGGGGAGGCAGCCAATCTCTGAAATCCTGGTGGAAAACGAGTCAGAACTGGCAGTGGAGACCCTAGAATCACTGAAATCGGACCTCAACGCGAAGTCGATCCGCTTCATAAGGCCTGAAGAGAGCCCGGTGCAGATATCCCTGCGGGCCATACCTGGGAAGGTCGCACCGCTCCTTAAAGGCGATTATGGCAGATTGCTGGAGAAATTCAAGGCAGAGCCCATGAAAATGGCAGAGGAACTCGCGGCATCCGGCAGCATAATGTTTGAAGGGGTCTCCATACCCGGAGACTTCTTCGAGAAGGTGAGGCAAACGCGCGAAGGCTTTGCTTCAGGTAACGGAAGCCTTGTTGGCACCGTTTACCTGAACCTTGAGATCGACAGGGATCTGATGTACGAAGGCATCGCGAGAGAACTGATAAGGAGAATACAGGTGATGAGGAAGGAGATGCTTCTCGAATACGACGAGAAGATTGAGACAACGCTGGATACCGGATCTGATGAGATCATGAAGTGCCTGGAACTGTTCTCTGAAAAGATCAGGGAAGAGACGCTATCCTCGGAACTGAAGATTGGGCCTCTTGAGGATGGAAGGGAATGGGACATAGACGGGACAACAGTCAGGTTGGGTATCACGCAGATTCCCGTAAGGCACTGATCAAGGTACCGCCCGTCTTCCTCCGGTCAATGATGGATCCATACTCTGAAACGTCCGTGCCATCCATCACATAGATCACTATCCCGGAGCGCTTCGCGATATTGAGCGAGGTCAGGTCCATGAAGACGTTTGGTCCTGCGCCAATGGAATTCTTCAGTGAAATGGAGATTGCTTCGTCGTAGCTAAGGGATGGGATCTTCTTCGCGGAACTGTCCTTCTTCGGATCATCTGTATAAACGCCGTCAACCGACGTTGCGTTGATCAGAATCCTTGATCCGATCCTCTCAGCGAGAAGTGCAGCGACAGTATCAGTGGTATGGCCAGGTTCAGTGCCGCCCATCACAACGTACGGGTATATGCTCATGAGTTCTGCAGCCTCATTTATGCTAGTGGGAATTCTGTGGTTGACATCAGGGAGAAACGTTGCAAGTGCAAGGGCATTCATTCTTGTGGCGTGAATGCCTATCTCGTCGAGCACGTGGTCATTGACCTTCAATTTCCTCAGGGAAGAGATGTACTGGCGGGCCAGCCTGCCTCCTCCCACAACAATGCCGAACCTGTACTTTCCCTCATAACCCGAAAGTACCGAGCAGAATTTCCTCAGGAATTCAATATTCAGGGGTTCACCGCTCACGATTGAACCGCCCAGTGAAATAATTACAGGCTCCATAGAAAACAACAGATTAACGTTATATATCAATTTAAATTTTCCATGGACTATGTCAAGCGATGATATGCAACTGCGAAGATACGAGTTCAGGAAAGCACTGCAGGAGATATCATCGAAGAAGGGGAGGGGAACCGAACTTATCTCGCTATATATTCCTCCGAGCAAGCAGATTTACGACGTTGTCCAGTATCTCCGGGAGGAATTCTCAACATCGAGCAACATCAAGTCCAAATCCACGCGTAAGAACGTGCTGGCCGCGATAGAATCCATAATGTCAAAGCTGAAATACTACAAGGCACCGCCGGAAACGGGTCTCGTGTTCTTCGTTGGTCATGTTGCCTCACGCGGGGATCAGACAGAGATGTACACAAACATCATAGAGCCCCCTGAGGCGATACAGACCTTCTCATACAAATGCGACTCCATATTTCATACCGAACAGCTTGACGTCCAGCTGGAGAACAAGGAAATATACGGGCTTATAGTTATTGACAGGAAGGAGGCCACGATAGGATTCCTTAACGGTACTCTCATCCAGATGGTTGCGAACGAGCAGTCACTGGTACCCAGCAAGCATCACCAGGGTGGGCAGTCGTCCAGGAGATATGAGAGACTGATCGAGATCGCTGCCCATGAATTCTTCAAGAAAGTTGGGGAAATTGCCAATGGATCATTCATGCCCAGGATCATGGATATCAGGGCAGTATTCCTTGGTGGACCTGGTTCCACAAAGAACTACTTCCTCGAGAAGGACTACCTCAGAAACGAGATAAAGTACAAGATTGAGGCGCCATTTGATCTCGGATACACCGATGAGTCAGGGCTCAGGGAACTCGTCGAGAAAGCGGCTGATGTCATGAAGGACATGCAGATTTCCCGCGAGAGGGATCTCATGAACAAGTTCCTGTCAGAGGTAAAGAAGCCTGACGGAGGTCTGTCAACCTATGGAGAAGACGCAGTTGTCAGGGCCATGACGGAAAAAAGGGTGGAACTTGTCCTGATATCGGAGGACATGGACAAGTACAGGATACACTTTGAGTGCCCATCGTGCGGAAACACCCTGGACAGGGATGAAGAGACAGAGGAACTGATCTGCCCCAGGTGTGGCACTCTGATGAATGTGGCCAGCAAGGAAGACCTGGTTGAAACCCTTTACCGACTCGCGGAGGAGTCGGGAGCCACCGTAGAACTCATATCGGAGGGGAGCGAGGAAGGCCTCCTCCTGAAGAAGGCGTTCGGTGGAATTGCCGGCATACTGCGATACATTACAAGCGCCGCAAAGAGCTACGCGTGAACTTTATTTTCGCCTTGGGTCAACAACGATGTAATCCTTGACAGATGCGATAGACCTCATGGAGACAATGTACAGGCCTGCCTTGTCCTGTTTAAGGTCCTTAATCTCAATGTTCCTGTTTGGCTTAACCAGGATACTTTCCATCGTTCCCCTTTCCGTGTTGAAAACAAGATCAGCGACAACGCCAACCTGTTCTCCTGAGATCAGGACAACACCTTTTTCCGTAAGATCAGAGTAGTATAGCCTCAAGCTGTTCGGGGATTAATAGTGAGATCACTTAATATATCTTTGCGGGAAACGAGGCACTTTCTCCTTCAATTCTTCCTCGACGGCCCCCTATTGGTACAGCCCCAGGTCCTCAACGTCCCTCTTCCTTTCTTTCACGCTCTTTCCAAGGTTCTGAGATACGTTCTGGTAG
>JAJYUI010000057.1 GCA_021792595.1 Thermoplasmata archaeon | reverse complement strand
CATTTGATCATGAGGCCATGAAAAGAGGTTTCGGTGGGAGTTTTTGGAAATCCTCAATAATAGTTTTCGTAGTTATCCGGAATATATTCTTCTAGCTTCCTGTCATGCATTCTTAACACTACACTGCTGTAAATTTACTATTCTGAAATACTGTTTGCAGGGCACTACGTGACAGCATTTCGCAGCATGATGCCTTCAGCATCCGCCTGGAAAGTGCTCTCAGATTTCCCATGTAATTTTTATATTATTATCTCTATTCCTGAGATGTGAAGCTGATAGTTTTCGGAGGATCGGGTTACCTCGGTTCAAGAATATGCAAGGGGCTGGGAGCTGAAGAAGTTGCATATTACTCAAGGAGCAACAACAAGGATCTTGACAGTGCCGGAGTCAGGTGGATTGAGGGCAGCATTACCGACAGGGAAAAGGTGATTGAGTCGATCAAGGATTACGACACCATAGTGGATTGCGCCACCGTATGGACTGAAAAGGACCAGAAGTTCTATGACGTCAATGTCAATGGGATCAAGAACCTGGTTGAGGGAATCAAGAAATATGACACTGACCAGAGACTTGTGTACGTCTCGCACATCAACATAGACATGGCTCCCCAGGAATACTTCAGGAGCAGAAGAATAACAGAGGGAAACGTCAACCTCATCAAGAACAGCATGGTGATAAGGGGATCAAACCTGTTCGGGGAGGGGGCGAGGATCTATTCTGATCTCAGGATCATTGCATCTTCACAGGCGAAGGAAATGCCGGGAACCGGAAACCTTGCCCCGGTGCATGTTGATGATTTTATCGAGGTGTTATCCAAGAATCCTGAGTTCAGGGGATCCATGAACGTGTGCACGAGGGAACCAATAAGTGCTGGCGATGCGGTCAACATCATCCGCAGGAATTCCGGCATGAAGCCTGCAGTGCTCGTCACAAAATCAGTCTTCTCCGCCCAGAAGTCGGCAAACAAGATGAAAGACTTGAACTTGATGGACCCTGACAGGCTGGATGCACTCTTCCTGAACTACTACAGGGAAAACACGTCACTCTACAGGTATGTTGAAAACCCGCAGAGTTTCCTTGATTCCCTCAAGGGGATCAAGGTCTAGAGCAAGACGTGCCCGATTGCTTCCCTGTAGGTGTATATTGACAGTTTGGTGAGATATTTCACCACGTAGTCCTTAACCTTGTCAACGAATTCAGCGTCATCTCTTGCCCTGATCAGGTATGAGACGGAATTTCTCATGTGGGAGGAGGCGGCAAGGAGACTGGCAACCCTGATGTTTCCGTCCGTGAGTTTCTGCTTGACGTCAAGCCATACGTCTTCCTCATGATTGAGCATTTTCCTGTCCCTGTCCGCCAGTGCCTCGTCCGGATCAAAAAGGTTCCCGTTGATTGCATCAAGCATGTCAAGAATAGCCCTGGTTTCCTGCAGGCGTGTGGGTGAAGATATGGCTCTTCCCAGTTCCGCCTGCGCAAGCCTTATCTCAGACAGGTAAAAGAAAAATGGGTGGTCGGCCCTGACCCTGCTTTCGGTGAGTTCACAGTATGCAGTGGCGAAGTTCTCCTCATCCATTGGCACTTCATTCAAAGTATGATAAAAAGATAACGAGAAATACAGTCAGTAAAATGGCGCAAAATACGATATAGCCCCGGGCAGATTTGAACTGCCGTCGACGGGTTCAGAGCCCGTTATGCTTGGCCACTACACCACGGGGCTTTTGCTATAACTACTCAGTCTTCGGGGCAGAGGCACGCTTCTTGAAATCCGTGTATCCACATTTGCCGCATGAAAACCTGTTTTCATGCTCAGAGAGGAACACTCCTGGTCCGCACTTGGGGCAGAACTTCCTGGATCTGGAAAGTTTTGTACCCTCAACTTGGTAAAGTTCCCTCTTCTGCATCAGGAAGCACCTTCTTCCTTGGTCTTTAGCCCGTTCCTGAAAAGTTCATAATCCGGCTCGTAGAGCATGGCACTCTCCCTGTTTTTGTAAACCTTTGAGTACCCTGTTGCCTGGTGTCTCCCTGTGTCCTGGACTATCCTCTCCACAATTACCAGTTCCTTGTCTGCCTTCAGGTTCTTGGCAATGATCTCCCTGACCTGGTCCCTGGTAGGAGTAGCCCCCTTGGCGAATGTCAGGGTGAATCTGACCTCCTCCCTGTGCAGAAGAAGGTTCTCCTTGATGTTGTCGAACTTTATGTTACTCATTTGAATTCCATCCTTGCAATTATCCCGTTCACATATTCCTTGACCGGGGGAGTTACTGCTATGCACGCAATCCCGATATCCGGGACTCCGTAAGTGACGACCGTATTTAGGGGCGCATAATAAATTATTGGTATCACGGCAAGATCCTCTTCCCCCGTTACCTCCACCCTCCTTGGTTCACCGCCGCTGAGGCATTCGCCAATAACCAGGAACAGGTCCGAGGTCAGGCATCCGGCAGGATTGTCAACGCTGATAGAGCCCTCAATGTGGGGAAATTGCCTCTCTCCTCTCTTGGTAGTAAGATCAACAACCTCCAAGAACGGTGTTATTCCAGCATGGTGAAGACTTTCGGCTGTGGCATCCCCAACCGCCACAATAATGTTGCCGGAACTCAGTTCGGCTATCTCTCCCACGGAGCATAAATTGTGCCGGGTTGAGACGATCTCTTTCCTAAGATCGGAGCCTATTACTGCGATCTTACCTGACTTTAATTGCATAGCGCCCCTTGCTCGTAAACCCTGATTCACGGGCCAGAGTTGACTCGTCCGGGGACTCTATGAAAACGAAGCCAAACCACTCTTTCGTGGTCTTCTCTTCAGGGTGAACCGGGCAGTTCTTTGCATCAACCAGAAGCTTGCATTTCCTGCACGCCCTGTACTCTACCTTCATTGGTTCACGCACCCGCTGCCTGGTTCTGCATCCTGATCCACTCAGGTTTTCCAAGTCCGGGCTGCTTGGTGTTCAGTCCAATCTTTGCGTCATCAAGGGTTGCTGATGGCAGGCTGAGAAGCACGATTTTAGCCCTTATCCTGTCCCCTGCCTTAAGCTCTTTCTTCGTGTCTTTTCCCACGAATCTCTGGTTAGCCAGATCTATATCGATTCTGTCATCCATCATCTGGCTTATGTGAAGCAGCCCCTCCATCGGGCCGAACCTGACAAATGCCCCAAATTCCTTGACAGATACGACTATTCCATCCACTATTTCCTGCAATTCCGGCAGGAATGCAAGTGCCTCATACTTTACGGACTGGTAAACTCCGCCATCTCCATGGACAATGGAACCATCGCCGATCATCTTGATCTTTATTACGGAGACAACGAAACATTTCCTGGGATTATACTGGTTTTCGCTGACGTCCACAAGCTTCCCTTCCAGGGACTGCTTGGTAACGTCCAGCACTGCCTTAGGATAATCAGATCCAAGGCTGGAAGGTGGGACCCTCACTATACTTTCCCCATCTATGTTTATGTACATTTCAATAACCTCAACAGAGTGTAATCACGGTGATGCGCCTGCGCTACGGCGCGATACGAAAAATGCGATTGCTTGCAACATTATTAATATTCCCCTCTAATGTTCAACTGATGAACCCGGAAACCGATAGTGAGACACAGAAGATGATCAGGGATTCCATCAGGAATTTCGTAGCGAAGGAGATCTCCCCAATAGCGAGGAGAATTGACAGGGAGGATGAATTTCCGGTTGATGTTTTCAGGAATCTTGGAAAGATGGGCTTCCTGGGTGTAACTGTACCTGAGAAATATGGAGGTTCGGGTCTTTCATACAATGAACAGGCGATCATACAGGAGGAGTTGGGATATGGGTCTGCATCACTTGCACTTTCATACGGTGCCCATAGCAACCTTTGCCTTGATTCACTTTACAGGAACGGTTCAGAAGAGATAAGGAAGAGTTACGTTCCCAGGCTTTGCAGTGGAGAATGGATCGGGTCGCTTTGCCTGACGGAACCCGAGTCCGGATCAGACGCCCTGGCAATGAAGACCAGTGCCGTGAAAACAGATGGGGGTTGGCTGATAAACGGCAGCAAGACCCTGATCACGAATGCCCCGTATGCAGACCTCATGATTGTTTACGCAAGGACAGGGGATAACCTCTCCGCTTTCGTAGTCCTTGGGACAGACAGGGGGCTTTCAAGGGGGAAGAAGTTCGAGAAGATGGGGATGAGGGGATCACCCACCGGTGAACTCTTTTTTGACCGCGTTTTTGTTCCAGACAGCAGGGTTCTCGGGAACATTGGCGATGGCAGGAAGATCATAATGAGTGGCCTCAACTCCGAGCGGATCATACTTTCCTACCTCTTCCTGGGCATACAGAGAAGGGGAATTGAACAGGCAATCCAGTATTCCTCCAGCCGGAGGCAGAGTGGTGTCCCGATCGGCGAGATGGGCCTGATCCAGGAAAAACTTGCTTACATGCATACGAGGTACAGGGCCAGCAGATTGCTTTGCGACGATTCGCTGAGAAAGGTAAGTGAAAACCCCATGGACGTCCTGAGCGCGGCTTCAGCAATACTTTACACAGCAGAAGCTGCCGAATATGTAGCGAGAGAGGCAATCCAGATCTGGGGAGGAATGGGGTACGTCTCGGATTCAGAGGTTGAAAGACTCCTGAGGGATGCAATACTGGGACAGATAGGTGCCGGCACAACTGAGATTAGGAAGAAACTTGTGGGACACGAACTCATCAAGATTTACAAGAGGGACGGGAAGTTTCCCGAGTAAATGATTGACTGCATCATCTGTGGAAAGAACAAACCCTTTGTCGACGGCATCTGCAGAGATTGCCTGACGGAAAGGCTTAAACCGGTAGCTACCGAGTCTTTCAGGTTTGAACGCTGCCCGAAGTGTAATTCTATCAAGACCAAAGGAAGGTGGCATAACAGTGGATATGATTTTTCCAGGGACAGCCAGCTCAGGTCTCTAATGAAGATCGAAGGAGGGGCTTCTTTAAAGGTGGAAAAGGTAACCCTTGATCCCATGCAGAATGAAGGCGTTGGAAAAGCCCAAGTCACTGTATTCCTCCACGATGATGAACTGGACATACGGGAGATCGATTTCTCCTACACGGTGAGGAAGAACAGTTGCGAACGCTGCAACCGGCTCACAGGCTCATATTTCGAGGCAACCATTCAGTTGAGGACATTCACGAGATCGTTCAGCGGGATACTGGACAAAGCTCTCAAAACCTGTATTGATCAGTTTCCTGAGGGAACGAGCAAGACGGGATCATACATATCTAAGGTTGAGAAGAAAAAGGAAGGATACGATGTACTGCTTGGGAAGAACAGTGATGGGCAGAAAATTTCAAGGCTCCTGAAATCCGTGATGCCATGCTCAATCACTGAAACCAAGAAGCTTAACGGAAGAGGAGACGGAGAGGACCTGTTCCGCTACACATACCTTATAAGAATCATAGATCTTGATCCCGGGTCGACCGTAAGGGAAAAGGACAGGACCTGTGTTGTACAGAAGATAACGGAATCTGCCGTTTACCTGGTTGATGCGCAGACAATGAAAAGGGAAGAGGTCAAGGCTGCCCCTTTCCTGGACAGGTTTGAACCCGCCAGCGTGAAGCCTGAAGTCAAGCATTACCAGGTAATCTCCAGGACCGGTAATGAAACCCAGCTCATGAACATGGATGATTTCTCAATGATCACGCTGAATGAAGAGATTCATGGGGATACTGCCAACCTGGTCAACGTCAGCGGAAACTACTTTGTGTTGTGATCCAGGGTCTCCATTGTGAATTTTCCATTCTCCTCAGATATTTTCAGAACTGCACCGTTCTTCACTATCCCGGTATCCCAGCTCCCTGTTATGTACTGGGCAATCACCAGGATGACTCCTCCGTGAGTCACCAGGATCATGTCGCCTTCTGATGCGCCGGCGAGTTCGTTGAAGCAGTCCACGCACCTCTGCACGTACGAGTCCCACTCCTCGGCCCCCGGAATGTTGTTGGTACCCAGTATTCCGTGAGAGAACTCGAGATTCGGATACTCCTCGAGGATTTCTGAGGTCTTCTTCCCCGCAAGTGGTCCAAGCCCGCGTTCCCGGAGTCCGGTGTGGCATCTGTATTGCAGGCCGCCAAGTTTCTGCCCGATTATCTCTGCCGTTTCCATGGCCCTCGGAAGATCGCTGCTGTACAACACAGATGCTCCAGTTTCCCGCAGGGCACTGGCAGCCAGTTCCGACTGTTCCCTGCCCGTATCGTTCAATCCGGGACCCTGAAATCCCTGCCAGAGTCCCTGAAGGTTCCAGTCTGTCTGGCCATGCCTCACTAGATAGATATTCCGCTTCATCTGTGATCACGCTGAGCAGTACAGCTTATTTTAATCATTGCTGGCGCTGGAGAAGCAGGCTTCTAGCCACTGAGTTGTGTCAAGTTTTCTTTCCAGCAAGCTTTACAGCCAATGATATTATAA
Organism: Thermoplasmata archaeon; assembly: GCA_021792595.1. Lineage (GTDB taxonomy): Archaea > Thermoplasmatota > Thermoplasmata > Thermoplasmatales > Thermoplasmataceae > JAMDBT01. The sequence goes on along the minus strand of JAJYUI010000057.1, from coordinate 2,327 downwards.
CTACGCCCAATTAGGTGCGGTTGAAGATCAGGGCTGAGTGGGAAAAACTGGAATCTGTGCTCATGCACACTCCGGGCATAGAGATTGCTTACGCCATGCTTGCGCCAAAGCCATTTCTTTTTGAGAGATCATTCAGGACCACGAGGGCTGTGCAGGAGCACAGGCAGCTTCAGGACACGCTGAGGGAAAATGGCGTAAGAGTTTCGGTTCTTGAGGACGAGATGATTTTCAGGGCAGAGAAGTCCAGCAAGTTCCGCGAGTCTCTGGAGGAAAAGGTTCTCAGGAATTCAATTTTTTATGGCGAGATAGCCGATACGGAGGAGGCAAAGAAGGAATTTGCCAGGAATCTGTCCGGCCTGGATGCGAGGAACTTGTTCCACTTCCTCACGCTTGAACCGTCCATTGACCTGAAGAAGACTGAGAATGTCCAGTACCCAACTGTCTACTCAAACATACCGCTGGCCAACCTGTATTTCATGAGAGATCAACAGATTGTTACGCCGGAAGGAGTGATAATTGGAAACATGAGATCGCTCCAGAGGAGAAAGGAGACCGAAATCACTGATTTCTTTTTCAACCAGATTGCGGAAGATGGAGCGGTGAAGAGAGTAAGCGAAGGATATCTAGAGGGCGGTGATTTCCTGCCAGCGAAGGATTTTGCCTTGTTCGGTGTCGGCCCAAGAAGCACAACAGAAGGAGTTTTCAGCGCAATTCAAACGGGCATAGCTGGATTTGATGAGTACTGTATTGTTGAGAACCCGGTATATGACTTCATGGAAGGCGGAACCCGCGATCCAATGATTAACATGCACCTGGATACATACTTCAACATAGCCGGAGAAGGGATTGCCGTGGGATCTGTCACCCTGCTGAAGAAGGCTTCTGCGTCTGTCTACACGGTTGATGACGGGAAACCAGCCAGGATTGAAACCACGAACCTGATGGACTACCTGAGCAGGAAAGGATTCAGGGTAATAGACCTCAGTGTACGTGAGCAATTGAGCTATTCCTCCAATTTCCTGACCATTTCCGACAGGAAGATTGTCGCTGTGAACAGCCCCGACGTGTTGAAAAGGCTTGTCGCGTCCTCGGTGTTTTCGGAGAGCGTGCTGAATGCAATAAAACACGACGATACTCCAGAAGCACAGGCATTTCCCAGAGGAAAGAGGGCACACGACTATGGCCTGGATGTAATCGAGGTGGATTTGAAGGAACTTACCGGCGGATATGGTGGTGCCCACTGCATGACTGCATCCACAAGCAGGAGATGAAGTCGGCAAAAGATTTAATTCGGGTTGCCCATTACGGCGTACTTGATTTGCACTATTCAGTTGAGGGATTAAATGGCTGGTGAAAGAGGACAGAAGAAAGTAAAGGATAAGTGGAGAGAGAAGAACTGGTACACGATAGTTTCACCGGCATACATGGGTGGAAAAGAAATCGCGATGAGCCCCGGAAATTCCCCGGAGGGAATGATAGGGAGGAAGATCGAGACCCCGGTATCGGATCTCACCGGAAATTTCAAGAAAGCTGGTGTAAAGGCGGTTTTCAGGATAACTGGCTGCCAGGGAACAAGATGCGAAACTGAATTCGTAGGTCATTTTGTTGGGGACGATTACGTTAGAAGAATGGTCCGAAGACGCAAGGAGAGAATGGATGTTGTAACGAGGGCCCGCACAAATGATGGTTATACCGTATCGGTTAAGGCCGTGATTGTTACGGACAACAAGCTCACAAACTCCAGAAAAGCCACAATCAGAAAGAACTCCCGCGAAGCGCTGGACTCAAAGGCTGCTTCGATGTCACTGGGGGAATTTGCCGCCTACATGATAGGAGACGAAGCCCAGGCAATGATTTCATCTGTCAACAAGGACATATATCCCCTGAAGAAAATTGAAGTCAGGAAATCCGAAGTGATGGGCAGATCCGAAATGGGCAGTAATGTCGCTCCTGAGCCAATACAGGAACCTGAACCTGTCCAGTAGAGCGTATCAGCCGGGGTGGCTCAGTTGGTAGAGCGTCGGACTCATAGGAAGAATTTCTGAGAAATCCGAAGGTCTCGGGTTCAATCCCCGATCCCGGCATACCATGCTTGCTAAATTTTAAGCTCATTTCTTTCAATAGACACCATGTGAAAAGACCATGCATCTATCCAGTGATCTGAGACCCTTAATTTTGGACAGATATTCTGTCTTTCAATGAGACATTTTCTTTCAGCCTCCTTTTCTTCTCGATCCTGTTCTTCAATATTCTCTCCTCCTTTCTGTTTCTCTCTTCCAGGAATTTGTTCCTGAAATCCTCACTTTCATTCCATCTCCTTTCAAATT
>JAJYUI010000056.1 GCA_021792595.1 Thermoplasmata archaeon | reverse complement strand
TCGTCTGTGTGCCCCATCTCATAATAACACTGGCACGTCATCATTTCTGCCAGTTTCTTGGCCTTTGGCTCCCTAAGTTCAGGGCGTACCTTGTCAAGAAACTCCAGTTGTGCTTCAGGGTTGGAAATAACTCTCAGCAGTTCTTTCTTCCTCTCCACGATCAGGGTTCCTATCTCATCTATTTTCCCAGCTTTCAGGTAAAGGTTCAGGCGTGTCATGAGCGGAAGCAGGTCAAGTGAACCATTTGCCCCTATCTTTGTTATAAGGTCGGCAAAACCAGCGTTGTTCCTGACTTCAGAGTAATGGCTGAAGAACTGTAAACTTCCAAAATCGACAGAATCGTTCTCGTAACTCACAACGCCCATTTTGCTGAGCTTCTCCAGCGTCTTCCTGATTTTTCCTTCATCTATTGCAAGGACTTTGACCAGCATCTCGACATTAAGGGGTTGTCCTGAGAGCATCAGGAGATCCACGATATCCCTTTCCTGATCCGAAAGTCTGTCTGTTACAGACTGATAGAACACTTCAAGTGTCGGTGGAATTGGCGTGAACCTGTAAAGTGCATCATTTATCATCTTGTCCTTCCCTATGAGCCCTATCTCTTCATAGTAGAACAAGGTGTACCGGATCAGGGAGATATTATCTGTCATGCTGTAAATGTCGCGGATAAACTCCTCCGGCAGCCTGTATTCCGTCGATTCGAGGACAAATTCAACATCCTGAAGCGTGGGGCGAGACAGGCTTATCATCTGGATCCTGGGATCAGCTGAGAGCTCCTCCAGAAACTGCAATTCATCCTTTGGGATCTCCCCACGATTCCTGACCGTCGCCACTATGGTGCACTTGAATTTGATTGCCTGATCGCAGAGGTAAAAGAAGAGATCCTTGCTGGCCTGTGAAATGTTGTCCATGTGCTCAAGGAACAGGTACTGCCTACCTGACTTGCTGAGATAATCCTCGAACTGGGAGATGGTCTCGGTAGAGTCCCTGAACTCAAGCGTCCCCTTTATCTTGTTGAGGAGATCGTTGAAAATCTGGTACTTTACAGTCTCCTTTCCGGGCATGGCTGATGCGTGAAATACGGGGAATCCGGATTCATTCGCTTCTCTCTCAAGGATTGAAACAAGGTCTCCCTTCCCGTACCCTTTCTCTCCTGAGATCACGAAGACAGATCCCCTGTCAGTTTTGCCAAAACTGTCTCGAATTCGAAAATAGCAATCTCGGAGGGAGGTTTCGGTGTTCATAACATAGCTTCATTACTTCATCCTCTTAATAGCATTTGCGGTAGGAATCATTTCAAACAGTCTATTTACATTTCTCTGGTACATCATGTTAAAACTGAACTTTACCGGAAACTTACTCGCATAACATGATTCGGCGGTTCACGGGGTTATGTGCATGTAACAATTGGAGTACGCTTACTTCGATGTAACACAGGAAAATATGGAATAGAAAGAGGGAATCATCATAGCCGAGGACAACCTAAGCAGCCCTACAGGCCGGAACGGCGGGTTCAATGGGATAATCTCCGGGATCATGGGCTTTGGCGCTGCAATGCTTGGCAGACTGACACTATTCACAAGAAATGAGGTTCCATACGTTACAGGAATTTGCAGAGGAAAGCTTGTCAATTCATTGAATGAAAAGCTGGGATGTGGGAATGCCAATTACCTGCGTTGAGCCTGAATACACATCACAAGAATGCTCAAGCTGGGGAAACGTAGGTGCTCGAGCGGGAGAGGGGTTTGTCTGCCAGCCTTGCGGGCACTTAAGGCATGCCGGTGCGAATGCAATGTTCAACATCCCCAGACGGCATGACATGGGTCAATTCAACGCAACCATGTCTGTGTTGAATGGGAGCAACGTTGCCGCAAGCGTAGCAACCCTATGTACGATGTATACCGCGAACCAGGGAAGGAGCATCGAACCAATTCATCTATGAGAGGATGCCAGTACTCATTGTTGCCATCCTCGGAACTTCACCAACTACAGTTCAGAGGTTATACTTTATTCTCCTACCGGAAATATTGAGTCTTTCCTTCCCGAATTCCCTCATATTCTTCACTGTTTCCATCTCGAAGACAGGTCCCTGCGTGCATAACTGGAACCCGTCGATGGAGCAGGAATCACATACGCCGATTCCGCACTTCATGTTTCTCTCAAGGGAGAACTGGACAAACGCAGAGTATTTCCCAAGTTCCTTCATTACTCCGTACATCATCAGTTCTGGTCCGCATACGTAAACCGAGTCGAACTGGTCAACGTCGATGGTCCTGAGTGCGTCGACAGCGGTGCCCCGGATCCCAACCGAGCCGTCATCGGTTGCCAGCGTTACCTTGTCCTTCTCAAACTCTTCAGAAAAGAGCAGGTCAGACGAAGTCCGTCCAGCTACAAGCCCGTGAACACCCGGCCCAATGAGCGGGTGAAGGGAAGCCATCCCGGATCCGCCACCGATGAGAAGTTTCTTTCCTTTTCTTATGTCAAAAGAGTTCCCAAACGGACCCCTGAAGTAAATCATCTCACCTGGGGCAAGTTCCATAATCCTTGAGGATACAATACCGTAGCTTTTCACCGTAATCGATTTGGGGTTGCCGAGGTGCGATACGCTCATTGGAATTTCTCCGATCCCAGGAGACCAGATCATTATGAACTGGCCCGGCTCCACATCAACATTCCACTCGAAGTCCAGCTTCTTGACGTTGGGCGATAACCTGCTCGTGGAAAGGACTGTTGAATTCAGCATCATGAAACGGCAACCCCTACAAGATTTCTGATTGATCCTTCTCCCAGTTTCTCCAGCAGTGTTCCTAGTTCGGCTGCAATCTCCCTGAACACAGACTTTCCCCTATCCATTAGTACTGTTCCCAGCTGCACTGCATCAGCACCTGCCATTATATATTCCATAACATCGCTGGCCGTGTATATTCCGCCAACGCCAATTATGGCGTGACCCGTTTCTTTCTTGACCTCATGAACGAGGCGAACACCAATGGGCTTTATTGCCCTGCCTGAAAGTCCGCCGTAACCGTTTGTGAGCACAGGTTTTCGGGCGAATATGTCTATTGCAATCCCCCTTACAGTATTGATCAGGACAAGGCCATCAGAAGCAGATGCAGCCTTCGCAATGGCCACAATGTCCGTGACGTTAGGACTGAGCTTGGCAAATACAGGAACCTTTAATTTCCGTTTCAATTCTCCAACAATCTCCTCAACAAGCGCTGGATCAGAGCCTATCTCAGAACCAAAACCCTTTACGTGCGGGCAGGAAAGATTCAATTCAATTCCGGCAACTCCATAGGACTCCATCTTCAAAGCAACCCTCAGGAATTCTTCTGCATCTTTTCCGAAGATGCTTCCTATAACAGGTTTACCGGCTTCCTTTGCGACCCTTATTTCATCTCCGAAGGAATCGATACCCGGGTTTGTCAACCCGATTGCATTCAGCAGATAACCATCGCCTGGGAAAACCACCGGAGGCATGTAACCCGTCCTCTCGTCGAGACCGATAGATTTCGTGACCACTGCGGCTGCGCCTTCACGCAATATTCTTGCCATTGTGTAACCATTCTCGTCCAGGATGCCAGAGGCCAGCATCAGCGGGTTTTCCAGTGTAATTCCTCCAATCTCTGTTCTCAGGGGTGTTGAATTCAACGACGGTAAATGCAAGTGCTCATAAATTGCTTTTTGGTTAAAAGGAACCAGGCCGAGCAAAAAGGGAGGCTAAAGGTATCCCCTCAAGAGTTCATATGGAAAGTCCGCTATTCTCACGTAGCCTGCCAGATCCTGATTTCCATAATAGTACACGGTCCTGTGCGGAAATCTTACTTCCCACTCACTGAGAAAAAGGTTCCCTCCCATTTCTGAAAATGAGGCTGACTTTTCAGGATCTGTATTGACAAGCACGGTTTCACCGGAGTAGTCCAGGAAGTCACTTATGATAGAATCCTTCAGGTCAGAAGGGATAACGACGGAAGTCGCTCCTGAAATCAGCGTATCAATGAATTCATTGAGCCTTGTGGGGTAATTCATCACAATAAGCTCGAAGTACTTCGCATATTCAGTGTAGGTCTGGTAATTCATGCGTCCACGGCGTATTCCGTCCATGTCAATGAGGAACAGCTGTTCGCTTCCCGTTTCCAGCAGTTTCTTCCGGTCTATGTTTCCCTCTTTCTTCTCGACATAGACCCAGGGTATCTTCATTGAAGGAGGTATTCCACCTGGTACTATTTCGCCTCCGCGGTCCATCAGTTCACTCCTCCAGACAAGAGTGTTTTTCCAACGTACGGTCCGACATTGAAGTAGCCAAGTTTCCTGAAGTACTCCCGCACCCCGATACCACTTATCACCAGGATCCTGTCCATACCCCATTCGCTTCTCGATATCTCCTCTGCCTGCGAAATCAGTTGCCTGCCCAGTCCTCTGTGCTGCCATCTGTCATCCGGCCTGTCACCTATGTGTACGGCCTCGCCCAGAACCTTGATCTCTCTGACAACGGAAGATCCATTCATTTCGCCGCGATGATGTCTATCCGATGGCTTCCTCAGCCTGAGATAACCGGCTATATGTCCCTCGCTGTCCTCATACGAAAGGAAGATTTCCTTCCCGTATCCCGCCTCGTAGTCTCTCCGTACGAGGTTAAGTTCTGTAGAATGGGGCATCAACTCAAAGCCAACCTCTCTTGATCTTATCTCCATCGTCTTTATGGATCTCTCCTTCAGTTTCTCTTCAATGAGGTTTCTCACGTCGCTCCGCTTGCATCCCGCCTCAATGAAGTTGACAGGAATGTCCCTCTGGATCCTCTGTACCCTTATCCAGGGTGGCACCATTGTCAGAAATTCAGCAACAATCTCGGTTATCTCGTCAGTGGTAGGTGGGGAATACTTACCCATCTTCCAGAGAGCATAAAGAGGAGTGCCTTTCACCACCAATGTTGGGTAAATTTTCAGCATATCTGGCTTGTACGCCGGATTCATGATCATTTCCCTGAAACTGTCTATGTCGTCACCTGGTGCGGTCCCGAACATACCGGGCATCAGGTGATACACGATCTTAAGACCGGCATCCCTGGAAAGCCTGGTCGAATCAACTATTTCCTGGATTCCATGGCCCCGGTGATTCTTCTTCAGTACGAGCTCGTTAAGCACCTGCACCCCAAGCTCCACTTTCGTGGTGCCATATGAAAGGGCAATGTCAATCTCCTTCTCCATGAACCAGTCGGGTTTGGTTTCAACGGTAAGCCCGATGCACCTTCTGCTTGCAGTCTCGTTTTTCCTTATTGAGTCTTCAAGTGTCGTTGAAACACTCTGGTTCATTGCGTCCAGGCATCCCTTGATGAAGCTTTCCTGGTATTCTCTCGGTCTTGCAGTGAAAGTTCCTCCCATGACAATGAGGTCCACCTTGCTGACATCATGGCCAATGGTCTCCAGTTGTGATAACCTTCCAAATACCTGGTTGTACGGATCGTAGGAATTCGCCCTCCCTCTGAGGGCTGCAGGTTCATGGCCAGTGTATGCCTGCGGGGAATTGTTTGAAGGCCCCCCGGGGCAGTAAATGCACCTACCATGCGGGCAGGATTCCGGAGAGGTCATTGCAGCTACCACAGAGACGCCGGAAATGGTCCTGGTTCTCTTGAGCCTCATTATTTTCCTCTCCTCGTCTGTGAAGACCCCTGAGTTCAGGATTTCAGTATCCGACGGAATGCTTTCCAGATGGTACTTCCTGGAAAGATTCACCTTGGCCACCTGCAGATCGCTCTTGGAATTTATCTCTCCAGCCCTTATCATCCTGGAGATCTCGGAGAAGAAATCTTCCTCGCTTTCCGTGGTATATTCCATGAATGTTCGAGTCAGGACAGTCTTTCTCAAATACTTTTGCGGATTCCCCCACTGCTCAAGAGCAATGGGCCCGTAGTGTAATGGATCATCACATTGGCCTCCGGAGCCTTTAATCCGGGTTCGAATCCCGGCGGGCCCGTTCCATATACGGTATATTTTTTTGTGAAAATGCATATGTCGGTTATTTAGTGTGGTTCTCTTCAGGATTGTGTGGGTAAGTTTACTCCAACTGGTAACACGGGAACCAGTGGAACAACCTATCCGAACTAAATTCTATGGTTCCACCAGGGAATTCTAAGGTGAAATATCAAATCTCGCTGTAAATCTAATGATCATCACCTCGTTTGAATAGGTGCAGTAAGGACTCACTAACGAATCAAGTGCATCAGGCCTGATAATCTTCCTGTGAAATCTGCAGGTCATCATGCGGTGGACTGCTGTGAATTCCCCGTTGGTCGTTCTTACTTTCCTGGTGACAGTCTTGTATACAACAAGCCTCCTTCCGCACTCCGGACAGGAGGAAAGGGGTGATGTGAATGTGAATGTCATCTCAGCCTCAGGAATATCCTCTTGAGCCTCAGATCATTCTCAATCGTTATCTTCGTTAAATTGGACACATCGTACTCTATCCCAAGTTTCTTCAGTATTGCCGATACCTGATCAACCCCTATCCCCTTCTTCAGCAGCCTCTGTACATATGGCATCAGGTCCTCAGGTTCTATCTCCCTCTTTGAGTTTGGATCCTTTCCCAGGTATCCAACATATTTAGCTACAACCTTCCCGCCGACCCTCTTCACGTCAACGAGTTCGTAGTATTCCTTTCCCCTCCTCTTCACCTTGTGTGTTACCAGAGTCATGTATATGGTACGTGCCATATACATTATAGACTTTTCGCTACCTTGCATTATCCGCAGGAAATCTAACAGAAAACAATTATCTGTCTAACGGTATACAATTGGCATAGGGACCTGAATAAAGTTTTTAAGTCATAACACCAATATGTTGTGGATAAATGGTGTTAAACATATCGGACGTCCATGTTCGATCCTCGGAAAAGTGGCCTACCAAAAATTTTCTATATTTTAACGACAGAACATTTACCTTTGAGGCATTCAGGGAAAGAGTGCTCAGATGGGTATCATATCTCAGAAAGAGTGGTGCAAAGGCCGGGGACGTTGTCGCTGTCTTTTCGAAGAACAGACCCGAGATGCTTGAACTGTGGATGGCCGTAAATCGTATAGGCGCAGTGTATTCTCCATATAACTTCAACCTCAAACAGGATGAGATCAAGGCGCTTGTTCAGGATTCCAGACCTTTTGTTCTGTTCACTGATATTGCCTTAAACGTTGATCCCGGAATTAGAACAGTGGAATTTGACAGTGTGGATCTTGCCGATACCGACGATTATGTCTATCAGACTGACCCGAACGATGTTTCGACTCTTCTTTACACCTCAGGAACTGAATCCGCTCCGAAGGGTGTTATGAACACCCATCTAAACTGGTATTCCTCATTGTTGAGTTCTATCCATGATCTGGACTGGCGTCATGATGATGTGTTTTTGTTGAGCATTCCTGTTTACCATGTGGCTGGCCTGTACACATTCCTTGGCTTCATGAATGTTGGTGGCTCGATAGTCCTTGAGACTGTTCCAAATCCGGCTGAAATAGTTTCTTTGATAAACAAGTACAGTGTTACATACCTTATTTTCCCGCCCACTGTATTCATAGGCCTTTCCCAGTTCGTGAAGGAGCCTTTCACTTCTGTGAAAAAGTGTATCAGTTTTGGTGCTTTCATAAGTGAGACACAGTTCGACACTGTCTCCAAGATTTTCCCCGGAGTCCAGTGGAGAAATTATTACGGCATGACTGAGACTACTCCAATGGGAACAACGCTTCAGCCACGCGATTTTGAAGGCAGAAAGGAATCGATAGGGAAGCCTCACATCAACATCTCGCTTAAACTTGTCAAGGATGATGGAACCGAGGCCAGAATAGGAGAAGTTGGAGAGATACTGATGAAAGGACCTACAGTTGCCAAGGGTTATTTCAACGACGAAGTGAAAACCAGAGCTTCCTTCGATGGCGGATGGATCAGGTCTGGAGACCTTGCAGTAATGGACAGTGATGGTTTCCTTCACTTTGTAGATAGAAAGAAGGACATAATCCGCACAGGCGGAGAGAATGTTCCTTCCATAGAAGTGGTGAGAGAACTTCTTACACACGGATCCATTGAAGAAGCTGCAGTGGTAGGTATAAAACATCCTTACTGGATGGAGGCGGTCACCGCATTTGTCACCGCCAGAAAAGATCAGAAGGTGGTACCCGATGAGATCATCGAATATCTCAAGCCAAGAATCGCAAATTACAAGATACCTAAAAAGATCATAGTTCTCCCCTCTCTCCCGCATAACGCAAGCGGAAAAATACTCAAGAAGGAACTGAGGGAACAGTATAAGGACCTATACATGAACGATCAGGCGAAGAAGTGACCGCAGAGGATAAAACTACTGAAGGCAGGACAATAACCGAAACCGATCTTGTGATGTTCTCATATTTCACGGGAGACTGGACATATCTCCATACAGACAAGGAAATGGCGGAAAAAAGCATTTTTGGTGAACGGGTGGCCCACGGCTATCTCACACTGTCCGTTTCTCTTGGCCTTATGATCCGCTCCGGCGCAATTAATACTGATGCATTCATGGCGCTGAAATCCATTGAAAGGGTTAGCTTTCTCAAACCCGTGAAGATAGGCGATACTCTAACAGTATCATACTCGGCAGAAAGGAGAAAATCGAAGTCCGGATCTGTGGTCGTAACGCTTTCTTCGAAGACATTCAACCAGAGAAAGGAGTGCGTGATGGAATTTGTTACAGTGCACCTTGAAAAAAAAGAGATAAAACGGAGATATAAGTTATGAAATCGTACAGCCAATTGAAAAGTGAAAAGAGAAGAGTTGCGGTGGTGGGAACTGGACAGACAAAATTTGAAGCAAGGACTCCGGATAAAACCTACTATGAACTTG
>JAJYUI010000055.1 GCA_021792595.1 Thermoplasmata archaeon | reverse complement strand
CCTGCCGCCGGATGAATTTGAAAGGAGATGGAATGAAAGTGAGGATTTCAGGAACAAATTCCTGGAAGAGAGAAACAGAAAGGAGGAGAGAATATTGAAAAACAGGATCGAGAAGAAAAGGAGGTTGAAAGAAAATGTCTAATTGGAAGACAGAATATCTGTACAAAATTAAGGGGCTCAGATCAAGGTCATGAAAAAGGGTTTCGGTGGGAGTTTTTGGAAATCCTCATGCGCTCAATAATCCTACCTATCCTTCGAAATACAGGCCCTCAAAGATATACACTGTAACTCCATCCTCTTTCCAGCATCCTTCCAGCATTCCCGCCTTGATGCAGGTTGCGTCCAGAAACTGTTCCTGGTCAAGTCCCTCTTCAACTGCAACCTGCGGCAGCAGGAGACCCGAAGTCCATGCAGACTCAACTATTGTTCCGTGCCTCCCAATTTCCAGTTTATCCTTTCCAGGTTCAAATTTCTCTCTTGGCCCAAGCACTGCTATCTCAATGGAGAGTTCCGGTATCTCATCCTTTCCAAGACTCTTGAAACGCGGGTCCATTACAGCACTGGAGATTGTTGATTTTCTAACGGCCTCTGCAATGGGAAAAACAGGGTCCGGATATCCGACGCACCCCCTCAGTTCTCCGTGCTTCTTGAGAGTAACAAATACTCCAGCCTTTTCCTCCAGTCTTCCCCCATAGCTGGAGGGGATGAACTCTTTCTTCAGAAGCAGGGCTTCCAGCGTGTGTCTGGCTATCGTGATCATGGTTGCCCTGTCCTCCTCCGTGATGCTTAAGAGAAGCGGACTTGAAAATGATTTTTCGTTACTCATCTATTCGCACCATTTATAATACTAGGCTTCAATTTAACGTATGGGTGATCTTTGAGAAAACCAGCCGTGTCGGGTTCCTTCTACCCATCTGATCCCGGCAGGCTATCTCAGATGATTGGTGAAATGATAGAAGAAGCGGGACGGTTCGATCTTGAGGGGGAAGTTATAGGAATCGTGGCGCCGCATGCCGGATATGTTTATTCTGGTCCGATCGCGTCAATATCCTATCGCCAAATCCTGGAGTCCGGCATAAACAGGTTCCTGGTAGTCGGCCCCAACCATGAAGGGTATCCGTGGAAATCCACAACAACTGGTGCAGAGCCATGGGAAACTCCTCTGGGAAAGTGTTCCATAGATGTTGGGATGCTCGAACATTTTTCAGGCCTGGTTATGGAAGAGCCTCTTGCCGGTAGGTCCGAACATTCAATAGAGGTGCAACTGCCCTTCCTGCAGACGATCAGGAAGTCCGGGTTCACCTTTCTTCCTGTTTTCATGGGAGACCAGGGTATGGAAGTTGCAAGAGAGATCGGCAAAGCAGCATACCAAATGGGATCTGACTTTCTCTTCATCGCAAGTTCCGATCTTACGCATTATGAGAGGGAGGATGTGGCTCGAAATATGGATACCCGCATAATTGAGAAGATCGTGGATCTTGATATCGGTTCGTATTATGAATTCCTGGCAATGGAACGGGCAAGCGCATGCGGATATGGTGCAATTGCGTCCCTGATGGAATATACAGTTCTGAGGGGGGGTAGGATCGTTAAGCTGGTATACGGAACGTCTGCAGAAACCTCTGGTGACTATAATCACGTCGTAGGATATCCTTCTCTTGTCTCAATAGTATGACAGGCAATGGTTATGCTTTTGGACGCATTGCATAAGTGCGCGAACATGAACCTCCTTTTCAGCACTGAAGATGGACAAGTTACGTGCACTGCATGCAGGAGGCGTTGCAGACTCAGAGAAGGGCAGAGGGGTTTCTGCGGGATTAGGCAGAATGTGGACGGAAAACTGACGCTCCTGACTTATGGGAAACCGTATGGACTTCATGTTGATCCTATTGAAAAGAAGCCCGTTTTGCACAAGTTTCCCAACTCAAGAGTGCTTTCCTTTGGAACAACTGGATGTAACTACGCCTGCCGGTATTGCCAGAACTGGGATATGAGCCAGAAAAGGGGGCCAGACGGTGACTTGATGTCCCCGGAAGAGGTAGTTGGCCTTGCCAAACGCCTGAATTGCCAAGGTATTGCATACACCTACAATGAACCAACTGTTTTCATCGAATTCGCTCACGATGTGGGGGTGATCGCAAGGAGAGAGGGGCTTTTCAACATATTCGTTACAAATGGCTATGAGACTGCAGAGGCCCTGGAGGCTTGTGGAGATTTCCTTGACCTGATGACGGTGGATTTCAAGGGTAATGCATCTGACGAGTTCTACAGGAAGTACATATCTGTCCTCGGTGCAGATCCTATCTTTGATACCATACAGCTTGCCAGAGATAAAGGGATACACGTGGAGGTTACAGACCTGGTGGTTCCTGAGGTCGGAGATTCCCTGAGAGATGCGGAGATCATGATTTCCAGGCTGAAAGACATACTGGGCAGTGAATTTCCAATGAGTTTCCTGAAATTTCACCCTGATTACAGGATGCTGGAATTTGAAGAAACACCGCTTGAGACGCTCGAAATGCATTATCGTCTTGGCAGGGAGCTTGGTCTCAAGTACTGTTACATTGGGAACGTTTTCAACTCAAGGATGGAAAACACCTATTGCCCGAATTGCAATACCCTTTTGCTTGAAAGGAGTGATTTCGCTACGACCGGCATTCATGTGCCTGGAAACGGTATATGTCCTTCCTGCGGAACGGATACGGGACTTAGGCTTTACAGCTTAAATGAAACGGGAGAGGGCAGGAACCTTCAGGAATAGGCGAATATTGCTTCGTTCAGGTATCGCTTTCAGACGCATGTATCAGAAACTTGAAAATAGGTATAAATAGACTAAACTTATGTCGAAGTCTGCTCAGCTTGATCGAAGAATATCTTGCTGACCGTTCCAATTAATGAGGTGTATCATTGAAGAGAAGTTCAAGAGACTGGAAAAAGCGTGGAAACATGCGCTGGAAATGGCGCAAGAAGAGAATCAGGCGGCTGAAGAGAGCGAGAAAGGCAAACAGGATGTGAGTCCTGGTTCGGGGGACTCTGTCCATTTGCTTCCTTAGTTTTTTACTGAAACTGTTTTGGTTTGAGAAATGAAGATATTCTTTTTCCCAGCACAATGGATTTTTCCACATAATTTGTGTGGCAATCAATAGTTATAAATCTGTCTCTTAATTCACTGTTCCAAGGGTCCTTGTGATCCTTGGGAGTGTGGGGTAGTCAGGTATCCTAGCGGGCTCCAGTCAGGGAATGATTAGCAACGGGTCATCTGAATTAATGATGAGTGACTGGAACTATGATCCCGGAAGAGACCCGTAGATCTGGGTTCAAATCCCAGTACTCCCATCACTACCGGATGCCTTGATTTCCGTCTCCAAATTCATCATTTTTCCTTTCATACTGCGGCTGCCTCCTCACACCGAAAAAATCCGGGTTCCCTCTCCTTGGCGAGCGTGGGGTTCTATTCACATTTCTTTCTTGAAAGTGCCCTCAATTTTTTAGATACAATCTATTATTCCGGGCTCTCCTCCACCATTAGGTCAAATTTTTTTCTAGATTCGCTTCAGCAGATCGTCTTTCTGCTCATTTGCTTATTTCAGGTCAACAGACTTCTTGACTATTCCAGCGCACTTCATTATGCCCTTGATCAACCTGTTGTAGAATCCTGTCTCAAATTATTCATCGAGTTTTCTTGGATAACCTACCGTCCATAAGGCTTGCTCTCCGGTCGTAAAATGAGCAAGTGGTTCTACATACGGAGTCTTGGGAGAGTTGCATTAATTTATTTCGGTAAAATAAGTTTAGAAACGGGAAATGCCAATGAAGTGAAACTGATGCATATACAAGTCAGGATAAATATTCCACGAAATATTTATCTAAGGTCAAGGAGTTAATGTTGCGTGGTGGATTTTCCTGCAGATTGCGGTTTTCAGGCCCAGTGTACCGATGGCTTAAGGAAAGGCCACGCAGATGCACCTCAGCCATTCAAGGGTGGAAACGAGAGGTGATATGAGATGAAAATCAGTGAGGTACATGCAAAGCTGGACAGACGATGCGTGATTGCCATAAGGCAGCATGGTGGCATATTCGAACTGCTTGCGAGGATGGGTGAAAGGATACCGGCGTACACGTTCACAGAGAATGAAAAGACTTACGTACAGCTCTTCTTTTCGAAGAAAGGCAAACCCGGTCCGGCCATGTCGCCCATTCTCTCGAGGAAAGACCTCGTGGAGAAGAGATCATACTATTCCATAACCGAAAGGATCAACAACGTTGAGGGGATGAAGGTCGTCGGGAAGCTGCTTGAAGCACCATCCGTGGCACTGAACGATGCCTACCTGCTCAAAGACAAACTCTACCTTGACTTCAGGTTTCATGGAAACGAGTTGCACAGGATCAATGACGTACTTTCAGAAGTGATTGGAAAGAACCAGAACTTCAGGATAGCGAGGATGACGCATTCCCGCACTCTCAGAGAAAGGATGCAGGAAATACATGCGCACACGCCGCTTGCGGTCGTGAGATACTCCATACCAATACCCGTGGACAACCCGCTAATGGGATACATGGCAGAAAACCACCCCGATGCGGTAGCCGAAATAGAGGGGCGATCTGTAACCGATGAGGGAATCAAGATCCTTCTTTACACGTCGAACCCCATGGAATCCAGCAGGGCTGAGGTGATATCGAGCGAGGACAACGTCTACGAGACCTATGTGTACGAGAAGTCCCTAGTGGAAGGTAGAAAGAGGGGCAACGAGGCAAGGATTCCAAGGATTGCCTTCTTCCTAACTATTGAACGCAACAGGCTCTTCGATACCACATTCGTTCCGGCTGCAGAGGCTGACGAGTACGTTTCCATAATGATGAACTCCCTGATGCTTGATCATGACATACATCCGCTGCTGGAATACTATTCGGAACTGGACGAGGAAGTATGGAGATGGCTGTGATCCCGGGATCGGCAGAGGTGATGTATCATCCTGTACCGTGATGTCGAGAAAGTCATGGATACTGGCCTTACGATATCCATGGAGCAGAAACACCCTGTCCTCCCCCTCCTGCTCAAGGAAGTGGACACCATACCGCTTGACTTCCACGTGAGCGGAGGAGAGGGTTTCATCGATCTCTTCATGTGCGGCAGGGTTGCAGAGAAGATCACGGGGCTGGTCGAAGGATTCCACCCGGAGAGGAGGGGGGACTGTCTGATCCTCAGCATACCTGCAGAGGAGATGAAGACAGCTACCTCGATAATGGACGAGATATCGGAAGTAAGCTCACAGGTGCGCACAGGCCTCTACCTCAGGGGGAGTGGCGTATACATCGACTACAGGGTGCATTCTTCTGCAGCGGACAACGTCACCAGAATAGTCGGAAGGATCATAGGAATGGGAAACAGGATAAGAGTCTCCGATCTAGGCCCGTCGCCAGGAGGAATTGCTGCGATTGATTCCGTGGATTCCAGGATCCACCTGGGCGTGGTCTCCTATGAGGCCGACATACTGGAGGAAACAGGACTCCCGCTGGACAGGGACTTTTACATGGAGTACAACTTCAACAGGCAGGAGGAGAAAGGTTTCAGGGCGCTGGCATATGATGGCGATGGATTCTCAGTCCGCCACCTGAGGTCCCGATTCCTGGACGATGTTCACCGTCTCTCCCTTGAGAGGAGGATACCCAAGGCTGCCATCCTCGCACGCACCCTGGAAGGCAGGTACATGTCATCCACCTTCGTGCCCTTCTCCATGATGGACGACCAGCTTTCGGTCCTTTACAGTGCGTCGGAGAAGCATCCTGACGCGAAGTTCAGGCTTGTTGCCGTCAGATCGTATGACAGGAGCGTGTGGGGGTGGGTGTGATGGGGATTCTGGAGGAGTGGAAGAATGCAAGAATCTCTTAGAAAGGACATCACATATTTCAGGTACTCTGGCGAAACCAACACTATTGATCTCTTGAATTTGGCCAGAAAACGCGCTCTGGATAATAAGATCAGAACAGTAATAATTCCGTCGGAAACTGGAATCTCTGCCCTGAAGGCAATACAGATTTTCAGGAAGACTGAAATACAACTCGTGGTGGTAACGCACTATCCTGACAGGGTTGCAGGTCCAAAAGGGGATATTCCCATAGGAATAAACCGATTAGAATATGAGGATCGGAGAAATAAAATAAGGGAATCGGGAGTTGAGATCGTGCAGGGAACGAGACCATTTGTTCCGCCATCCAGGATCGACTGGTCATGGAATAGCATGGAAGGTATGATAGACTCCACACTGGAACTGTTTGGTTCCGGTACAAAGATTGCAATAGAGGTTGCATTGATGGCTACCGATGCTGGAAAGGTGGATACCGGAGAGGAAGTGGTCACATGTGGAGGAACTTATAAGGGGCTTGATACAGCACTCGTTGTGAAAACGAGCCACAGCCACAAATTCTTTGAGCAATTTGAGGTGAGGGAGATCATAGCAAAACCAAGGTTCCTCGTTCACGCGGATGGGCAATATTCAGACCCAAACTGGAAGGGAAACGTTGCACAGTATTATGAAGCGAGGGAATGACCCGCGGGGGAAAATTAGGGAGATCTTGAAGGGGAGAATAAAGTGGAAAAGAAAGAAATAGAGTTTGAGCGAGCAACAAAGAACACTTACAGGTTCCAAGGAGCCGAAGAAAGTGAAGGTTACGGTGGAGTGGGAATGAAGCTTCAGAGATTGAGGAGATTTTGAAGGGGTGATTTTATTGTTTGTCAAGGACATAGACAGGAAGCTCGATATGTACATGGTGGTATCCTTCCGGGGAGAGAGCGATTTCTTCTCCATATTCCGCAAGTACGGAGGATATGCGCCAGCATACGGGTACAGCCAGGGAAGCGACGTTTTTCTGGACGTATTCATGATGAGAAACGGAAAGACCCACGTTTCAGAACTGCTCAAACCGTTCGGCATCGTGACCAAGGGGGATTATGACGTGATCAGGGGAAAGAGGGAGCAGACTGCCGGGACAAACGCCCTGTTCGTGGACCTCCTCGGGATACCATCCCTGATCATGAACGGGCTCTACGTGGAAGGCGGAGAACTGTATGCAGAGATGAGGTTCCATCATTCCTCGATGAGCGCCGTATCCGACGTTATCGGAAGGTTCAGCAGGGAGATGAAGAACTTTACCCTTCGGTCACTGGGTCCTTCCCCGGGAATAACAAGGATGCTTGACAGGATCAACGCTCGCTTCCCTCTCTTTGTCGTCGGGTACGAGGGACTTCTTCCTCCTAATCCTGTAACGGGCCAGATCAGGAATGTGGAAAGAATCACGGAACCGAACTTCGCCTACGCGTCTCCTGAAGGATACAGGGTAGTCGTCTACTCCCGTGATGAACTGGACGCTTCCATCACTAGGGGAGTGATCTCAAGGGATGAGGGGATTCTGGAGACATACGGATCGACACCCTTCGTCCTTGATTTCTGGAGGACTTCCGGGGATCGCCACATTCCGCGGTATGCGGTCTTCGCAAAGATCTCTGAAGGGAAGTTCACCGCATTCGCGTTTATTCCCGCACTTGTCGCCGAGGACGAGCTGAACGCAATCTATGAAGTCGCTGAAAGGCATCCCGATTCCGGTTTCAGGCTTTCATGCTTCACCCCATATGACGAGGGGATCTGGGAGTGGTTATGATGGAAACTTTAAAGGAGCGACAAAAATTGAAACCTTCACAAAGTGTAAAAATAGCCAAAAGAGATCTCGAGGTTACCGCATCTGCTGTTATAGGTGTAGCGGCATACGTGCATTATCTTCAACTTTTTATTTTGAAGATTACGTTGCCGACGCTCATCGCCGCTCTTGTTTTCGGAACCATATACCTTATATTAAGCATGGGGCTTGCAAAGTCTGTTAAAATCTTCTATCTGCTTGGAATGATCTTTCCCTTCGTGGGTGCGACGCTGGCTGTAATCAGGCTACATCTATATGGGTTCGAGGCGTTTTCTGTAATCAACATAGGGTTCGATGTCTTTGTGGTTCCAGCGTGTGCGTTCTTATTCATAAAATACAGGAGGAACAAAGAAACTGGATAATTTGCCGGCGTAGTGTGGGACGATCAAACGAAGAAACACGAAATACTGTCAAGGTATGGGGAGAATGTTGAAGTAGAGCGGTGCATGAAACCATTTTCAAACAAGGGCAATATTCCGCTATTGATAATTGCAGTCGGACTGCTTGGATGTTTTCTTTTAGGGCTTGCCAAAATTCTGTCTGGGAACGAGGTTATTTCGGGCCCAGTATCCTGAACTCCCACCTTTTAGGCACATGATCCGTTCTGGATCGTTTTGAGACCTTGGATAATATGTGTTTTCCAGGACCAAAACATGTAAATAGTATATACCTTGTTAGGCATATCTTGAACAGCTACACAAGGAAGAAGATCATCAACGGCAGGGAATATTTCTACGAGATGACACCTTACTGGGACAGGGAGAAAAAGAAGATCAGGTATCACAGCAAATACATGGGGGTACAGAAGGAAAATGGCATTGAAAAGATGCGGACGCACCTGCCCAGGAATATTTTCGTTCACGGCCCGTTAATACCTGTACTGAGGATCATGAGGGAGCTGGGCATTGAGACCATCCTGGATTCTCTCTTCAGGAAGGAGGACAGGAATGCCATCCTTGTGCTTGCCGCTGCCCGGGCAATAAGATCGCTACCAATGGATCTCGTGCACACATGGTACGACGGAACATATCTTGTGAAGGAATACCCATGCGATGTTTCTTCACAGCGTATATCGCGCCTGCTGGACGATATCGGGAACAGCAGGCATCCCGGACAGGTTCTTCTCTGCCTTCTCGTCGCGGATGAAGCCTGAATCATCCATCCTCTATGACATAACAACGATCGCATCCTATTCCGGCAACGGCATGTTCGAATTCGGCCATGCAAAGGATCACGGGGATCTTCCCGAGATCAACTTTTCCCTGGTCATGGAGAGGCGGAGATCACTGCCGGGATTGTTCGAGATATACCCGGGAAGCATCGTGGATGTTTCCACCCTTGCAATGACACTGGACAGGATCAGCAGTCTCGTCCCTGCGGTGGTGATCATCCTCGATCGGGGCTTCTTCTCCCTGGACAATCTCACGCTCCTGCATAAGCATGGATACATAATCGCTGCAACATACTCAAGAAAGGAGGTGAAGCATGTGTTCTCTTCAAGCATGAGGAGGCTGGATTCTGCAGATAACACCATGCTCCATAACGACAAACCCGTATTCGCCATGCATGTGGATTTTTCCATTGGAGATCTTCCACTGGCGGGATACATTTATCATGACCCGGACCTGGAGGCCAGGGAAAGATCGAGCTTCCACCGGCGCCTCAGGGAGGTCATGGACACCATCGAAAAGACGAAACCAAAGGAGAAAAGACCTGCCCAGATCGCACAGATCCGATCCATATGCGGAGAACATTACAGATACAT
The DNA here is from genome assembly GCA_021792595.1 of Thermoplasmata archaeon. Classification (GTDB taxonomy): domain Archaea; phylum Thermoplasmatota; class Thermoplasmata; order Thermoplasmatales; family Thermoplasmataceae; genus JAMDBT01. The sequence continues at coordinate 625 of JAJYUI010000055.1, read as the reverse complement.
AAGAACGACTGCAAAGGACGGAAGGTATCACGGACAGGCGAGAAACAACGCCATATCCCGGAGGGAGAACCGCATGGGCCGTTTCATGCTGGCGTATAATGGTGATTACAGTCCCACCGAGTGCCTTGATCTTTATCGCGATAAGGACCGGGTGGAAAGGACGTTTGAGATCCTGAAGTCGGACCTGGACATATTTCCCCTGAGGCAGAGGAAACCGTCCACCCTAAGGGGACTGGTCTTCATCCTCTTCATCTCGCTGATCGTGCGGCTGTCCCTGAGAAGGATGATGGCTGAATCAGGGCTCAACAGGAGATATTCCATGGACAAGATGTTCCTGGAGCTGGAGAAGCTGCAGATGATGGAGATCGACGGCAAAATGGTCGAGAGGGAGAGAACCAAAAACAGAAAGACATCCTGGAGGTTCTCCAGTCAGCTACATGTACCTAAATATGCGGAGTTCAGGCAGTATACCAACTTTACATTCCAATTGGAGTTTCGGCTCTTGGAGTTCTATTGTTTGCAATTTCAACAAAGGCAAGGATCAAATGGGAAAGGAACAAAGTAAACGCAGGGGATTTTGAAGGGTGAAAGAAAAAGTCACGTGAGACTCGGGTTAAAGCTCATG
>JAJYUI010000054.1 GCA_021792595.1 Thermoplasmata archaeon | reverse complement strand
CCGGGGAATGGAAAGGGAAAACGTTTCGCAGCTATGATCTCAACTCCACTGTAGGGAAGTCTGACAGCGGCTTTCTTCACCCTATCACACTCCTTGTGAAGAGAATACGCGAAATTTTTCTGTCAATGGGATTTACCGAGATGAAAGGGCATTACATAGAGTATGCAGGCTGGAACATGGACGCACTCTTCATCCCGCAGGGTCACCCCGCCAGAGAACTGCAGGACACGTTCTATCTTGAGACTGAAAGGGAGGGGAAAATCGAACACCCAGAGGTGATGGGAATCCTAAAAAAAACACATGAGTCAGGAATGCCTGGTTATACGGGCTGGGGATACTCATGGAGTCAGGACGAGGCAAAGAGACAACTTCTGAGAACGCATACCACTGTGAGCACGATAAGGTACCTGTATGAGCACCCGGAAGCTCCTCAGGCAGTTTTCTCGGTCGACAAGGTCTTCAGGCACGAGAGTGTTGACTGGAAGCATCTCGCCGAACTGTACCAGATTGAGGGGGCCGTATGCTCAAAGGACGCAAACCTCTCCACTCTCAAGTGGATAATCAGGGAATTCTACAGCAGACTGGGGTTTGAAGACCTTAAGTTCATCCCTTCTTATTATCCCTACACGGAACCGAGCATTGACACGGTTGCAGTGATCAGGGGAAAAGAGGTTGAACTTGGAGGATCCGGGATTTTCAGGCCAGAGGTCACGAAGCCTCTCGGGATAAAGGAGCCAGTCATGGCCTGGGGATTGGGCCTTGAGCGACTCGCAATGCTGTACTATGGGCTGGATGACATAAGGGAAATCTACCAGAGCGACATTGATTGGCTAAGGACATTCAGGATAAAACTCTAGAACCTCTTCTTGTTGCAGGTCACGCACATGTGGGCATGCTCCACATAGTGTGTTCTGCACACTGGCCTATTGCAGTAAACGCAACTGCCTACCGATGGCTTGGTACAGATGTAACATAGTCCCCTGATCGTGATCGAAAACGCTTTCGTCATTTATTAACTTTCTACTTGTTTTGTCATACGATTGGGCAGAATGTCGCAGGAACAACTGTTTTCCTTTCTCACCAGACTACCCAGAGAATATCATGCGACGCCCGAGCCGGGATTCGAACCCGGATCTGAGGCTCCGCAGGCCACTAGGATATCCAGACTACCCCACTCGGGCATTCAGCAATGAACAGGGCTAAGCCACTGCCCAGTTTCAGTCATACCCCAACAAGTCTTAATGCTTCGCCTGTGGAACAGTTTTCTGGGCCTGCTATTCTATATTAAATATCTGCGTGAAATACGTGAATGTTGGTTGCACTTCCGGGAATCAAGGCAAGATCATTGGTATTCACTTCTCTGGGGCATTTCATAAACGACGGCAACTTTCTCATGTTCTCACTGCTTCTCGTTTACTACAAGGAAATTTCACAGATCAATATTGCGGATGTTGCCTGGATGGCAGTGGGTTACAACCTGATTTCAGGGCTGACAAGCATAGGTGTAGGATATGTCGCGTCAAGAACGGGGGAGGAAGGGCCCCTCATCTCAATCGGGATCACTCTTCAGGCAATATCCATCTTCATGTTTGGCCTCCCATTCGCGGTCCCCGACTACTGGTTTCTTCCCGTTCTAGCAGGAACATTCTTTCTGGGATTCGGGCAGTCATTTTACCATCCTCTTGGGGCATCTATCCTTAGGACCACATATGGTTCCATCAAGGCTCCATTTGTCATGGGAATAAACGGGTCAATGGGGAGTCTTGGGCGTGCCCTCATGCCATCCGTGTTAGGCTTCTTCATTCTCTTTTACGGAAACTTTGACGGTTTCATGCTGATATTCGCCTACACCATAATCGGCTCATCGTTCATCCTTTTCGGCCTGATGGACTACTGGAAGTACTCGCCGGCAAGGGCACACCCTGCAAGGGGTAATGCCAAGGAAAGCTCATCTGAAAGGTACTGGAAATTCATGGTATTCATCTCAGCGGTGGTTTTCCTGCGATCGGCATTCCTGGGTGGAGCAATACTCTACATCAGCACGTATCTGGTAAGCGTATTGCACTCGGTGATTGAGGCAGACATATTCCTGACTCTTACCTTCATACCTCCAATTATTGGGCAGCCAATCCTGGGCGGACTGACCACAAAGAGGGGAGGAAGATTCGCAACTAACCTTACGGGCATCGTCTCCGCAGTAATGTTCTCCCTTTTCCTGCTGACGCAGATACCCATCATGATGGCGTTGGCATTCACCGTATTCAGCTTCATGGCATTCAGCCTGTTCCCCGTGATGCTTGGCTACATAGGACAGCAGGTCAAGGAGGGGCAGGGCTCATTCTCAAATTCAATGGCATGGGGGCTGGGAAACTCTCTGGGATTTTCCGCGGGTGCCGGTATCATGACGGTCTGGCACTACACGTACAGCATATATTCAGGAATGTGGCTAATGCTTGCACTTGGCACAGTGTCGTCTGTTCTGTTCTTTTTCATCAAGCCGGATCTCGCAAAGCCGAATGCAGCGTGATCGATACCTCATCAGCATGGTTTATATCATTTCGAGAACTGTTAAAAAATGTCCAAGGTACTGATAATAATATCATCCGGAGAGGAATCAAAGGATAAGGCACTTACAGGCATGATCTTCGCGAAGAATGCAAAGAGGAGGAATCTCTTTGAGGATGTCCGGCTGATGTTCTTCGGTCCTTCGGAAGGCCTCATTGCTTCCGGCGAGAAGGAGATAATGTCGGCTTACAAGGACCTAGTTGAGCTTAACGTCGTCGCAACCGGTTGCATAGCGATCGCGCAGTCGAAGAACATTGAGGCCAGCCTGAAGGAAGTTGGACTGGAACTCGAGCCGGTGGGACCGACAATAGCCACGCTGATCGGGGACGGTTACGTACCCATGGTATTCTAGGGAATTCCATGGAACACCGTCAGATCCTGTTCGAGAGCAGGGAGATACCTGAGAATCCAGTTCGCATAGTCAGCTTAAGCCCATCCGTCACGGAGATCCTCTATCTCCTGGGGATGGAAAGGTCGATTGTGGGGATCTCAGCCTTCTGTGCCAGGCCCCCCGAAACTTCCGGCAAGAGGAAGATAGGGAGCTATGGGTTTGTCCGTGATGAAGTGATGGCAGAACTCAAGCCTGACGTGATGTTCCTCATGAGCGGATTCCAGGAGAAGTTCTTTCTCGAGAACCGGGACAGGTACCCGATTGTCATGTTTGAACTCCCAGAGTCAGTGGCAGGGGTTATCGACCTCGTGAACAGGGTCGGAAAGGCCGTGTCCAGGGAGGACGAGGCAAGGAGCCTGGCAAGAGAACTGTTCAGGAAAATGCCGGAACCGGCGGTAACCGGCTTGTCGGGATACATAGAGATTGACCTGGGGGGTCCAGTATCATTTGGCAGGCATTCATACATAACAGACGCCCTCTCGATGTATGGGATCGAAACAATCTACAGGAACGAGAACATGGAATGGCTTACTCCGGAAGACAGCAGGATCCTTTCAGAAGACCCCGATGTTGTGATCTACGAGCCAAAAATGTATTATAATTTCAGGGAGAAAGACCTGCAGAAACTTGTGACCAGCAGGGGATGGGACACACTTTCAGCATGGAAAACGGGCAATTTTCATGTGACTCCGGGACCTCTCGACTTTTTTGCCCATCATGGGCCCTCTTTCATCACCGAGGTACTCCCATGGCTCGCAGGAATCGTATCAAGGAAAGAGGAATAACTTATCTTTCAAGCATGGAGACGAGTTTCGCGATATCCTCCTCATTGTTAAGGAAATTGAATGCAACCCTTATTCCTCCAATTCCTCCCGCCCCTCTCAGGGACACCCTGATCCCTGATTCCAGGAGCCTTGCATGCAGTCTCCTGTCAGCGTCAAGGCTGCCGGTCGTGAAGGTGACTATCCCGGAAGAATGTTCCTCATCCACAGGGCTTACCAGGAAGTAGCCATGCGTTTCCAGCGTTTCGAGAAATGTTCTCCTCAATGACAGTATCCTGGAATCCCTCTCATCCTGTGGAACAGATTCAAGGATCTTGAGAGATTCCGAAAGCCCTATGAGCCCAGCATAGTTCTTCATTCCTCCATACTGGTACTTCCTGAAGTCGTTGGAGAACCTGTAATCTGAAAAAATCACTTTCTGCCTGTCAATCCAGTATTCTTCCCACCCGGAGGCAGGAGTTTCCATGTTTCCGTATCCATAGGATACCCTCTGGAGCCTGTCGGTTATTCTGGAGGAAATGTAAAGAAATCCAGTCCCGAATGGGGACATGAGCCATTTATGTGCTCCTCCGCTTACGGCATCCACGCCAGAATCCGCTACGTCTAGATTAACTGCTCCCGCATGCTGTATGGAATCTGCAAGAACGAATGCTTCCCTTTCATGGGCTATCTTCGCAACTTCCTTCAGGTCAAACCTGAATCCGTTTACCCAGATTACTGAACTGAGGCATACTGCAGCCGTATCATCGTCCACCAGGCTCTCAAGATCTTCGTGGCTGAAAGAGCCAGATCTGTGTTTCCACACCCTGATTTCAACCTTTCTTTCCTTCCACTTCTGAAGTTCTGTGGCCATGAGTGGAAACTCAAGGTCTGTGGAAACAATGTTGCTTCCCTTTCCGGGGTTGAGCGAGTTCAGGAAGGTCTGGACCCCCTCAGTGGTGCTGCTTCCCGTGAATGATATTTCATCAGGTTTCGAATTGATAAGTCTGGCAAGGAGTTCCCTGGATTTCTGTTCGGCGTTGAAGACATATTCGCTGAAGGAAGCTTCAAGCGACATGCTGGACACGCCAGACGCGAATTTACTGATGGAATCCACCGAGGTCGTGGGAGCGGGTCCAACAGACGCCCACTCAAGATATGTGAACCTGTCAAAAACAGGGAAGAGGCTTCTTGGATCCATGACCACATGTTATGTACTTGGATATAATGAGATCGTTATCCTTTATTGAATTCTTGTCCGCGTTGTTCCACAACATATTTAAGTAAAGAAATGGAATCAGTGTCTGTCTTCTAACAGACAAAAGGAAGTAGTAGAATGGAAGGAACTACCAAGATAAAGGATTTGACGCCTTCTTCAAGAAGAGTAAATGTTCTTGGAAAAGTCGTATCGGCAGGAGAGAAGAAGAGCATAACCACCAGATTTGGCGAAGAGAAGACCGTAACCGAAGTCATCATAGGAGATGAAACAGGAAAGGTCACGCTATCCCTCTGGGGAGAGCAGTCCAACGGAGTAGAGGGTGGAAAGACCCTGTACATCGACAACGGGTACATTTCCCTCGTAAGGGGGCACATGAGACTCAACGTCGGAAAGTACGGGTCAATAAACCCTGGAACCGAGGAAGTTGCTGAAGTCAACGAAGAGCTTGACATGAGCGACAAGGAATACGAGAACCAGTACCGTGGCGGCGGCGGATTCAGGAGAGGCGGATACGGTGGAAACAGCCGTGGAGGCCGTGGATTCGGCGGCGGAGGCTACAGGAACGACAGAGGGGATGAGTAAACACTCATTCCATTTTTTTTATCTACACTACAGAAAACAGATTTCTTGATTAAGCGGCATACCGCTCTGCACTGTTCTAACCGTGCTTCATTATCAATTGCGGAATCCGAGCTTACCCGTACATGCAGGTATTCGGAACGAAAGACATGAAGACAGTTCAGTCGCCGAATAATCTGGCATCCCCATTAAATCAGCGCTTTCTTCTGATCCATGCGTAAGATGCCAGTGTTGCGGAAGCGGCTAATGTTGCTGCTGCCAGTATGTATTCAATATCTGGAGGCAAAATTCCGCTGCCGGTGGCCTTGGGCTTCATCACTTTAAGCTGTATAATCTGGCTGGAGACGCTAAAGTGATTCTCATCAGTTACGGTGACGCTTACGTTGTAAGTCCCGGGAGAAGTCATGCGGACTTCCACGGAAGATCTGCCAGCGTTAAGAGTGCCGTCAGGTAACCCCTGATAGGAGTAAGTAAATGGCCCGGTGCCCCCGGCAATAGTGACATTCAACTTGGCGAAATTCCCTGCAGTAACAATGGGCGGAAAAACAGAGAATGACTTTATGCTCAGGTTTGAAAGCGCAAACTGGGTAAAGTACGGAATGAGGGTCCCCTTGGAGTTGTTGCCTCCCCAAACCACCCCGACTGTACCCCATGGGGTCGTGGTGCTTCCAATGAAATCGCCTGGCCAGAATTTAGCTCCAGTACCAACAACTCCCCCAGAAATCTCCTTTACCGGATGCCAGGTAAGACCGTTATTTAAGCTGTATGTTCGGTAAACCCCCCATGTGTCGTTTCCTGATCTTGTGTCCAGCCAGGCAATGCCTATGGCCCCCGTTTTCGTGTCGGTCGAAATTGTGGGCGCCTGGAAGGATGTGTCACGAGGAACATTTCCCGAAATGATCCGGGGTGCAGACCATGTTGCTCCAAGATCAGACGATTTTATTAATGAGATGCCCTGTGAATCGGCATAAACGACAAAAAGTGACGCGTTCTGGCCCCATGCCAGCTGCCACTCTGCCCCGGTTATCCCGGCAGCCGGATCAATGCCAGAGCTAACGTTCAATGGGAGGGGAGCAGTCTGCGACCAGGTTGAACCGGAATTACTGGACAGCAGAACGACCGCCTGTTTTGATGGGTACGTGGTGTATCCTATGCTCCAGAGCGAATCATTGTAAGCACTTGTTCCCACTGTGATATAGCTGTTTGTATACAAGACGCGAGTTTGGCCGAATCCACTCCCGTTGAAATCCCGTGTGAGAAGCAGGTCGTGAGTGCCAGGCCCACTTGCCACGTCAGCAATCTGGTATACAGTTCCATTCGGAGTTGAACCGAGCCACTCACGATCATGATACTGTTTGGCGGCGTATGACATGCTGAGGATTGGTAGATCAAGTGAACTGCCGTTGTTCCAGGCTTCTGTAACGGTCACACCGGACGAGTATATGGACGCAGGTGTCGGTTGTGACTGGTACCCGATCCAGAAAGTTCCGTTTGCTCCGCTGGAGACAACTGAAACATCTGACTCAAAATCCTGGACAGTCCTGGGAAGTACCTTTGCTGCACTGAAACTTGAACCATTGTCGGAGGAATAAGCAACCTCATTGAGACCGGGAGATGTCCCGGAGAGTGGCCCAGCCCAGTTCATCCAGCCTACCAGCAGCGTTCCAAAACGGTTTACTCCAATGCTGGGCTCCCCACCTGTTCCAACGCTGCCCAGTGGAATCACTCCATAGGAGCTACCCTGAGTGCCGGTGATGACAAGCGAGTATTCATGAGTATCTGGGAGAAAGCTGGAATCACTGCTTGAGATGGCAGGCATGACAACTGTCAATGTAACGCAAAGCGCAATGAATACTGCCGTAGTGGCAGCAAGGTTATCTCTCACAGCACTCACGCATTATGCATGTCCTTACTTGTAATAAAATGGCAAGCACTCAAGAATGGAAGCCTTCGGCGCCGGCCATCAGTGAGACTGTGGGATGATGAACCGGCACTTCCGAAAGAGTTTCTCAAATATATTGGAGAGGATTTATGCAGTCCTTATCGACTTCCATCCCTCATATGTAATGGTTTGGATTATTTAGTGACCTGACTATGAAACAGCATGGAAGAGAAAACCCACATTTGGGCATGGACTTCCAGCAAATGGCTAGAGTCAAGGCTAGTTTCAATTCTGATTTTGTTTTATATGGCGTTTTTCTTGCTGGTGAGCCCCTTATTCCCCGGCGTGTCATGGTTTCAACTGGGAGATTTTACATTGCCTGTAATAAACTACTACCACGTGATCATGATACCTTTTGCCTTATTGATCATCGTGTTGGTTGCCCACCTCTTTGATCTGCCACTGCTGGTGAAAAAGGTAGTTAACATCAGCGTTTATCCTGTCCTTGTTTTCAGCATCCTTGGACTGTTCTTCTTCTATCCGTCCTGGGCGGCAAATGCAGATGAGGTGTTCCAGGCAATAAGAGATGTCATTGTTTTCCTGGATGCCCTGGCGGTGATAATTGAACTGATAATAATGCCATTTCGCAACAGGACGAGATTTAAGGAAATATGGGGTGCATATTTCCTGATCCTGATCGCAGGCATTTCCGCCGAAATAGCGGCCATGTTTGGGATGATCCTGGAATATGGGAACCTGTACGGATTCAGTTCCATTGGATTCTTCAACAGATATGTGGTGTCACTTGGTGGATTGGCTACATTTCTTGGCAATGTTCTTACGTCACATTCCCACCAGATGCTTCCTGCAGTAATGGCAATGATAGTGGGTGCCAGCAGCATCATATTCCGATATGACAAGCTTTCCCCGGGACTCAGAAACATCATAAATGCCGGATTGGTTGTTTCAATCATAGGAACAATTTCTATGACATACCTGTACTGGATTTCATCCTTCGGCACATATGTTATTCCAGCAGTATTTGTATCAGGAGCTGGTGGAATGAACGGGTTGGCACTTGATGATACCCAGACCGGGGTTGTAGGGATTGGCGCCATGATTGTTCTTGCAGGGTTATATCTTGGAATCAGGGAACAGAAGGAAAACAAGCTGTTTTCCTATGCGATACTGGGTTCATGGCTTGGAGCCATGTTCGGGATGGTCGGGATTGGTTATCTCATAGAATTCAATGAAGTGTACTATGGGTTTGGCGTCAGTGGCGTGGCTCCCAATGGTGGACCCGGGTACCTCTATGATATGGCCTACACCAATGGACACCTGCTGCTTGTCTTCTTCATGTTAACCATTGTGGCTGGCATCTTTATTGTGCTGAAATGGTTCAATGGTGATGAACGTTTCAGGCCTTATATTGGAGGACTGGCAATAGCGGGAATTGTGATCGGATGCGAGGGGCTGCTCATATACACCATGCTGTTGTCATGGGTTATCGAGGCAATAGGTCTGTGGCTCCTTGTAATTGCGGTGGTACTTGTCCCAGTTTCCATGTACGAGCAAAGCATACATTCCACACGGATTGGAGCGTGAGGAAAAAATGCGCCTGACAAACCTACTTGTTCGAGAGCCTGAAGCATTCCACAGTTCAGGCTCTCCATAATTCCACTCACTCTTGTCATGGCCTTCTGGCACAAGCCTGAAATGTTTAACCCTGTTGCATGGAGGTGTGCATATGAACATAAAGAAGGCGAATGTTGCTGTTCCCGCTAACAGTTTAATCAGCAGATTAGCTTTGTATTTCCGATATACAAAGCCTAGAGTATGGGTTCTTTTGGTGTACACTGCAGCGATAGGGGGCATCATGGCAGTATCAATTTTAGATATTCAGTCCATAATGCTTGTAATGCTGGCAATTGCTGCAACTGCTCTTGGTTCTGCAGGATCGGAGGCCCTCACGAATTTTATAGACAGGGACATGGATTCGCTAATGTCAAGGACCAAAAACAGGCCCCTGCCAAGCGGTGAAATAGAATTGCGGCGGGCGGTCATCCTCGGGTTTACTCTTGTATCCGGGTCTATCCTTATTCTTGTAGTATTCCAGAAATTCTACGCAGCAGCCTTTATGGCAGTGGGAATATTTGACAATGTTTTTGTATACAGCTATCTCTTGAAGAGGAAGACACCTTGGAGCATAGTTTTAGGCGGTTTTTCAGGAGGTTTTCCCGTGGTAATCGGATGGTATACTGTAACTGCACAGTTCTCCTTGCTCCCCTGGTTCCTCTTTGCTCTCGTTGTCATATGGATACCTATCCATGTTTGGAGCCTTGCCTTCAGATACAGGGATGATTACAGAAACGCCAAAGTGCCTATGTTGCCTGTGCTTTATTCTGACAGGGTTTCTGCATGGTGCATCTCTGGATCGGCCATCATGCTTGCAGTTTTTTCTGTCATACCATTTATTTTTGGTTTCCAGACATTATATTATCTGCTCATTGTTTTGATTCTGACTGTCCCGATGTTCATGTTTTCCCTGGCTTTCGTAAAACACCCTGATCTCAGGAGTTCATTCAGGCTCTTTAAATACACCAGTCCTTACCTGGCAGTAATTTTTACACTGTTCTTTGTTTTCAAAGTGCTATAAGACTTGATTACTCCAACTTTTTTGAGAAATTCTTCCTGAAAAAAGCATGATCTGAAATGTCATTGCCATATGAAATACCGTACAGCCAGTGCGCAAAACAGAATAGAGTAAACAATCATTGCAACAGATCG
>JAJYUI010000053.1 GCA_021792595.1 Thermoplasmata archaeon | reverse complement strand
ATACGTCTTTCATTCTTTTTTCCATGAATTTGATCAGGAAATAAGAATCGCCGAAATCAAGGATCAGCTTTTCATGCTTCATGCTCACATTGCCAGGCCTGATGAATTCTTTCCTTTCCCTGTTCACAACCTGTCCGAGGTATTTACTCTTCTGTGCAGGAGTCTTCTTCACCTTGTCATAGTACGATGTCACCTCATAGGCGTATTCCTTGTTCCCGATCTTCTTGTATCTTATGAATGACATAATGTGTAATTCCACATTATCCTATAACTCTTTCTAACCTGCAAAACAGGGGAAAACATAAGAACATAGTGCCTAATGGTCAGGGAATTTAGGAAATTGAGTTTATCCCGCAATGTTGAAGAGATCATAAAATACCAATGGCTATAAACAGGGTAATCTGTAACGATGAAAGGTTCTCACCGATTTTGATAAGCTCCCGAGCACATAGAGATGGATCATACCTCTATGCTTTAAGTACCGCCTCACGGATAATGAAGCATCCACCCCTAACTTGTGCGATCCAGCCATATCTCGATCTCATAAGTTGTTTTGCGGTTTCAAGAAGAGTCTGAACGCAAGCAAAGCCTGTTTGGAAACGCTGGGGGAGAGATTCGAACTCCCGAGCTACGAGAGCACAAGCTTTCCAGACTTGCGCCTTACCAGACTAGGCTACCCCAGCAATCTCACACACATAATAGCGATATACTTAACGGTTTTATTTCACGCATTCACCCTTCAGTCTATGAGATCCACTCAAACACGGGTATGGAAAGGGTATTGGCAACTCCTTCAAGATTTCTCAACCGGTCAAGAACTAACGATGAAAGCTCCTTCATTGACCTGTTTGCGGTGAGTACCATAATGTCCCACTGCCCGGAGATGATTGATACGGATAGCACATTTTCAAGTTTCGAGATCTTCCTGGCAAGGGATCTCTGGTTCTCTCCAGAGGATGATGAGAAAGTTATCATTATGTAAGCCATTACAGGAAAACCCATCTTCTCCATGTCAAGATCAACCGTGAATTTCCTGATGAACCCCTCTTCCTTCAGCCTCACCAGTCTTTCAAAGATCGTGGCTCTCGGAATGCCAGTCACTCTTGAAATATCGGATATCTTGTCTCTTCCATGATCCTTTAGGTATTCAACTATCTCCAAATCCTTCCGGTCAAGTTGAGATCTCATATGAAGTGATCTGGAAATGAAATAATTAATTTGTCATTATGACCAAAAATGCCAAATAATTTTAATGATTGGACACAAATTGTGGATACATGGAACATTATACTGAAAGTGAGGAATCTAACTATGTAGTACCGGAGGCCATGGCGCATCTCCAGCAGGATGAAGTGAAGCTGGCCCTCAAAGTGCAGGGAACACTGAAGTACAGCCTGGTTGGTTCGTTGAGGCAAAGGGGATTCACGGAGATACCTCCAGTGATAATTTCGCCGCTTACAGATCCGCTAAACCACCCCGTCCATGACCCAAGCATGGAGTGCTATGGGGGGAGGATGTGGCTGACCAAGAGCATGATATTTCACAAGCAACTCGCAGTGCAGGCCATGAAGAAGATATTCATCGTGTCACCGAACATAAGGCTGGAAACGAGCGACAAGGCATTGTCGGGAAGACACCTCTACGAGTTCACGCAGGTTGACGTGGAAGCCCTCAGATGGTCAAGGGAGAAGTCCATGGACCTTGCAGAGGAATTAATCATTGAGGCCATGGGAACTGTCAGGGAGGAATTGGGAAAAGAACTGAAGGCTGCGGGAAGGGAAGTCCCGGTTATCCTCAAGCGTTTCAAGAGGATCACATACCGCGACGCAGAACGTGAGTACGGGGATGATTTCGAGAGGCTCATCTCACTGGAATCCACCCAACCGGTATGGATAATCGACATCCCGCTCAATGCAAGGGAATTCTATGACAGGGAATCTGACCACCACCCGGGAATCCTGCGCGATATGGACTTGATCTGGCCTGAAGGGTACCAGGAGGCACTTTCTGGCGGTGAGAGGGAATATGAACTTAAGAGGATACTTGCAAGAATCAGCAAGAAGAGGCAGGACCCTGAATCTTTCAGGTGGTTTCTTGATGCGGCGAAAACAGGTCTTCAGCCATCCTCAGGATTCGGGATAGGCGTGGAGAGATTCACAAGGTATGTCTGCGGGCTCGATCATATCAGCAAGACAACAGCCTTCCCAAAAGTTCCAGGGAAAGTTTCACTTTAGGTCATTTGGGGCTGACTTGAAACGCCGGGGGGGAGATTCGAACTCCCGAGCTACGAGAGCAATAGATCTCGAATCTATCGCCTTACCGGGCTAGGCTACCCCGGCCGCTGGTTCGGACAGCATATGCTAACTCATTCTTGAAACTTCCTTCATTATGCACCTGTCCATTACCACCAAAAGGCCCAGGTTCTTTGCCATGGCGGCCGCTGAATCATTGACGACACCTTCCTGCAGCCAGAACACCTTTGCCCCTATGCCGGCAGTTTCGCTTGCAAGTGGCTCCACTGTTTCCGGTTTCCTGAATACGTCAACTATGTCCACCTCTTTTTCCGCGGAGAGCGATTTCAGGTCAGGGTATGCCTTTAGCCCGTTCCATTCCTGGAACGTAGGGTTCACAGGATAAATCGTGTACCCATGATCCCTGAGATAGGATGCCACCCTGTAACTGTCCCTGTCAGGCTTGTTGGATATTCCAACTATTGCCACTCTCCTGTACTCCCTGAGTATCGAGGGTATCTTGCCTTCATCATATTCTGCACTCATGTGATGATCCCTACAACATGTGTTTCCGGTTCATAAACTGAGTCCACATGTGCCAGCTCATTCCAGTTTTCAACCCGGGTATGTGTTGCTTCACTTGAGCGGATTCCAGAACTTCCATCGATCTTGCTATTCCCGATGGAAGGCGGCACAACCTATGTTTTCCGGTCACCATTCCCCGACATCATCGTCAAATGCTATCTGTTTATCAACGATGGCTGATGCCAACACAAATCGGCAAAGGAAGAGATCGCCTGAACGGCATTATCTGCAGATTGCAGGTGTCAGCATCACAAATTAAATATTCATGTTTCATTAGCGATGGCGTATGTTCTGTGAGAAATGCGACTCACTGATGTCAAATTCGGGCGACCATTACGTCTGCCCTTCCTGCGGATTCACCAAGGAGAAATCGAAATCTGCCGGGGATTCGGGCAAGATCGTTAATCGCGGGTCTGCAAGACAGGTAGTGATAATAGACGACGAGAAGGTTGCCGAACCCCTGGATTCTGATGCAGTTTGCCCGAAGTGCAAGCATGTTGGAGCGTATTTCCTGCTCAAGCAGACAAGATCAGCAGACGAACCTGAAACTAAGTTTTACACCTGTGAATCATGCGGCCACAGGTGGAGAGAGTACTGAGGCGGCGTCATGGTACTGGATTCCTTTGCAAGCTCAATCCGGGATACACTCAGGAAGATAGCTGGAAGCAGCTACATTGACTCAAACACCATAAAGGAGGTGTCAAAGGAGATCCAGAGGATACTGCTGAAGGCAGACGTCAACGTGAAGCTTACCCTTGAACTGACCAGGAGGCTCGAGAAGAGGGCCAGCGAGGAAAAGCCACCCTCCGGAATGCTGGAACAGGACTTCATTGTCCGGATAATCTATGAAGAACTGCTTGGAATACTGGGAGAGGAATCAAGGCTTGAGATAAAGCCGCAGACAATCATGCTTGTGGGGCTTTATGGTCAGGGAAAAACAACGTCTGCAGGCAAGCTGGCGAGATTCTTCACGAAGAAAGGTCTCAGCGTTGGGCTCATTGCTGCAGATGTCCACAGGATGGCAGCCTACAACCAGCTTGAGCAGATTTCAAGGGACCTAAAAGTGTCATTCTACGGAGAGGAGAAGGAGAAGGACCCCGTTAAGATCGTCAGGAACGCGCTCAGGTCTCTTTCGCAGATCCAGGTAAAGATAGTGGACACAAGTGGAAGGGATTCTCTGGATGAGGAACTCATCGACGAGGTAAGGCACATAAAGAAGACATGTGAACCGGACGAGGTGCTATTCGTTGTAGATGCCACGATGGGTCAGCAGACCGGAAACCAGGCAAGGGTCCTGAACGAAGCCGCAGGGATAACCGGGGTAATAATTTCAAAGATGGATGGAAGCGCAAAGGGCGGAGGGGCACTGAGCGCAGTGGCGGAGATAAGGCAGCCTGTCTACTTCATCGGGACAGGCGAGCACATGGAGGACATGGAGGTCTTCAACCCAAAGAGATTTCTGTCAAGGCTCATGGGGCTTGGCGACCTGGAAAGCCTCATGCAGTTCGCAGAGGAGAGCAAAATTTCCCAGGAAGCCGCCGAGAAGACTATGAACAAGCTCATGAGCGGGAAATTCAACCTGAAGGACATGTACGAGATCTGGGAGAAATTCGCCCAGCCAGGCATAATGAAGAGGCTCGTGGATGCCCTGCCAGTCAGCAAGATGCCTGCCGGAGCAAAACTGGATGGAAACGTACTGGACAACGCAGAGAACAAGTTGCGGGTCTACAGGACAATAATGGACTCGATGACCTTTGCGGAACTGGAGGAGCCGGACCTGATCAACGCTTCCAGGATTCAGAGGATCTCAAGGGGAAGCGGCAAGGATGAGGCCAGCGTTCGTGCCCTCCTGCGGGAATATAAATCCATGAAGAAGAACATGAAGGCCCTTCACGGTAACAGGAACCTGAAGAAGATGCTCAAGAACCAGTTCAGGGGCGGGGACTTCGGCCTGGAAAACATGCTTGGAGAAAGCGAAAATTGATGTTCTTGCAGCAATCGCAATCCTGCGCATCCGGCTGAACGATATTCCTGCCTAAATGGGGGATGAGGGGAACCTCTGCTTTGCTTCCTCAATCATGTGCGTAACCTGTTTCTTGAATGCGGGAAACGCTTCAGGGCTTTTTGGATAATCCTCGTAGATCCTGTTGAGCGTCTTCATCTTGTCCACGACATATACCAGGCTTGAAAATGCGCTGATGTTCCTGGCTCCCTTCAGCACCATCTTGAACTTGGATGCAAGGCTCAGTTCAGGAACTATGCCCAGTGTAATGTCGGAGGCCTCCTTTGTTGTGAGGAATGTTTTCATGCCATAGTTCAGTATGTCATTGTTGAGCGACTGGAGATATATCCTGAAAACCTCCATGCCTGCCATTTTCTTGCCGTACGCCTCATTGTAGTCCAGGTTGTACTGCCACATCCCCGCTGTGGACGTATCCTGTGCTTCAACCGCCCTGGCGGCATTCTCTCCTGCGAGTATGCCCGACATCAAGGCAGGCCCGATTCCGCCTGCACTTATCGGGTTTGGCATGACCATGCTGTCACCGGCGCCGAGGTATCCGTCATACACCAGGCTTTCCATCTGCCTCCTGACCGCAACAGACCATGATCCCTTCCCGTTGTTGTTCTTGTTCCAGATCCTGAGGTTCCTGAAAAGCGGATTCCACCTGACATATTCGTCTATGAGCGTCTGGAGGTTGTCACGCTTGCCTAGTTTTGCGTTCCTGATGTCAAGGCTCTTCTTCTGTACACCGAGGCCTACATTGATCCTGTTGCCGCTCTTCGGGAAAACCCAGCCATAACCTCCGGGCGCCATGTGGTTATTCAGGTGAATCAGGGCATTATCCCTGTCATAGTATGCCAGATCCTCGTGATCGAGCTCGAATTCATATATGTACCTGCCAGTGGACTCAACATCGTCTATGTCAACAGTCCTGTCGACAAACTGGTTCTCTGGAAGGTTTCTCCTGATTACAGTGGATATGCCCAGGGCATCTATGACGACCTTGGACCTGAACCTGAATTCCTCCTTGCTCCTGTCCCTGCCGTATACCCCCCTGACAACACGGTCTTCCACAATTGGGCCCTGGACCTCGAATTCGCTCATATACTCGGCGCCGGAATCCTTGGCCGCCTTCAGGAGGCGGGCCTCAAACTCAGGCCTGTCGAGCGTGTATCCCACTCCCTCGAACTTGAACTTGGTCTTCAGGTCGGGAGAAAGCGCGTAGACACCATCAACTCTCCTGTCGAGTTCAGGTTCGCCGAACGTCAGTCCGGTCTTCTTCCTTACAAAGTCGATATGGGATCCGGCCACTGCGTCTCCGCATGTCCATCCCCAAATGGTCTTCTTTCCAACTTCGGACTCAGGATTCCTGTCAAGGAGGAGCACCCTCTTCCCACTGCGAGCCGCCATTGTTGCAGCAAGCGAACCGGCCAATCCCGCACCAGCCACGATTATATCGAATTCTCCGCCATCCTTCATTCGAATCTACTTGAGGCTCAGTATGTACTGACATACTTAAACATTCTCCGACAATCCGAGTTACAAGGGCATTCCTCTCCGCCGCAGAATGCCGGCATTGCGGTGCAAGATCACATCATCCGGTCGAGTTCCCTCATCGCCTCAGGGTATCTCGCCCTGACTGCATTCACGAGAGTCTCCGCCGACGGCTTCCCTGGATCAAGATCCGAAAGCGACTCGACAATACTGTCAATGGCGCTGTCACTCAATCCGGCAATTCTCTCCTTGATCAGCCAGTTCCTGTGGTGGTCTCCACCGAACCTCTCCCTAACATTCTCTTCGTATCTTCTCATGCTCCCCGCTGAGAAGTCTCCTTCCTCAGATGCCACCACGCTGGTTCCCGCTGCCATTTTTCCGGAGATGCAGGCGCTGGCTATGCCTCCTCCAGTCAGCGGGTCCGAAAGCCTGGCAGCGTCACCCACAAGAAGCATGCCAGGCATCGCGATCTTATCGGGCAACCTGGAGACAGATATGCCGCCTGAAATTATGTGGATGGCTCGGCCAGCGGAAAGGGCAGGATGACGCTGGATCCAGCTGTCAAGCCTTTCCCTCAGGTCTCCCCTGCTCCTGAGCCTCGAGACAGGGACGCCAATGCCGATATTCGCCTCTTTCTCTCCCTTGGGAAAAACCCAGATATATCCGGAAGGAGCTGATGAACCCAGATAAAAATCCATGAATTGGCGATCTATGGCCACGCCTGCCATACGGTACTCAAGGGCTGAAATTATGTCGTTCCTTGCCAGAATCACCGACTTGAGGCCTGCCCACCTTCCGAACTCGCTCTCAAAGCCGTCTGCGGCTATCACGATCTTTGCCCTCACCTCCTCCACGGATCCGTTGTGCCTAACCATGGCACCAGCGACTCTCCCTCCCTCCATAATGGTGTCAACCGCGGGCGACCTGATCCAGACATCTGCACCCTCGCTAACCGCCATGGAAGCCAACTCCTTGTCGAACTTGTCCCTCTCTATCACGAAACCGACTTCGCTTCCTGCATTATCCGAGGACAGGTGAATGGCTTTCCTCTCTGCAGGTCCGTAGATCCTTGCCCCTTCCACTTCAGCAGATATCCAGTTTGGATTCGGCGTGATAGATGCTTCCTTCAGCAATTCCCCTGATATGCCTTCTCCGCATCTTACCGGCACTCCTATGTCTCCTCTCTTCTCAATCATAAGCGTCCTGAGGCCGGACTTCGCGGCGAACCTTGCGGCCGAGCTTCCGCCGGGTCCGGCGCCGATCACAAGGACGTCATAATTCTTCATGGAACCACTCTGATGTTACTGCCCCGATGGGACAACCCACAATACAGAAACCGCACTTTATGCATTTCTCCTCCCATATCGTGACGGAAGCTTCCTCCATGGAAAAAGCATCGGTCGGGCACATGCCGACACACGCCCCGCAATAATTGCAGAGGCTCCTCATGATGCTCATCTCCTTCCCTGCCTCATTTTCAGACATGCCTTCGTCCCCCAATCATGCGCCGCAATAGAGTACAGATGCACAACGCGGACAGTATAGAAGAATCTTAAGACTTATTTTGTTTTTGTTTTGCGTGCTTCTGCCTGGAGGAACCATTCCTGTAGAACTCGCAGTATTCACTGATCGAACAGGTGCTGCACAAAGGTCCCACAGGCCTGCAGACATGCTTCCCGAATTCCACAAGGGTTGGATTGAACCCAACCCAGATCTCCCTGGGCACGATCTTCACAAGCCTCTCTTCCGTCTTGTAAGGGTCCTCGAACGGGGAGAGACCGATCCTCCTGGCTATCCTCTGCACATGGGTGTCGACGGCGATGGCAGGAATCCCCATTGAATCAGCGAGCACTACATTGGCGGTCTTCCTACCAACTCCAGGGATGGTCGTGAGCTGTTCAACGGAATCTGGCACCGTCCCCATGAAGTCGTTCATGACGATGCGGGCCGCCTCAATCACCCTGGTGGCCTTAACGCTGCTGAACCCCACCCTGGAGATTATTGACCTCACCTCATCATATTCCGCTCCGGATAGTCCCTCAGCGTCGTGATATCTCTCAAAGAGTCCCCGGGAAGCAGCATCTGTCACCTCGTCCTTTGTCCTGTGGGACAGTATTGTCGTGATCAGCACCCAGAACGGATCTGAAAATTCAAAGTGATGTGGTGGGGACTGCGACCGTATCCCCTCATAGATGTTACGTATCAGCTTCCTTGCCTCTTCAATCTTCAAAATGATCTTTCTCCCTGGATCCGGAGGTATATGGGATTTCCCCATAATAGATGAGATCGTTTCCGCAGAGGATGATCTTAAGCACCCTCACATCTGTTCCCGTGTTCACGGTTTCCCAGAAATTATTGTGGAACTCAGGATCCGTCCTCAGGTTGGGCGCAAATCTCATGGCCTCAGGGGAGAACACAAGGAACAGAAGCAGCGATCCTCTTCCTCCCCTCGCATTCTCTGCCAGCAGTGCCGCATGGTGAGACGCCCTCACGGAAGGTGCATCCGGAAACAGCGCAGTGCTGTCGGGGCAGAGTGTACTCCCCTTGACCTCAACGAGAAAGTCATCACACCTGAAATCAAGGCGGCTTCTGCCGATCCGGAACTCTGGTGTGCATGGCCCTGGCAGGAAGCTAGATGCAACCTTGTTGTGAAACCTGGAATCAATAAGTATCCAGTGGCTGCCTCTCAAGGCGGCGGTGATGGAATACTCCGTCTTACGGCCCTTTGTCTTCCTGATCAGCACCTGGTTTCCCTTGAAGATGAGTTCTCCAAGCCTTCCGGGATCGTGGAGGTGGCATGACTTCAGTTCCCCGTCCAGCCTGACCAAAACCATGAACCTGTTTGGTCTCTCCACGACCTCTGCTTCCATCTGCCTTCCTGGAATTGTGAATACCACCGTTCCCGGGGCAGGGAGCTTCAGGGGAAGCCTTTTCATTTGATTATTCCGAGCTTCGCGCCCTGCTTCCTGAAAGACTCAACCGCGTATGATATGTCCTCATCGGAATGGACTGCAGAAGGCATGAGCCGTATCCTTGCAGATCCTCTCGCCACAGTTGGAAAGACGATTGGCGATGCGAATACATTGCTTTCCTGGTAAAGCGCCCGGCTGAGATCCAGGGTCAGTTTCTCACTCCCGATCATAACGGGGGTGATCGGTGTCTTGCTGTCTCCCAGGTTATATCCGGACTCCACAAGCCCCTCCTTCAGTTTCCTGGCATTTTCCCAGAGTTTCTTCAGGTATGAGTCATCACTCTTCATTATCTCTAGTGACCTCAGGATTGAGGCTGCGTCCCCTGGATTGAGTGCACTGCTGAACAGGAACGGCCTGGATCTCTGCTTCATGAGGGCTATGATGCCGGAATCGGACGCAACGAAACCGCCCATGCCTCCAAGCGCCTTCGAGAAAGTTCCCATCTCCATGTCAACCTTCCCTGTCAGGTGGAAATGGTCCACTATCCCCCTTCCATGGTCTCCCAGGACGCCTTCGCCATGTGCATCGTCAACGTACACCATTGCATCGAATTCCTCCCCGAGTTTTGCGATATCCGGGAGAGGCGCTATATCCCCATCCATGCTGAAGACGCCGTCCGTGATTATCAGGGCTTTCCTCCCCTCTTTCCTGTGCTCAGACAGCTGCCTCCTGAGGTCATCCATGTCAAGGTGCCGGTATACAACCCGCCTGGCAGAGCTAAGCCTAACCCCGTCGATAATGCTGGCGTGATTAAGCTCCTCGCTGAAGATCACGTCTTCCTTTCCCACAAGCACGGGAATAGAGCCAAGGTTGGCAAGCAGTCCTCCCTGGTACACCAGGGACGAGTCAAAGTGCTTGAACTCCGCCAGCACGGCCTCGAGTTTTGCATGAAGTGAATTGGTTCCAGCAATAGACCTGACAGCGCCTGCACCCATCCCAAACTCATCGATTGCCCGCTGAGCCGCCTTCCTGACCTCAGGGTGATTCGCGAGACCCAGGTAGTTGTTTGAGCACATGTTGAGCACCTTCTTCCCCTCGATAGTGACCCATGCGCCCTGGGGGCCCTCAAGCGTCCTTATGGGTATGAGCCTTCCCTCATTCTCAAGGCCTTCGAGTTCTGTTCTTGCCCAGCCGGTTCTAGAATTCATGAACATTGATTTGGTCGAGGTTTAAACAGGTTTCCCAAGATCTGCCGTGAGCAGTCTTCGGATCACCTTTCTAATGATTAATATGCACTTTACGCCTTATCCGGAAAGATGGGCACTATTCTCGTGACCGGTGCACTGGGGCAGATAGGGACTGAACTTGTACCGTTCCTCTGTGGGAGATACGGGAGGGAAAGGATTATTGCCACCGACCTGAGGGATGACGTGGATTTCGGGACTGACTGCAGGTTCAGGAAACTGGACGTTTCAAGCTACAGTGACGTTTCATCAATCATCGAGGAAGAGGATGTTTCTGAAATCTTTCATCTTGCGGGGATCCTGTCAGCCACAGGCGAGAAGAAACCGGAACTTGCATTCTCCGTGAACATGGTAGGTACCCACAACATCCTCGAGTCCTCAGTTGAGCACGGCGTTAACAGGATTCTGATCCCAAGTACCATAGGCGTCTTCGGAAGGGGCACTCCCAAGCAGAATACGCCCGTTGAGACGATCATCCGTCCAACTACAATGTACGGCATAACAAAGTATGCAGGCGAACTGCTCGGCGAGTACTTCCATAGGAAATTCTCCCTGGATGTG